>CAJFSX010000033.1:0-21852 GCA_904419775.1 Candidatus Pararuminococcus gallinarum | reverse complement strand
CATTTTTTCTGACTTTTTATGCAAAAATGATAACCATCCAGAAATTTTATGTGGAGTTTTGTTGAAATCCCGACGTTTTTCCGGTAGAATGTAAAGTAACCTTGCTGGGGCTTCTGTCCCAGCACTCCTGTCTTTAGTAGGAGGAAGGACGGGAGCACTATCAATAAAGAAGGGGTATTGTTATGTCACAGACACCGAAAAACCGGGGACAGTTTACATCTTCCCTGGGTTTTATCTTGGCTTCCGCCGGCTCAGCCATTGGCCTGGGGAATCTGTGGAAATTTCCCTATATCGCGGCCAATAGCGGCGGTGGGATTTTCCTCGTATTTTATATCTTATTTGTATTACTGCTGGGCGTGCCCATCATGATGGCGGAAATGTCCATCGGCCGCCGCACCCAGCTCAACGCCATCGGCGCTTACCGCAAGCTCAACAAAAAGTGGACTTTCGTGGGCGTTTTGGGAGTGCTTTGCGCCTTTGTCATCCTCTCCTACTACAGCGTAGTGGGCGGATGGGTTACCAAGTATATCGTTGCTTTTGCTTCCGGAGGCAATTTCGGCTCCGACCCCGCCGCTTATTTTAACAACTTTGTGGCCAGCCCGGTGGAACCGGTGGTCTGGCACCTGGTCTTTATGGCCTTCTGCGCTATCGTGGTGGTCATGGGGGTTGTCAAAGGCATCGAGAAGATGAGCAAGATTCTCCTCCCTGCCCTCTTTGTCATTGTGGTGGTGGTTGCCGTCCGTTCCGTCACCCTGCCCGGCGCCGGGGAAGGTCTAAAATTTCTCTTTGTCCCCGATTTTTCCGCGGTTTCTTCAATTGGCGACCTAGGCAATGCCATGGTACAGGCCATGGGCCAGGTTTTCTTCAGCCTCAGCCTGGGGATGGGCATCACCATCACCTATGGCAGCTATCTGAAAAAGGATACCAACATCGTCAAGGACACCGGCATTGTGGTGGGGCTGGACTCCCTTGCCGCTATTTTGTCTGGCTGCGCCATCCTGCCTGCCGTCTTTGCCCTGGGCTTTGAGCCCACCGCCGGCCCGGGCTTGATCTTTTCCATCTTGCCGGCTGTTTTTGCTGACATGCCCTTCGGCGCTTTCTTCGGATTTTTATTCTTCATCCTGGTCTTTATTGCCGCCGCCACCTCCGCCATTTCCCTGTTGGAGGTCGTCGCCGCTTACTTTATCGACAACTTCCACTGGAGCCGCAAAAAAGCCACTATTATTATGGCTTCCCTCATGGCCCTTCTTGGCGTATTTGCCTCCCTTTCCATGGGGCCCCTCTCCAATGTCCTCATCGGTGGCATGAATCTCTTCGACGCTCTGAGCTTCTTTACCGATAAGCTGCTCATGCCCATCAGCGCCATGCTCATGTGCGTCTTTGTGGGCCATGTGTGGGGCACCGACGCTCTGATGCAGGAGCTGGTCATCGGCTCCCCCAGCGCTATCAAGCTGAAAAAGGTCCTGTCGGTGATCCTCAAATACATCGCTCCCATCCTCATCCTTGTGATCCTGATCACCGGATTGCTTCCGGCATAATGCCGTACGGTGCGCCGTAGGAGAAGCAGCTTCTCCCGCCCTGCCCAGCGGCGCAGCCGAGCCGATAGTCCTGGAATGCATTTCCCGGAAGGAGGGAAAACATCATGTTATCGGAGCTGTCTATTATTAAAGATATCAGCCATATTGCCCATACCCTGAATCAAAGCACCTTAAGCCAACGGGAATATCTCCAAAACGGAGGGGCATATGGCCCGGACATTTTTCAAGAAGACTTTGGCAGTTTTGCAAACTTCTGTGAGCTAGCCGGTGTCAAATGTAAAAGGGACTAAAGTTATCATATAAAAAGGGAAGGCCTTGGTATTCAAGGCCTTCCCTTTTTATATGAATGCGTCAAGGCTTCTTCCTTTTCAAAATCTTCCGGTTGGATATAGCCTCAATAATGCGAAAGCCAAATATTTCAATTTATTATAAAACTATACCATGTTATTAACAATATAAGAATTCTTTTTTGTGCTATTGACACAAAGAAAGACAAAATCCTATAATAAATACAATGTTTTGCAAAATAAGAGGTGACTATTTTTTTGAAACAGAATCTCGAAAAAAAGCGGCGTCCCTATCGGTGGGGCATCATTTACGGACTGCTTCTCACCGCCTATGCCGTTTTCACCCTGCTGGATGCCTTTGTTATCCCCAGGGATATTGTCTATCTGGATGGATTATCCAGCTCATCCTCGGAGGATGCCTCGGCCTCGTCAGGGAAGAGCACCCAGAACGAGCCGGCGGTCACCGGCACCAGCTATCAAAGCGACAACATTTCCATCACCCTGACCACCCAGCGCATTCAGGATACCCAGGTCTATATTGCCGATGTCCAGCTAAAGGACGCCTCCCTTCTGCGGGCCGGGCTGGCCGACGGTGCCTTCGGGCGGAATGTGGGGGAAGCCACCTCCGTTATTGCCGAGGAGGTGGGCGCCATATTAGCCATCAACGGGGATTACTACGGTTTCCGAGATGAGGGTTTTGTCATGCGCAATGGCTATCTCTACCGGGATACAGCCCGCAGCGGCTACGGCAATGATGACCTTGTCATCTATGAGGACGGCTCCTTCGCCATTGTGGAGGAGGCAAATTCCGACGCTCAGACCCTTGCAGACGAAGGAGCGGTGCAGATCTTCTCCTTCGGGCCCGGCCTGGTGGAGGATGGGGAGATCACCGTCAACGAGGCCACCGAGGTGGATCAGGCCATGCGCAGCAATCCCCGCACCGCCATCGGTATGATTGAGCCGCTCCATTACCTATTGGTGGTATCCGACGGCAGGACCGACGAAAGCGAAGGCCTGACCCTCATGGAGCTTGCCCAGGTGATGCAGGATCTGGGCTGTCAAACCGCCTATAACCTGGACGGCGGCGGTTCCTCGACCATGTGGTTTATGGGAGAGGTCGTCAATGTGCCCACCGACGGGCGGAGTATCCGGGAAAGGAGTGTCAGCGACATTGTCTACATCGGCGAATAAACCAACCCAAACCATGGCCAAAAGCACCCTAGTTTACAGCTGTGTTGCCGTTTTTTGCCTGGTTTTTTTCCTGATCTATGACCAGTTCTCTCACGGGGTTCATTCCCCCTACATGACGTGGCTCTTTGGATGGCCTCTGCTTTTAGGGGCACTGCCCTGCGCTGTTTTCTGGCGGATTCCCCGGCTGAGGCGGCCTGGATGGCTGTCCGTCCGTCTCTATCATTCTGGAGTGGCGGCCCTGACTGTCAGCAGCATGCTGCGGGGCATCTTTGAGATCGCCGGAACCGCCTCAGATTATCAGCAATGGCTGATGATAGCGGGAGGCCTTCTCCTGCTGGGCGGCGTTGTTGCCTATTTTTTCAAAAAGTAATTGTATAGGAGGGAGGGCATCTATGAAATTGCGTCAGAGCCTGTGGGTGCTCATGTCCAGTGTGCTGCTGCTGTTTTCCGGCTGCGACCATCCGGCCTCCTGGGGCGGTACGGCGCCCCAGGAAAGCCAGGAACCGGATTATGTCTCCTTCTTTGGGGCGGATACCGTCCACGACATATACATCGAGCTGGAGGAAGGGGACTGGCAGGAGATCCTGGAGGATCCAGAGGCAAAGGAATACAAGATTGCCAACGTAACCATCGACGGGACAACCATCGAAACTGTAGGAGTCCGCACCAAGGGGAACTCTTCCATCCGGATGGCCAACCGCAATGACTCCGACCGCTTCCCCCTGCGGATTAAGTTTGACGAGTATGTCAAGCAGCAGACCTTTCTCGGGCTGGATGAATTGGAGCTCAACAACAGCACCGATGACGCCTCCTTTCTCCGGGAGTATTTAGGCTATGCGGCCTTCCGCCAGCTGGGAATGGACGTGCCTTATGTCAACTTCTGCAACGTCTACATCAACGGGGAGCTCCTCGGTCTTTATATCGGCGTGGAGGCCATTGACAACAGTTTTCTGGATCGGGCCTTTGGCAATCATCAGGGCAATCTGTATAAAGCGGAGGTAGGCGCCACCTTGGAGCCAGAGATGGATCTGGATCTGCTGGAACAGAAAAAAGGCCAGGATGTAGAAAAAAACGACCTAACAGAGCTAATCGAAATCCTTGAGGAAACAGAACCCGGCCAAAAGGGGGAACTGGAATCCATTCTAGATATTGACTCCGTCCTTCAATACATGGCTGTCAATGCAGTCATCCACAATTGGGACGATTACGCGGGCCAGTTCGCACAAAATTACTATCTCTACCTGGATGACAGCATCTTCCACATGATCCCCTGGGATCTAAATGAAGGGTTCTTCCAAACCCAGGCCTATTATGAGGAAAGCGACGGCGCGAGGCAGGATATCTCCACCCCCATTACGGGGGATTCAACGCTGGAGGCCCGGCCGCTGGTCCATAAGGTACTGGCTGTCCCAGAATATTACCGCCAATACCTAGCCTATTGCGACACCCTGGCCCAGTGGCTGGAAGACGTCCTGGCCAATGAGCTGGAACCGCTGAAGGAACTGATCGAGGAGGATGTCAAGGAAGATCCTACTAAATTCACGACAACTGTGGAGTTTAACTGGCAGTTTATTGACAGCAACAGCTACGGCCTAGCCGGCTTTATCAAGGAGCGGGTGGAGTATCTCAAAGAAGCCCTGCCAGGTCTGCTGGAACAAAACCCCGCCTAAAAGCTGCAAAAGGGGAAGCAGCCTAACGGCTGCCTCCCCCTCTTTCTGTGCGTTTCTGGCCAGCAAAAGGCCATTTTCCCCTTTATATTGGCAGTAAGAAAAGCCCGCCATATGGCGGGCTTTTCTTATGAGCGCGTGCGGCTCTTCTTATTTCTTGCGATTACGGGTCAGATAGACCGCTGTACCGCCGGCCCCTGCCAGAACTACCAGGGAACCGATCAAAATCATGGCGTCGCTGGTGCCCGGGTTGGGCTTATCGCTGTTGCCACCAGGTGTGGTCACAGCTCCACCGCCGTTTCCAGCACCATTGCCGTTGCCGTCTCCGCCGGGGATGCTGGGCTTATCTGTGCCCGGAGTCTGGGAAGAGGTGCTGGGCTCATCAGAAGTCTCCGGAGGCTCGGAAGAGGTCTCGGGAGGCTCAGAGGATCCGCCCTGACCCACAATTTCCACTGTGGCGCCGGAACCGGTAGCGCCTGCGATCAGGTCGCCGTCGGTACCCGCTGTCAGCAGGTTCTTGATGTCAATACCAGTATTTCCTGCCAGAGCATCCTCTAACACCTGGAAGGTCAGGATAAAGATACCGGGGGTTCCGGTAACAGGAGCAGATAAATCCGCCGTATCGTCATAGGCCAGCAGCCGTACATTGCCCTCGCTGACCTCCAGAGATTCTGCATACCAGGTATCCGGAGTCTGGGCCTGGGCGCTGACAAAATCCAGCACCGCCGTGTCATAGCCCACATCCATCTGGAAGCCATACAGGTCTTCCTCGGTCTCGGCAGACACGGTGATGGTCACCGTGTCCCCAGGCTTAGCTTGGGCCGCGCCGGCCGTCAGCTTCACCACCGGAGCCGCCGCAAAGACCTGGCAGGCCAGCACAGCGGCCAGAAGGCAGCATATCAGCATGCTGCTGATGATTCTTTTCATTCTGAAGTTTCCTCCTTCTCAGCAATGACAGTGTTCCGTCGTTGCTTTCATCCGCTGTGCGGTTATTGTTTCACAAATTCCAGGTAGTCAATGCCGAAAACATATCCATTCGACAGGGCATTTTTTCCCTTGACTACAAATTTAATGGTATGCTCCCCACCGGTGATGGTGCCAAGGCTTGTCTCGCCCGCCGGGGCCAGATCAGCCCCATAGAGATCCACACTGCCTACAGACTGTTCGTCTACAAAGACTTCAACCTCTCCAAAGTCCGCCGCTTTGGTCAGTGCCGCGGAGAAATCATAGCTGCCCTCAGGCAGGGTGACCTTGGTCTCGATATAGGAGCCTTCCTGTCCATTAACCACTACCAGATGGGCGCCCTGGCTCCAGCCAGAGTTTTCCACCCAGAAGAAATATTGGTTCCAGGGGGTGACCTCTTCAGACTGGCCTGTTACATCCAGTTCCTCGCCCTCCACACGGATGGTGGTGGGATTGGCTTCCGGCGTGTAGGGGGTCAGGCGAATGAAGTCCAGCGCGTAGGTTTTGCCGCTGTTAAAGGAATCCACTACCGTGGCTGTAAACTCGTGGTCCCCCTTGGTCAGATGAATCCGGCCCAGGATGGTTTCGCCAGAGGGGACGACATTCCCCTCGTTGAGATTGACAAGGTTGCCAAAGTCGGTGCCGTCAATGGCGTGCTGGACAATGCCGAAGTCATTTGCCCGGGTCATGCCCACACTGACAATGTAATCGCCTTCCACTGCCACCGGCAGCTTAAAGGTGGTGTAACCGCCAAACTCGGTTGCTTTAAAGAGATAATGCTTGCCGCCGCTCCAGCCATTTCCAAAGCTGGTCATATCCTGGGGATCTAAGACCTCTCCCACCTTATCGGAGGCGACAACCTCCATATCCTCCCCTTCCAGATAGATCTCGGTGGGGATGGTGGTGGCGTCGCCGGTGCGGGTCAGCTGGACAAGGTCGATGCCCAGCAGGTAGCCGGAGGACGCGCCATTTTTGCCGGTCACAGCAATGGTCAGCTCATGGTCACCGGCGGAAAGGTCAAGGTTTCCTAAGGTAATCAGTCCAGAGTGAACCAGGTTGGGATCGTAGGTATCCACAGGGCTGCCCACATCTGTGCCGTCTACGGCGAACTGGAAGGTGCCGAAGTCCCCTGCTTTGCCCAAAGCTACAGCCAGATCATAGGCGCCGTCTTTGGGGGCATTCAGTTTCAGGGTGATGGACTGGCCTTCTGCGTTAAATTTTGTTGTCAGCTGGGAGTGCTGGCCCCATGCAGTGGAATCCTGCCAGAAGATGTACTGGGCAAAGGGGGTGATTCCCTCCGGATGGGCGGTAACCTCCATCTCCTCTCCTTCATAGGTCCACTGGGTATCGCTTTCCTCGGGGATGTATTCCTGCAAGGTCAGGGTATCCAGGGCATAAAGCCAGTTACTAGATTCAGGGTTCTTATCTACCATCTCAATCTTCAGCTCGTGATCCCCTGCTGTCAGGTGAACCTTGCCGAGAATGGTATCCGGGGTCACCATCAGGTTGCTTTCATAGTAGTCGATGGGGTTGCCCAGCTTTTTACCGTCCATATAATGCTGGGCATAGCCAACGTCATTGGCCCGGGTCATGGTGCCAGAGATGATGTAGTCGCCTTCCTCAGGGACATTGACCTTCAAAGTCATATAGTCTCCGGCTTTCTCGCCGAACATCAGCTTCTGGGCGCCGGCGCTGAAGTTGCCGCCCTGCTGATTTTCAATGCGGATATTTGCTGTCTGGTCAATCACCTCCAGGTTCTCGCCCTCATAGGTCACTTTTACCAAGGAATCGGGACCGGTGGGCTCTACCCGCAGGTAATCTAAGCCGTAGAGGTAGTTGCTGGAAGAGGCGTTCTTGCCAACGATCCGCACCTCAAAGACATGGAGCCCCGCTGTCAGATGAACGCTGCCCAGCTGGGTCTCGTCCATGTGGCTGACGCCGTTGCCGTACAGGTCGATCTGCCCGCCGATGGGGGCGTCGTCCAGGTAGTGCTGGACAATGGCAAAGTCAGGCGCCTTGGTAAAGGCGGCGCTGAGCATATAGTCCCCTTCTTCTTCCACGTTGATGTAGAACTTGGTGTAATCGCCTACCGCGTTGGACTTAAACACAAACTGTGCGTCATTGCTCCAACTGCCGGTGTAGTTGCTCATGTCCTGGGTTTCAGCCTGGAGCATGCCGGTGGATTCGATGATCTTCAGATCCTCGCCCTCATAGAAGTCCGACGCCGCAGGGTAGGGATCTTCGTAATAGGAGGTGCGCTCCTCCAGGGAAACAGGCCCGTAGGGATCGTTGCCGTCCTTATCCAGATAGAAGAAGCTGGTAAAGGCCCAGTTGGCATATCCATCCCGATGGTATTTCTCCAGGAAGGCATTGAAGGAGTCCTGGAAGGGAACGCTGTCAATGATATGGAAGCGGTTGTTGAGCCTGCTTCCGATGCCGAACATACCGCCGTTGGTAAAGGGCTGGCTGTGATATGCTTCGGTGAAGGGCTTCCAGGTGCCCCATGCGTAACCGAAGTAATCTTCCGCTCCGGTGCCGAACCAGGAGGGGAATTTCTCGCCGTCGACGAAGAACTTCTCGTCGCCTTCACCCCACCACCAGTTGGGCTCGTAGGTGGGATCGCCGGTGCCGATTTCTTTATAGATGTGCAGGGAGGTTCCCACATACCGTCCTGTGCCGGTGACAGAGAGGAAGCCTGCATCCGGCCACATCTCGTTGCCGTCCTTCTGAGGATCCTCTGCACGGACCCACTTGGCGTGGAAGCGCATCAGCTCGGATGCCTTCTCTGCATCCAACGGTGCAGTGGTCATGGTGTATGTAATGGAATAATCCTCATCCCCGTCGTTGCCGATGGTGATCTTGCCGCCGTTTTCATAGGGCATATACCAGTTGGCGTAGAGGGTTCCGTCCTCCAAAACGCCCATGGGCAGGGACTCATATTCGTTGAGTCCGGTCTGGCTGGCAAAGAATCCGCCTAGCGTAGACCACACAGCGGGATCGGACTCCCCATCCCAGTAAGCGGATACGGTCATGTCGGAAAGGGCCTTCCAATCATGGGCCACGCCGTTAGCACCGATTTCCATATCCAGATCATTGATCTTGATCTTCATGCCTACCACAGCGCCGGAACCGGAAGCGTCCAGAATGTCTACGCTGCCGCCGGCAGGAACGTTGACGGTGTTGGTGACGGTGTCCGCGTCTTCATAGGTCTTGGGGGAAACGCTCATATCAGAGGCAAAGATAGAGTTTACCTCTTTGATGGCGTTTTGCTGCTCGGTGGTCAGGGGCATCTCAAAGGGCTCTACCTGGGTGCCTTCCGCAAAGGAGACATAGTTGACCTGATAGAACTTACCCCATCCCTCATAAAGGACAACCTTACAAGATTCGTTGTAGGTGATAGGTACATAGCAGTTTTTGCCCCTAGAAGCGTCGTAACAAAGCTCCGACTGGTTGAAGGGGAATTCTCCGGTGCCGAAAAGTTCAATGAAGGGCATATCCACAGCGGGAACTGGATCGCCGTCGATAAAGATCTTAATATGGCCCTGCTGGGGATCCGCCGACCAGATGCGAACAATGGAGCCGGGGCCTTCCATCTCGGCGATGACGATGCCGCCATCCCCGTTGGAGGGAGCGTCATAGCCTTCATCCCAGTTCATGCCCCAGTTTTCATAATGGCCGGTTTCTTCATTGTATTTAGAAAGCTTGTTATAAGCGGAGCTCTCCCAAGTCTTTTCTCCTGCCTTGGCCGGTGCCGCCAGGGATTCCAGGTCGGTCATCCGCGCCACAACATCCTCATAGCTGAGGGACTGCTCCACTTCGGGAGCGTCGTGGATGAGCTTTTTCACCTTGAGGATATCGGCTACTGTAATGGCGTTATCCCCATCCAGATCGCCGTTTGCCAGCTGCCAGTCCGCGGGGACGGCACGCTCAAAGATAAAGTCCCGCATGAGAGCGATATCCTTGTCGTCGATCTGTTTGTCATCATTGACATCTCCCAGAAGGCTTCTGGACCGGCGGATCCTGATGGTCTTGTACATCTCGATTCCCTGATTCGGATTTGTCAGCTTCAGGGTAACGGTGGTGTAGCCATCCCCAATGGTGATGGCCGGAGACGCCTCCCCGTTTGCCAGGTCGGTTTCCTCCAGGACCTGACCATTGTCGTCCTGAGCGGAAATGGTCATGGTGGTGCCCTCATCCGCCGAAGCCTTCACCTGGACCGAAGTCTGGGAGAAGGGGATGCGGACGGTATAGTCCGATGTTGCCGGATCAAAGGTCAGGGCATCCTCCGCGCCTACCAGGGTCAGGTCGGTCAGCTGGGGAATCCAGTCCTCCTCCACCGGGGTGAAGATGACGTTCTGGAAGGTGACGTCGCCGGAGAAGACCAGCAGGCCTGCCTTACCGGAAGTATAGGCGTTGTCGTTGACGTTGACAATAAGCTGCCCATCCAGATAATATTTCAGGCTATTTCCAATAGCCTCAATCCGCATGGAAAATTCCCGTTTGGATTTGTCAGGCAGGGTGTATTCACCCAGATCGTGGCCACCGGTACCAAAGGAGAAAATCCGGGCGGTGCCCCGGCCCAGGTCAATATTGGCTACATAAGAGCCGTCGTTTTTGGGATCGTCGCCCGAGCGGAATACCAGGGATGCCGCTCCGCTATCCCCAGCGATCTTGACATCGGCTTCATAGATAAAGTCGCTGCCAGAAGTGTCGCTCATGGCAAAGCAGTCGCCGTCGCCCTGGCCTCTGAGCCCGTCGTCGCCTTCTGTCCAGCTTCCCTGCTGTCCCGCCAGATTTTCCAGGTTGGTCTCAAAACCTGCGCCGCTAGCAAGAGCCGACAGGGAGGCGGGGAACAGTATGACAAGGGCCAACAGAAGGCCGAGGATCCGCTTGGGCAGGCTGCCGCGTTTGTTACCTACATGCATGTTTTTTCCACCTCTTCCTCTCATTTCCTATCTTCTCATCAACCGCCCCATCAACGGCAAAACTCGCCGTCAGAATTAGGAATTTCCCATGGCGTTTTCCAAAAGAGGTTTCCCTCATTAGCTGCCTTTTCTGCAAGAAATCGCAATGTTTTTAGGGCGCATATTTTGTCTCTTCCCGCAGTCGATGCTGACTTTTATTATAGAATAGGTGGCCTTTATTTTCAATAAATTCATGAATTGTAAAAATTTTTTGGTTACTCCCACACAATTCTCGTTCATTTTTGGTTATCCTGCCCTTATCCCCTCTATTTGTGGGGAAAAAAGATAAAAATCCAAAGTTTTTAAAAAATCCATTTCTTTATTTTTCCCCTTTATAAATAGGGAAAGGGCAGTGCATTTCGCGCACTGCCCCTATTTGTCAGAATCTCATCCTATTTCTGGGAAGTATAGATAATTTTAACACCGGCGCCTTGGATTTTCTCCTCCAAGGACGGCTCCAAAGGCTGGGTGGTGATGAGGTAATCCACATCCTCAAAACCCGCAAAGGTATTGATGCCAAAGGCTCCTACCTTGCTGGAATCCATCAGGACAAACACCTGCTGCGCCGCGGCAATCATACTCCGCTTGGCCTCGCTTTGGAAGGGGGAGCAGACCGAGAATCCCTGTTCCGCCCGCAGGCTGGTGGTGCCTATAAATGCCTTGGAAACCGAAATGGATTTGAAAAAGCTTTCGCATTCCGGGCCCACCAGGGCCATCATCTTGTCATCGAAAAAGCCGCCGCAAAACTGCAAGGCAATTCCTGAGCCTGCGAAGGCATAAGCCGCGGGGATAAAGTTTGTCACCACCGACAGCCGGGAAAAAGAGGTCAGGTACTCCGCCATGGCCAGCACAGTGGTGCTGCAGTCCAGGATCAGGGAATCCCCCTCCTCCACAAATTGGGCCGCCACCCGCGCAATTTCCCGCTTCTCATCCAGGGCCTGGCTTTCCCGCTGCTGAGGTGGATCCACCCGATTGGCATCGGAGGCCAGCATCGCCCTGCCCCAGACCCGAGTCAGCACCCCTTTTTCTTCTAAATAGTCCAGATCCCGCCTAATGGTTGCAGGTGTCACGCCAAACATATCCACCAGTTCCTGGTTTTGTACCGTCCCGTTCTTCTGCAACAGCTTGAGAATCTGATTTCTTCTTTCCAAGGCGTTTTTCATCGTCGTTCCCTCGTCTTTCTTGTTGCACCTATTATAACAGAAGGAATAGTTCCTGTACAGAGTTTCGATAAATAAAAAATGTAATTCAAACATTTTTGTTGATTTTATGTTCGTTTTAAAGAAAATAGCATCTTTTTTCGATGTTTTTTCTAAAAAATAATTGACAAATCGATAAAACGAACATATACTGAGCCTGTAAGCAATTGTTCTTAATCTTTGGAACGCAGCAGGAGGCAGCACCATGCAGGTGAAAGAGATGAAATGCACATTGGGCGCCTTGGTCGACGCCAAAAAATTATCCGTTATGGCGGATACAGGAACAGATGGGTTGGAGAGAATCAAACAGCTGGAACTGGATTTTTCCGAAGTTTCTCAGCTTCTCCCCTTCACCCAGTATATCGGCGTCACCGATGAGTTTAAAAAGGTCATCCGTACCTTTTCTGTACCAGATGGGCAGATCCCTGCTGGTTTCCGCCCCGAATTTGTCTTTGCCGGCGACGGCAGCATGCGGGTGGATCTGAAACGGGACATTTCCTATATGGCCAACGGCCAA
Organism: Candidatus Pararuminococcus gallinarum; assembly: GCA_904419775.1. Lineage (GTDB taxonomy): Bacteria > Bacillota > Clostridia > Oscillospirales > Ruminococcaceae > Zongyangia > Zongyangia gallinarum. The sequence goes on along the minus strand of CAJFSX010000033.1, from coordinate 9,526 downwards.
AAGCGGCCCACCAACGTCCTGTATTCCGCCAACTCCGCCAATCCTTTTGAGGTGGCGGCCATGAAAGACATGATCGCCAACCTGACGACCAATCCTCAGATTATCTACGATCATTTCCTCAACAATCCCAAAGCCAATGTCGGCGGCAAATTTAAGGACCGGTTCGAGGTTCTGGCAGAGCTGGCCCGCATCGTAGGGCCTGGGGTCGACATCAGTGTAGAGGTGAACAACCCCTTTGCCCCTGAAAGCGAACTGATGGAAGAGATTGCCCACTGCGAGGAAATCCTCACCCCCTACCGGCTGGTGGTCAAGGTTCCCCATACCGGCGCGCTGAATAAGGACAATGTGGCAGATTTCCTGGACGGCAAGCTGGATATTCCCTATGACAGCGGCAGCGTAGAGGACAACTTCTATGGCCACAATTTTGCCTACCGGCTTTCTGCGCAGGGCTACCGTGTGAACTTCACCCTGATGTTTGATCCTCATCAGACCGCCCTGGCACTGCTGGCGCGCCCCTATTTCATCAACGCCTTTGTAGAAACCCGCCATCTGGACACCCTGAAGATGCAGGACTATCTCCAGAAGCTGGAGATAACCGGGGATGAAAGCTATGCCATCGCCCTCCGCCAGTTTATGATCGACATCGACACCCTGCCAAAATCCAGCCTTCAGGCTCCGGTCAAGGAGGCGGTGGAAAAAGCCAAGGCACTGGTGGCCTACCGTCAGGCCAATACCCATGAGGGCAGCGACGGGTTGGACAGTGTCCGGCACAGCCTGCGGGTGCTTCGCCAGTCCAACCTGCCGGATACAAAGCTGATCATCTGCAACACCAACCATCCTCAGATCTACTGGGATATTGATAAGATGCTCATGGAGCCGGAGTTTGCCGATATGATCCATCGGGTTGTGGTCACCGCTACTCCCACCTACTTCGGCCAGTTCACCTGTGCCCCCGGCATCTTCAGCTACCAGCGCAAGTTTTTGAAAGCATCAAATTAAAAGGGAGAATTTTGCCATGAAAGAAATTATTTTCCGCCCGGAACTTTATGAGTTTGACAGCTGCCAAGCATTTGCCCATGATTTTTCCCTGGGACAGGGGGATTTGATCCTCACCAACCGCTACATCTATGAGCCCTATTTTGCCTCTCTGCAACTGCCGGTTTCCGTCATCTACCAAGAGCAATATGGCGCCGGTGAACCCACCGACATCATGGTGGACGCTATTTTGGAGGATGCCGCTAAATCCGGATGCAAGCGGATCATTGCCATTGGCGGCGGCACCATCATCGACATTGCCAAGGTGCTGGCTGTCTCTGACGGGGAAAAGGTGGACGACCTTTACGCGAAGGCGGCCGACCTGCAAAAGAAACGGCGGCTGGTCATCGTTCCCACCACCTGCGGCACCGGCAGCGAAGTGACCAATATCTCCATTATCAACCGCACCCGGATGGGCACCAAAATGGGCTTGGTTTCTGACAATATGTTTGCCGACGAGGCAGTGCTCATCCCGCAGCTGTTGGAGGGGCTTCCCTTCCCCGTCTTTGCCACCAGCTCCATCGACGCCCTGGTCCATGCGGTGGAGTCCAGCCTTTCTCCCAAGGCTACCCCTTATACCAAGCTCTTCGGCTATAAAGCCATTGAGATGATCATCAAAGGATATCAAAGAATCGCTGCGGAAGGCAAAGAAGCCCGTATTCCCCTGCTGAAAGATTTCCTCGTCGCCAGCAACTTCGCGGGCTTGGCCTTCGGTACCGCCGGATGTGCGGCGGTCCATGCTTTAAGCTATCCTTTGGGGGGCACCTATCATGTGCCTCATGGGGAATCCAACTACGCTATGTTTACCGGCGTACTCAAAAATTACATGGAAATCCGCAGTGACGGCGCACTGGCCGAAATGAACGCCTATCTATCCGGGCTTCTGGGCTGCGAGGAAAGGGAGGTATATGACCAGCTGGAACAGCTGCTGGACCACATCCTCCCCAAGAAGGCTCTCCATGAATACGGGGTGACCGAACAGGACCTTCAGGATTTCACCCACGCGGTGATGACCACCCAAGGCCGCCTCATGGGCAACAACTTTGTCCCCCTGGACGAGGCCCGGGTCTATAAAATCTATCAGGAACTGTATTAAACCTAGGAGGAATACCCATGAAGGTCGTGCTTTCCAACGATCGGGGCGGCTACCGCCTGAAGGAAGCAGCCGTTGCCCTTTTAAAGGAACAGGGGCATGAGGTCATTGACCTAGGAACCCATGACCCGGAGGAGTTTCTCAGCTATACCGATGCCGGCATTGCTGTGGCAAAGGCCATCCAGTCGGGAGAGGCCCAGCGGGGCCTGCTTTTCTGCGGCACTGGTATGGGGGTCAGCCAAACCGCCAACAAGTTTAAAGGCGTCTACGCGGCGGTGGTAGAAAGCGTCTTTGCCGCCCGCCAGTGCCGGCTGATTAACAACTGCAATGTCATGTGCGCCGGAGGTTACATCCTAGGCGAATATATGGCCCGCGAAATGGTGGATGCCTTTATCAACACAGAACACACCCAGGGTTTTGAGCCGGAGCGCGCCGCTTATTTAAAGGGCCAGTTTGCGAGGCTCCAGGAGATTGAAGGGGAAAACATGAAATAAAAACATATCGGTATAACAAAAAGAGCCGCTTTTTGCGGCTCTTTTTGTTCTGCATAGCAGTGTCAGCTCTTGTCGGGGAGCTGTTATTCCCTTTGTCGCGGCAGGACAGTGGGAAAGCCGTCGAAAAAAATCCGGCGGCTTTCCTGCAGGCAATTTTCTATGATAGAGGACAAAAGGGGGAGCAAAATGCATCCCCTTTATGAATCGTCTTGTTCTTCCATGGCCGCCAAAGTTTTCTGGATCTTATCTAAATCCAGTTCAGCGCTCACCGCCTCGTCGATGAAGATCACATTGGGCGGCAAAAACAGCTTATACAGCGGGACCTCCAGGGCTTGGGCAATATTGATGAGGACATCCAGGGAACAGAACCGATTGTAATTCTTCGCTTCAATCTGGCTGAGATAACCCTTGCTGATGTGGGCGCGCAAAGAAAGTCCCTGTTGGGTCAGGCCTCTCTTCTTCCGATATTTTTTGATGTTGTCGATAATCAGTCCGTAGACGTCCTTATTTTCTTCATACAATCCCATCACCAAAAACAGTATAACAATAAACTACAGATGAAAGACTAGCATATTGTTAGTCTTTCGCATGTCATACAAATATATGCACACTGATGGCAATGAAAAATATTTCCTATCTTGGTTTCTGCGTTGTTTGTTTTTAAATACATAAAAAAGAGGTCTTGGATCAACCCAAGACCTCTGGGAAAAGCAGCTATCTGCTTATTTCTTATACACAAAGACGCGGATGATACCCTCTACCCCTTCCAGCTGGGCGACGATATCCTTATCCACCTCTCCTACCACATCCAGCAGGGTGTAGGCAAAGTCCTTTTTAGACTTGTTGGTCATATTCTCAATGTTGATGCCCCGCTCCGCCATAATGGCCGAGATCTGGGTCAGCATGGAGGGAATGTTCCGGTGGATGACACCTAGGCGGACATCTGTGGTCCTGGGCATGGACACCGGCGGGAGATTGACGGAATTGGTAATATTTCCGTTTTCCAAAAAGTCGATAAGCTCCTCGGCGGCCATGCTGGCGCAGTTGTCCTCACTCTCTGGAGTGGAGGCACCCAGGTGGGGCAGGCCAATAATACCAGGATGATCCAGGTATTCGTCCTCCAAAAAGTCGGTGATATACACCTTCACCGCCTTCTCATCCAGAGCGGCCAGGATGTCTTCTTTGACCACCAGATCGCCACGGGCAAAGTTCATGATTCTTACCCCATGTTTCATGGTCTGGATGGACTCGGAATTGATCATTCCTTTGGTCTCGGGGGTGGAAGGAACATGAATGGTAATATAATCGCTGTTCTCATAAATTTCGCCCAAGGTCTTGGCGTGTTTGACCGACCGGGAAAGGCCCCAAGCGGCGTCTACAGAGATGTAGGGGTCATAGCCATAGACTTCCATTCCCAGATGGACGGCGGCGTTAGCCACAAGAATACCGATGGCACCCAAGCCGATAACGCCCAGTTTCTTGCCCTTGATCTCAGGGCCAACGAACTGGGATTTTCCCTTTTCCGCCAGCTTTGCTACGTTTTCGCCCTCGCCTTTCAGGCCCTTGGCCCATTCGATGGCCGGGACAATCTTCCGGGAGGAGAGCAGCAACGCGCAGATAACCAGCTCCTTGACAGCGTTGGCGTTGGCGCCGGGAGTGTTGAAGACGACAATACCAGCCTCGCTGCATTTATCCAGCGGGATGTTGTTGACGCCGGCGCCAGCCCGGGCAATAGCCTTCAGGGACGCTGGAAATTCCATATCGTGCATGGATGCGCTGCGCACCAGCACGGCATCGGGATTTTCAACCTCGCTGGCATAGCTGTATTTATTCTTATCAAACTTTTCCAGCCCAATGGGGCTGATTTTGTTGAGGGTCAGTATATTATACATGATCGTTCCTCCTTCTTCACAGCTGTGGCGGTTTTGCGGGCGGCAAGACGCTGCCATAGCTTTTTCAAGCCATTACCGCAGCTAAACCCACTGCACCGTAACACAGCCCACCAAAGAGACCGTTTTATTTGTTTTCGGCCTCAAATTTCTTCATGAAAGCAACCAGCTTCTCAACGCCTTCGATGGGCATGGCGTTGTAGATGGAAGCACGCATACCGCCAACAGAACGGTGGCCCTTGATGTTGATAAATCCAGCCGCCTTGGCTTCGGCGATGAACTTTTTATCCAAGTCCGCGTCGCCGGTGATAAAGGGAATGTTCATCATGGAGCGGTCCTCTTTTACCACGGTGCCCTTGAACAGATTGGAGCTATCCAGGAAATCATAGAGGATAGCAGCTTTCTTCTGGTTGTATTCCTTCATCTTTTCCAGGCCGCCCATTTCGTCCCGGATCCACTCCAGCACCATCTTGCAGATGTAGATAGCATAGGTGGGCGGGGTGTTATACATGGAGCCGTTGTCGGCATGGATCTGATAGTTAAACATGGTGGGGGTATAATCCCGCGCGTTGCCGATCAGGTCCTCACGGACGATGACCACGGTCAAACCTGCCGGTCCCATGTTTTTCTGAGCGCCGGCATAGATCAGGCCGAATTTGCTCACGTCAATGGGCTCGGACAGGATGCAGGAAGACATATCCGCCACCAGGGGCACATCGCCGGTGTCGGGGATTTCCTTAAAGCAGGTGCCGTAGATGGTGTTGTTGTAGCAGATGTGGAAATAGTCCGCATCCTTGTTAAAGGTAGACGGATCCAGTTTGGGGATGTAGGAGAAAGTCTTGTCAGCGCTGGAAGCGACCACATTGCACTGCCCATAGCGGGACGCCTCGGCGTAAGCTTTCTTTGCCCACTGGCCGGTCAGAACAAAATCAGCTTTCCCGCTTTTATTCATCAGGTTCAGAGGGACCATGGCAAACTGGGAGGAAGCGCCGCCCTGCAAAAACAGAACTTTGTAATTGTCCGGGATGTTCAGGGTCTGGCGAAGCAGAGCCTCACAGCCGTTTATAATCTCTTCGTACTCTTTAGATCGATGGCTCATCTCCATAACGGACTGCCCGGATCCGTTGTAGTCCAGCATTTCGCTTGCGGCTTTTGATAATACCGGCTCCGGTAAGGTCGATGGGCCTGCCGAAAAGTTATAAACTCTTCCCATAAAGATACCTCCTGAAAAAATTGTAAAATTTGTCTCCCATAGCAACTCATTGTCAAAAATATGACAATGATGGAGCGCTATAACTCATATTATATTTTTTCACAGCGAAATAGTCAATCAAAAAGGAACAAACGCCAAAAATTTTGGCGTTTGTACAAGATTTCAACCGATGAAATTGTCAATATTGTTCTTTGTAATGTGGTCACCTGTCAGCACAGCAGAGACACGTCCATCTTTGACAGCCACAACCTTGTTGGCAATCGCCGCCAGTTCCTCATTGTCATTGGAGGTAATGATAAAGGAAACCCCCTCCTTACACTCCCTGACCATATCTTTATAAAAATGGATGGACGCCATAATATCTAGCGGTGCTGTCGGAAGGTGAAGCAGATAAATCTTTCCGTTTTGAGCGAAAGCCTGGTTGAGTCTTTCCAACATCTGCTGAAGCGGGGTTTTCCTCTCCCCCTGGGGCTTTTTAAACCACAAGATAGAGGTTAAGGAATCCCCAAATTTTTCCAGCTCATCCTGGAACTTAATCATCCGCGCCTTTCCCCCGGCATCCTTGCCAGTTTGGGAGATGTATTTTGCCACCTTCTCAAACTTCCGTTGATACCGCTCATCCTCGGGGCCGGTGACCGCCACAATGCCCCGGGCCATGGAATCCGCCGGGGAATGGATGGAAAAGGTCTCCCCTTCCACCGTGACCTCCCCCTGACAGGGAACAAGCCCCGCCAAAGCCCGGATGATTTCATCCCGGCCGCTGCCTTCTAGGCCGGCCAAAGCGACGATTTCCCCCTCCTGCACAGTGAAGGAAATATCGGAAAAGTGTTTCCCACTGTCGGAGAGATGCTTGACCTCCATGGCCACCTCTTCCCTAGGCGCCGGCTTCTCCGGGTAAATGGCGCCAATCTCCGTACCCAATATGGCCCGGACCAGCTCCTCATAAGTGGCGTTGGGCAGCTCATGGGTCATCGCTCCATCCTTAAGGACGATGACCTTATCGCAGAGGCGGGCCAGCTCCCGCAGATCGTGGGAGATGATGAGGACCGCGCATCCTTCCTCCCGCAGCTTCCGGGCTACACCGTGGAGCATGGCAGTTTCCCGCTCGGTCATATGGGCGGTAATATCGTCAAAAATGAGCACCCGTGGGTTTTTCAGCATGGCTTTTGCCACCGAAAGGAGGGTATGCTCCGCTGGGCTCAGGGTTTTCACTGGAGCGTCGATATTTAGGTTCAAATCCAACCGGTCAAACAGTTTCAAAGCCATCTGCCGGTATTTTTTCTTCCGCACAAACACCTTGTCCTTTTCTGTCTCTTCGAAGAACAAGTTGTCCACCACCGACATTTCAGGAAACAGATAATTTTCCCTTCCGGTCACAACAATGCCCGCCTCCCGGGCTTCCACCGGGCTGCGCAGGCTGACCCGTTTGCCGTCCACATAGACCCGCCCGGTGTAACCGGTGGTGATCCCCCCCAATAGGGAGGCCAAAGCCGTCTTTCCCGAACGATTGAGGCCGCACAGCCCTACAATCTGGGGTGAGTCAATGGTAAAGCTAATGTCCTTGAGGGAAAAACCGGAGCCGAACGCCCGGCTGAGGTTTTCCAGCTTCAGGAGGTATTCTTCGTTTTCCACTACGATCACCTGCGTTTCTATAATTTCACGTTATTGCATCCACCAGCCGCTTCCTGTGATATAATAGAGGAAAATATCCGGACACAGGGGGGCTTTTGGTGCAAAACGATTGGTTCATGGAACAAATTGAAATGATGACCCGCTTTCTGGGCAAGGTGCTCTTTCATAAGGATCTGGCGCCAGAGGAGTTCCAGCTGGTGGACGCCCAATCCTTCTCTGAAGGGGATCTGACCGCCATCACCGTCAAGCGGCTCCTCTCCCAAAATCGGATCAACGAGGCGGAAAACCTGATCTTCGACGAAATCGAAAAGGAAGCCTCTCCTCGGATGCTGAAAATCGCCTGCGATTTTTACGGCGCCTTGGCCCAGATGGAGGAGTCACGGCTTGCCGCTGCGGATTTTTCCCAGGAAGAGGTGGCTCAGGGCATACGGGATATCGAGGATCTCTATGGCATCAGCCACCTAGAAAGTATGTAACCCCCGCCTATTCCCGAGCAAGGAGCGAAAGGGCATAGAAAGCCATCCGCCTCAGGGCAGATGGCTTTTCTCGTTAGTTTTTCTGATACTTCTGGATCAAGGACACCAGCAGGGGGACATCCACATCGTTGTCCTTGTCATATTTGACCTTATCCAGGTGTCCCCGCAGCTCATTGACCCGCAGGAAAGGAACCGTTTCGTGGACGTAAATCTCCGTTTTTTTCTTAAAGGGGGAGAAGATGATCATTGGTTCCATCTGGATTTTGTAGACGTTGTTGGCGGCGAAGATGGTACGGTAGACGTCAATATCCTTTTCCAGCTTGGTCAGGCCGTTGGGAATCCGGGTCTTGCGCTGGTTGGGGCTGACATAGGCCCAGGTCTCGTCCTTGGGATTGCCGTAATATTCGCCTGCATAATCCTCGGTTTCAAAGAAGATGATGCCGAAGAAGCCGATCAGCATGAGATCGGTATGGGCGGTCCGCCCCTGGATGGAGACGGTGACATCTCGAAGCACCTTAAAATTGCGGACCCCAGCATAACGCCGGAGAATCCGATACGCTCTTTTCCGGACATACCGGCCCTTTTTCATCAGGTACATCCTGCGGATGGCAAAACAGGCGACAATCAATATCAAAACGGCTGCCGCCATACCAAAGATCGTTAAAATCCATTGTGTTTGCGTCAACGGCATCTTTCATAACCTCTTTATCTCACATGATCACAGCGACGCCGGCCGCGGCGGGCTGTAACAGATATTCTATCACAAATTCGTCACAAAGAAAATAGCTCGGTACGGATAAATCCCGTTCCCTTTATGAATAAACTGTGAAATTTCCTGGATGCTTTCTTCTCTTTTCCGGAGCCATGTGAGAAAAAATTGAAATAAAACCTCTGTCTATGCTATACTGGGGAAAACACCTGATAGAAAGAGGGAATTGCAGTGCCACAGCTAGAAAAGGGGCAGCGGGTATATCTCATCGACGAAATCCGGGGATTTGCTATCCTGTGTATGGTGATCTATCACGGGGTCTATGACCTGCTGGCCATCTTTGGGATTTCCTTCCCCTTCTTTTTCTCCCCCCTGATGAATGGGATCCGGACCTTTTTCGCCGGTACCTTTATCTTTATTTCCGGCACGGCCTGTCAGTTTTCCCATAACAATCTCAAACGGGGCGCCATCTGCCTAGGGCTTGGCCTTGCCATCACCCTGTTTACCGCCCTGTTCCTGCCGGAGGAGCTCATTGTCTTTGGCATCCTCCATATGCTGGGTATCTCTATGATGCTCTTTGGCCTGCTCCGTCCCCTCTTTCAGAAGATTCACCCCATGGTGGGAGCCGCCATTATGCTGGTCCTGTTTATCTTTACCTACGGTATCACCAGCGGCTATGTAGGCATCCCCTACTTCTGGGAGATCCCCCTGCCAGACTTTCTTTATTCCACCAACTATCTATTCCCCCTTGGCTTTATCCCCGCTGGATTTTACTCCGCCGATTATTTTTCCCTGCTGCCCTGGCTTTTCCTCTTCTTTATGGGTTCCTTTGTGGGGGTCTATGTGAAGGAAGGCCGCTTCCCCACCCCCTTCTACCAAAAGCACAGCCGGTTTCTCTCCTTTGTGGGCCGCAAGACTCTGATTGTCTATGTCCTGCATCAGCCGGTGCTCTACGGCCTGATGAGCCTCATCGCCTTGCTTATTC
>CAJFSX010000032.1 GCA_904419775.1 Candidatus Pararuminococcus gallinarum | reverse complement strand
AACAATGACTGCTGGCGGATGGTGAGAGAAAAAAGCATCCAACGACTGTTCGATTTTTTCTTCAGAGCCTAGTGTTTTCAAAAAGCTGTATTCCGCACGTCCGATAATCTGGATGCGTTTTGGATCAAAATAATCAAAAAAACCAGCAAAATGCAGTCCAGGGCGGTTGACATCGGCGCTTGCAATTAAAACTTTAGAAGCTTCGCAGGGCATATATACCTGCTCTAAGTTAAATTCTTTGATAATCTTTGCGAGACTAACCGTAAAAACAGCGCTCATAGTTCTCCTCCTGCAACATCTATTTGTTTTCCACTTCCCGCGCGTACCCTTTTGCCGAGAGCTATAAAACCACGGGCATACGAATCTAGCTTTATTATAACCTAGAAGAAAAAGCCTTTCAATTGTTTTTTTGACCATCAGCTTCTTAACACATTCTTACATTTTGCCGATTTGGGCTGGTTCGGGTTTTCCCGGCCAATTTTGTGTGATATAATATTATTAAAACTAAAATCTCTGGAAAATGAATGCCATGATTCCCCGTTGTCTCAATCACTATGGCGGAATGGAGTATTTTTATGAGAGTTGCTTTGTTTGCTGAAACTTATTTGCCGTTTATTAACGGCGTCGTTACCCATGTAAAGTCTCTGAAGGACGGATTGGAGCGCCTAGGACATGAGGTCCTTGTCGTCACAGCTGACCCCAATGTCCGGCACCACGAACTCAAAGATGGCGTATTACGTTGTCCTGCTCATCGCTCAAAGCGATTATATGGATTTGGTATTGCTACGCCGTTGAGTGCTACCCGCCTGAAATACGTCCAAAACTTTAACCCTGATATCATCCACATCCATCAAGAATTTGGTATTGGTCTTTCTGGGGCCATGATTGCCCGAAAGCTTCATAAGCCTTTGGTCTATACTCTACACACTATGTACGACGAATATATCTATTATGTGGCTCCGAAGCCCCTCATTAAAACTGTCAAAAAGCTTTCTCATCGCTATACCCGTTTTTTGGCGAATCGCGCGTCTGCCCTCACTGGTCCTTCTAAGAAATGTGAGGAATACTTCCGGGAAGTCGGCGTCACCAAAGACGTTAACGTCATTCCAAACCCTGTGGAGCTGGATCTTTTTAGCCCGGATAAAATTGACGAGGAAAGCAAGCAAGCCTTCCGTCGGAAATATAATATTGATGATGACGTGATGATCGCCTGTTTTGTTGGCCGTTTGGGACGTGAGAAAAGCTGCGACGTACTTTTGGATTATTGGGCCCAATCTGTACATCCTGAGGATAGAATGCATCTGATTATCATCGGTGATGGGCCTTGCCGGGAGGAGTTGGAAGAACAGTCCCAAAAGCTGGGTATCTCAGATATGGTCACATTTACCGGTAAAGTGCTTCATGAAGAGCTTCCTCCCTATCTTGCTTCTTGCGATGTTTATGTGACCGCTTCTCTATCCGATACCAATTCCATTTCCATGCTGGAAGGGATGGCAACCGGCCTTCCCGTCCTGCAACGCAACGACCCGCTTAATGCGGATCAAGTTCGCAACGGTATCAATGGATATGTATTTAATAATGCCCAAGAAATGGGAGATTTTCTCCGACAGATCAAGGCAAAAACACCGGAAGAATTGGATATCCTAAAGAAATCTGTCATCGCCTCTGTAAAAAGCAGCGGTGCTGAAGATTTGGCAAATTATGTCCTCACTGTTTACCATAAATTATACGATCAAAAACCGCAGCAATAACTATTGACAATTTGACACAAACCTTATATAATGTGACAGTTTGCGGATAAAACAATGAGATCACAAGGAGGATGTGTCATGTATACCGAATCCAATAGTTCTGTCAGCCCTCTTATCCACACGGCCAAGGATTATGATGTCGCCATTATTGGCGGTGGAATCGGAGGGATTATGACCGCTTATGAGCTGGTGGAAAACAATCCTTCCCTTCGAATATGCATTATTGAAAAGGGGCATAGCATAGAGAAGCGCACCTGTCCCATTGTAACCAAAAAGGTGGAAAAATGCATCAATTGCTCTTCCTGTGCCATCATGGAGGGCATGGCGGGTGCCGGTGCCTTTTCTGATGGAAAATATGTGATTTCCACCGAATATGGCGGATGGCTTACTGAGTTTCTCCCTCCCGAAACCGTTCTTGGATATATTGAAAAGGCTGATGCCATTCTTGTCTCTTTTGGCGCTACCACCGAACGCTTTCTGCCCAATGATGAGCTCAAAAAGCTCTGTCTTCAATTCGACCTGCATATGAGCCAAGCCCAGTTAAAGCATTTGGGAACAGACGCTAATTTTGACACCATGAAAAAGCTGATTGGCTCTCTTGACGGCAAATGCGATATTATCACCGATACAGAAGTGGTAGATGTTGACAAGGAAAAACATCTACTCACCTTACAAGGACGTGAGGATAAACGTACAATTGCCGCAGCGCAAATCGTTTTCGCTGTGGGCCGAGCTGGTAGCCGTTTTTTTGCCGCGTGGTGCAAGAAAAATGGTATTCCTCTGCAGAACAATCAGGTGGATATCGGCGTGCGGGTAGAACTGCCCTACCTGATCTGGGAGGATTTTTCAAAAAAAATATACGAGCCCAAAATTTGGTACCGTTCCAAAGTATATGGTGACACTACCCGTATGTTCTGTTTTAATGAACGCGGCAATGTGGTCACCGAGAATACCAGCGGTGTCCTCACTGTCAATGGGCACTCCTATCGGGATCAAGCACGGAAAACAGAAAATTCCAACTTTGCGTTACTCTCTACCATTAAGTTTACAGAACCTTTTAAAGAACCAATCGAATATGCACGTCATGTAGCCAGCCTTGCCAATCTCATTAGTGGGGGCAGTGTATTGGTTCAAAGGCTTGGTGACCTGGAAAATGGAAGGCGTACCGATGAAAGTAGGCTACGTAAATCTACAACTCGTCCCACTCTCAATGCTGTTCCGGGAGATTTGAGCCTTTGCCTTCCCAAACGGCAGCTGGACAATATCATCGAAACACTTCATGCGCTGGACCATGTGTCTCCTGGTACTGCCAATTACGACACCCTGCTCTATGGTATCGAATGCAAATATTATTCTGCCCGGCCAGATGCCACCAATTTTGAAATCAAGGGATGTCCAGGAATTTATGCCATTGGCGATGGCGCCGGTTTTACCCGTTCCCTTTCTCAAGCAGCTGCTAACGGGCTGTGCGTGGCAGACTATATTCTATCTAAATAAGCAATTATATCTAAACTGGAAGCGGGATGCTATGATATCCCGCTTCCAGCCCGTTTATGTAAAAAGTTCTCTGGCAGTAAATTTTAACTGCCAGAGAACCTTTTGTATTTGTTAAAATACCGATTTTATTTATCTTTACCATCTTCTCTTGCATCCATCACATTTCGGATATCGACATACCGACCACGTCGTAAAGCCAAAATGATCATAACCGCATCAATGAGAATATCCAAAATGGTGCCGATAAGTACATATTCCCAAAATCCTATATGCATTGCGGAAAAGATAGAGACCACTATTAAGTTAAATATGATCTGCAAAGCATCCAATCCATAGTAGACCGCCAGATCCCCATTGCGCAATACATTTCGGATGCGTTTTACAATCATGAAGATACCAGCTGCAATAATGATACCGGAAGCAATTAGCACCATCATTGGAAGATGCCTGGCTCCGAAAGTAAGCACTACAGCCATCGCCAATGCCTTTGCAGCTGTCTTTACAATCATGAGGATATATAGAATCTTTTTTATCATCGAAATTCCTCTCTTTTCCAATTATTTCTCAGTTGGGAGGGAAATATGACACAACCGTTAAATAACTTCTCAACGTTCATCTAGCATCGGTAGCGCGAATGTCCACTGATGATAAAATCAATAAGTTCAGCACCATGCTATATGATCTGCAGTATATTTAGATATACAAAATATTAGTTTTTTTGCAAAACTTTGGTATTCCTAGGTAAACCTAAGTATATCACATTTCATGAAAAAAGGAAATATCTGCAATAGTAGTATCTGAATGAAATAGGAGGCAGGCTGTTCCCCTTATGATTAGGGACAGCCTGCCTCCTATTTTGTCTCAATCTCTAACCGGTTAATGTTACAGTCTACCGATATTCGGCAGTTGATTTCTGGTAATGTCTCTGACCAATTTTCTTGATGCATAATATAAAACTGAGGCTGATATTTGCTGATATCAGCAGCAAAGTTGAAAATATCACTTTGATACTGCGAAAGCCCGATCTCCAATGTCTCTTCCATTTCTTGTTGAATCGTGTTTGCCAGCTGCTTTTCGATCCTCTCTATATCTTCATTCTGCACCGGTGATATATCCCCGCTGACCCGTTCATTGATGATCCCTTTAGTGGCAACACAAATTTCCATGATGATTTGTCCATCTTCCAGTTTAGGTTTTCTCCGGGTAGTTCCTCTGGTAATCTGTACCGACAGCTTTCCATAGCTCTCATCCTCGACCAATATATTTGCCCTTACAATTTGATCATTGATCCACAGCAGTCCCCGGGTATGGTTTTGGTCAAGACCACCGATGAATCTGCCCTCCTGAAACACTGCTGTTTCTTCAAAGGTTGCCTGGATTTTGTCATCTTCATCCTTCTTGATTCCAACAATCGGTGCATAAATTTGGCTCCCATCTCCCTTGAGGGACTTCATCACATCAATCAGCGTGCATTGTGTTACAAATCCAGTATCCTCCCCTGAAGATACTGCCTTTCCCAGCACATGGGCTGGCAAAATGCTTCCCTCAATCTGTGCCCGTACGATTTCCTCAGCTGTATCCTCTGCCACCAGCATATGAATATTGGGGCGGAGTTCATTAAAAGAATTGAGAAAGCTAGAAATGGGGAAAAGCCCACCTTCTGCTAAGGACTTCCCCACAATGATCAGCTCATTATGTCCAAAAAAGGTCTCTTTTCCCTGCGACATCTCTGCGTCCTGCACTGCTTGGGAGATTGTTTCTCCCCGTCCCTGCACAATCTGATTGTTGGGCTTGGACATATCGACAAAACTCTGCCCTCCCCCACCCTGAGGAAAATAGACCTGCAATGTCACCATATATTCATTGTCCTGCAAATCGATTCCAATGGCTTGGACAATCAATTTTTGATTTAGTTCTTTAGACGGGATGCAGCCGCCTAAAAGTAACGCCGCTGCAATGAGACATCCTATGATTTTTATTTTTTTCATCGGCGTGCCTCCCCCTTTTTAGCTTTTCTATTGCGTATGAGATCAATCAGGAATAATCCTCCCGGAATGACGAGTACTGCCACTGCTACTGGAATACCTGTACCAATTACTGTACTTGCCAGGTTTAAATTCTGGATATTGTCAGAGAAAAGAAGGGACACCACTAATGATGCTCCCGTGGCGATAAAAGGGGTAAACTTACGTCCTCTTTCAGGCAACATATGGGAAAGGGATTTGGCGGACACGAAAATAAACAACGCCGTTTTTATATATCCCATTAGTACCCAGATTGATACATGCAAAGCATCAAGGCGCTGGAATATGGATATCTCTGCTACCGACGCCAAAGTATAGAAGGGAAAAGGCTGGGTAATCCCCAACTGTCCCAAAATACCTACTATAAACACTGAGACCAAAATAAGCTGGGCTGTAAACATAGCGTCCCACGCCACCATGCCTTTTCCGATCTTTCCAATAATATGGGGCATCAGGAAAAACAGTGCCGCCAGTTCCATACTTTGTCCCACGCTGTCCATCATTCCACCGAATAGTGCTGTTGTCCCCTCCTGCAGTCCAGACCAGAAAGGCATCTTGAGATTTACCCAATCCATTTGTGGCAGCAAAGAAAAAATAATAAATCCCATAGAAATGAGAAAGACAGCAAAAACAATAATAGCGGTCCTAGAAAGGGATTCAATGCCCATAAAGACGCCATAGCAAGCCGCTAGAATAAGGAGGAACACAACCAAAAAATGAGATGCCTGGGGATAGATGGCAGTTGTAATGAACAGCTCAAAATTGGCTACTGTATATCCTGCAACGGCCGCAAAAAAAAGAAAATAAAAAACATCTACCACAGCAGCCCCCTTTCCCACCGCTTTAGCCGCGCACATTGAGAGGTCAGACATTTCCCCCTGGATGCTATTCCTCCGAATAAAATAGTATCCCGGAAGGAAGATCAGAAGCATCAAGGCAAAGCCCAACAACACTCCTATCAGAGCAGTTGTTGCTCCAAAAGAACTGCCCTGCTTTGAATTATAAGAGATGATGGTGAAGGCTCTGCTAAGAAAAAGCAGTAAAACCACTTGATACATTTTGACCCTACGTTTGGACATCTCCAAGCCCCCTGCTTACTTTATTTCCGACCCGGGATAAGACTGGATATTGACCTGCTCTTTTTGTAAACTTTGCCAGCTTTTGCGGACTACTACATCCCGCATATCAAAAAGGTTAAACGGTGTAATCGGTGCTGTAAACGGGATACCATAAGCATTAATGGCGCAAATATTAGAAAGCACTAAGGCTCCTGCTAAAGTAATCCCATATAGTCCCAACGCTCCGCCAATAATGATAAAAGAAAAGCGTAGGATGGTTACCGGTTCATATAGAGAGGGAACAACAAACGAACTAATGGCGGTCAGGGCCACTACCATGACCATGGGAGCCCCTATGATTCCCGCCGTTACAGCCGCATCACCGATGACCAATGCTCCCACTATACTAACTGCATGACCGATAGGCCTGGGAAGTCGCAGTCCCGCTTCTCGCATGATCTCATAAATAATAAAGATAATAATGGCTTCAACCACCAAGGGAAAAGGGGTTGCTTCTTCTGAAGACGCTATGTTAAAAAGCAATTCATAGGGAAAAAGCTCCGGATGGAAGGTGGCAATCGCTACATAAATCCCCGGTAGCAGGATTGTAGAGAAAAAGGAAATATATTTGAGCCAACGAATAAATGTGGCATAGAAAGCGCGGTGGCAGTAATCATCAAAGCTTTGAAAGTTCTCGGCGAAAAAATAGGGTACTACAAGAGCAAATGGAGTTCCGTCCACTAAAATTCCGATTCTTCCCTCATTGATTTTGGCGCAAAGGGTATCCGGCCTCTCTGTATGACCTACCTGGGAAAAAATAGATAACGGTCGGTCATCTAAAAATGGCTGCAAATATCCTGACTCCAAAATGACGTCCAATCGAATGGATCCTAAACGTCTTTTGACCGAATGTAAAATTTCATCGGAAACCTTATCTGTCAGGTATACAAGACAGATGTCCGTTTGGCTTTTGCTTCCTAATGTCATCATCTCGAATTTCAGATTAGGCGATTTGATACGTCGCCGGACCATGGTCAGATTAATACGCAGAATTTCGATGAATCCCTCTCGGGAGCCGCGAACATTAACTTCTGCTGACGGTTCAGAAACTGATCGAAACTGAAATCCCTGTAAGCCCAGCGCCAGCCCTACATCAATGCCATCCACTAGTACAATGGCAAAACCTGACATCATAAAGCGAAATAGTTCTCCATAGGTGCGAAATTCCTGCTGGTCATTGGCGAGAATGCAGTCATTACGCAGCCAGTTTTGCAGTCCCTGGGGTGTGGAGTCTTCAAAGAGGTTCAATTGATAAAGGGGCTCAATCAACATTTCTGCCATAGTCTGGGTATTAACCATCCCTTCACAGATGAGGATCTGGATCCGAATTCCAGATACCGTCATCTCATTGGCGACAAAGTCAGAAGAATTAGAGTACAACTGTCTGATCTTCACCATATTATCATCCAGAGAAGTTACCAGGTGTTGGGATAATGCACCATTTTCCCTCGGCTCTTGAGAACCTTCATTATTTTTGCGTTCCCTTCGAAATCCTTTTTCGTTTTTCCTAAAATAATACTGCCGTTTGATAAAATCAAACATCTGACGACACCTGCCCTTTAGCGCCAGATCTGACGCCATTATATTGGTACTTCTATCCACTTCTTGTAGGATTACCATTTTTACTAAAATTAAACCTATTCTAAAAGATGCTCGCTGTGTATCCTCCCTGCTATCCATAGGAATAAAAAGAATCCCTAGTCAAATAATAACCAGAGATAAAACATAGGAGGGTGGGTGTCGCATGTCCATCATTTTTATACGCACCATCATACTTTATCTTTTGATTGTCTTCAGCCTCAGGGTCATGGGAAAACGTCAGTTGGCAGAGCTTCAACCCTCCGAGTTTGTCGTCACTATTCTAATTTCCAACGTAGCGACTCTTCCATTGGAAGACATTAATATTCCCCTTATTGGCGGTGTGGTCCCCATTCTCCTACTAGTTAGTTTTGAAGTATTGGTCTCCTTTATCACCCTCAAAAGCCAAAGGGCACGAAAAATTATCTCTGGATCGCCTCGTGTTATTATCCGCGATGGCGTCATCGATCAGCAAGAGATGAAAAATCTCCGGCTTTCTATCGATGATCTGATGGGTCAATTGCGCAGCAAGGATATCTTTGACATCAGTGACGTAGCCTTTGCCATCATTGAAACTACTGGTAGCCTCAGCGTCTATCAGAACTTTGACGCGCGCACCGTTACTCCTAAAGTTATGCAGATTCCTCAGCCCTCCGTCAATGACAACGTCCCACCTGTTGTCGTAGTCAGCGATGGAATTCTTAGCCACCAGTCACTGGAATATCTGCAAAAGGACGAAAAATGGCTGCAAGGCATTCTTGACGCTGCCAATGTTACCCTAAAAGATACTTTTCTTATTACAGCAGACCGCAGTGGCGCCTACCACCTGATTAAGAAGGAGGGATAAGATGAAGCGAATGTTGCTTTCCCTAGGAATTATTACTATCTTGGCTGTGCTCTCCGGAGCCAGTTTATGGTACCTAGACAGTATTCATGATGAAATTAGCGTGATGTTACAGGAATGCTATCTCTATGGAGTTGAAGGAAACAAGGAAGCTGCATCGAAAAAATCTCAAGAGGTCTTCGAAAAGTGGCAGGAGAGCGAAAAGTACCTGGTCACCTTCATCCACCATAATGAGCTTAATGAGGTCACCATCGTCACTTCCCGGCTTTCACCTCTCATTGAAAACGGAGAAACTGCGGAATATCTAGCTGAGGTAAAGCAAGCAGTGGTCCTCATTGAGCATATGCGAAGTTCAGAACAACCTCATTGGAAAAATATCCTATAGTAAAATAAAGAAATAACCGCCCCAAGGGGCGGTTATTTTCGTTCACGCAATCGTTTCAGTTCTTCCATAAAGGATTCAACATCAGCAAACTGTCTGTAAACAGATGCAAAACGCACATAGGCGACTTCATCAATTTTTCTCAAATGCTCTAAAACAAGCTCCCCAATTTTTACTGTTGAAACCTCCCTCTCCAAGGAATTGAGCAAGGAAGATTCGATATCATTGACAACCTGTTCTAGGGTCTCAATCGACACAGGACGTTTTTCACACGCCCTCAGCAACCCATTGAGCAACTTGGTTTTGTCAAAAACTTCTCTGGATTTATCCTTCTTAATCACCATAAAAGGAAGTGTTTCCATTGTTTCATAGGTAGTAAAACGTTTGGAGCAACTCAAGCATTCACGTCTCCGCCTGATTTTGGTTCCTTCTTCGGAGGGCCGAGAATCGACCACTTTACTCTCAGGAAAACCGCAGAAGGGACATTTCAAGTCAATCACCTCATTACTCATACATTAGATCTATTGTACCATAATCCCAGCAAAGTAACAAGTAAAATTAAAACTCGCTCCTTATTTTTAAAGCGGCTCACAATTATGGAAGAAAATCATAGATTACATCCATCAAGTGACATGGAGACACTTGATACTGATTACACATAGAGACCAATTTCTCCACCACACTCTGATTGCATGAAATATCTTGTACTTGTGTATTCTCGTACTCACCATTCAGACGGATGCCATAGATATTCATCTTTTTTCCATTTTTCTCTATTGGCTCGACGGTCAATTCATATACATAATTGTGAATTTCTTTCTTGCCATTCATTGTGTCTCCCCCATTATTTCTGTTGTATCATTTACTAACAGGATAATTATACTCCGAGGAAAACCATAAGAAAAGACAAAGATTTCAGAAATTTCGACTAAATATACCCGTAATTTCACAATTATCTGAGATTTATTTCCACATGTTTATGAAAGTTGTCGGTTGTTTGTCGAATTATAAGAGCAAATCACATGTATAAATTTATGGCAACAAGTTGTTCAAATTCATGTATGATTCATAAAGATCTGTAGTTTTTTGGAAATTATGACGATACAACTCTAAAATGAGAGCGCCATGATAGTCAAAGCCATGCAGTATCTTTATCAATTCAGAGAAATCGACATTCCCCATTCCAATAGGCAAACAATCATATTCAGCTGTAGAATCACTGATGTGGATGTGGCTCAACCCACTCCCCATTGCCTTGGCCATCTCGAGGGGATCAATTTTGGCTCGAATTGCTTGCTTCACATCCAGAACAAATTTAGCATCTCTCCCTAAAGCGCGGGACATATCTTTTATGAAATCTGGAGTCGCACTTTTACATCTCTCCACATTTTCCTGACATAAATACACTCCAAATTCTTTTCCCGCCTCATAGAGCCGATAGTACCTCTCAAAATAACGAGCATTTTCAAATCTACTTTCTCGATAATTCCCATGGAATACCACATAAGAAGCGCCGAGGAAAGCTGCGGCCGAAAAAATAGGACGATACATTTCTATTCCATCATGAAACCGGCGTTCATAGTCTGTAAAAAATAAAAATGGCTCGTAGCCCGAGAGAAAGGGATGTACAGATATAACCTGACAATCGTACGCCTCCTTTATTTCTCTCAAATTTCTTAAAAAGGGTTTTGACAACTCTGAAGGCGCATTAAAAAATATTTCCAAGGTTTTAATCCCCATCTTAGCCAGCGTCTCTAAAGCCTCTTCTGTCTGCATTGGATATAAGCACGCTGTCGATACTCCAGCTTTCATCTGACACCTCATCTCTTTCTTCTATTTATATCCATGATTCTGGAAAAATTTCTTCATTGTTTATACTCTATTATTATGATACCATAAGTCAATAGGAGTTGATCCCATGAAATTGAGTTTTTTTAAAAGCCTAGACCGCATCAGTGAGTTTTCACTACAGCTCCTGATTATGGGGACTGTCCTCGGTTGCGGCTTATATGCCATGGCTTTAATCATTTTTTATTTACTTCCTATTGTACCAGATATGCTACAAACTCTCAACTTAATACGTGCCCTCAGTCAAACAGCCTATCCCTGTTTTCTATCCTCTTTGATCGCCTCTATCCTTATTGATATTTTTCAAAAATTCCATCCCATATAAAAATACATATAATAAAAGGCATGGCCATTGGCCATGCCTTTTATTATATGTGAGTATTATGCAGCTTCGACCTGAGTTTTCTTCTTAAGCTTGTGCTCCTGCCAAACCACCCACAGGGTAGGTGCAATAAACAAGGAGGTGTAAACACCTGAGATCATACCAATCATCATGGGGAACGCAAAAGACATAATGGATTCAACACTATAGATTAGGGCAACAACGCAGATAACCGACAGCGCGATCACTGTCGCTACAGTGGTATTAACCGCGCGAGTCACAGATTGTCCTATACTCAAGTTGACCAACTCACGAATACTCATCTTACTGCCGCTGAGACGTTTATTCTCACGAATCCGGTCATATACCACGATGGTGTTGTTAATCGAATAGCCAAGAATCGTCAAAATAGCAACAATAAAGTTTTCATTGATGGGGAAACGACACACAACAAAGGTGGCATACACCATAATCATGTCGTGGAGAAGTGCCAGCATACACATAACGCCTGCTGACAAACCACCGATTTTTCTAAAGCGAAAAGCAATAAAAATGATCATGAGCACTACGGCAAATGCAACTGCAACCATGCATTTTGCAAAAAACTCCCGTCCAATCGTCGGATCCACGTTATTGGAATCCGTCATGGAAATAGAATTGTCCGGATAAGCTTCTTGAAGCGCCGCTGTCAATCCGTCAATCTCATCCAAAGACAGGCCACGCTCTGCTCCAAGAGAAATATCAATTGCAGAATTGCCGGTAGCCACATCCGTCTTTCCCTGTACTGCAACTTGCTCGCCCAACGTGTTTTCTGCTACAGCCTGAACATCATCGGTGTTTAGCTCCCCACTATAAGAATAGGAGATAATCGAACCACCTTTGAACTGAATATCCAGATTGAGTCCAAACAGAAAAGTGAAAATCACCGTCAGCACCATCAGGGAAATGCTCAATGTGTAGAAGATTTTATTTTTAGAAACAAAATCAGGTTTCATTATTTTTTACCTCCATACAACCAAGCTTTTCTTAATGGTTTAAATCTAGACAGCGACTTTAGCATCAATCGAGACGCTGTAACACCAAATATAAAGTTTAGGAAAATACCTACCAAGAGGGTGTAGCCGAAAGAATAAACTGCACCCGCCGTGGACTGACCAAAGAATTGGAACAGCGGAGACAGAATAGTCGCAAACAAACTGGACGGAGGTCCAAAGGCACCCATAAGAATAACCGCGACAAATATCACGGTGATATTTCCGTCAAAAATTGCTGAGAAAGCTCGGGAGAATCCCAAATCAATACAGCCATCTAAACTCTTACCTGTACGAATTTCCTCTTTAATACGTTCTGATGTGATAACGTTAGCGTCTACACCAACACCAATGGAAAGAATAATACCAGCAATACCGGGGAGGGTTAATGTAAAGCTTGGGATAAAGGAGAAATAGCCGGTAACCGCAGCAATACTACAAGCCATCTGACCAGCCAGCGCGATCATTGCAACCACGCCAGGCAACCGATAAACGATGATAAGGAATAAGGAGACTAGCGCAAATGCAATGAAACCAGCCAGTACCATAGCATCTTTTGCGCCAAGGCCCAAGGTCGGATTAATAGTGTTATAGTTCACAGTCTCCAGTTGGAAGGGCAGCGCACCAGAATTAATTCTATCTGCCAGATCTTTTGCAGTTTCAGCTGTAAAACCGCCAGAAATCATGGCTTGACCATCAGTAATGGCCTCATTGACCTCGGGGTAAGAAATCAAAGTATCATCCATCCAGATGGAGATGACGCCATTACCAGCAAGCCGTGTAGTCGCTTCTGCAAATTTTTCCTTTCCGCTGTCCTCTAGCTCCAAAGAAACCACGTATTCGTTTGTTTCTGTTAAAACCATTGGCTCTGCATGTTTGACATCGGAGCCTGAAAGGATGATATTCTCTGCAGTAACACCAGTTGGCTTGCCGCTGTCATCCGTCTCCACACCCTCGCGGAAGGTAAGCAGAGCAGTCTCTCCTAGCTCGGCAATCGCTTCCTGAGGATCGAAGTTTGTCTCGTCCGCCCTCCACGGGAAACGGACAATAATTCTGTCCTTGTTGTAATCGGTGTAAACTTCGCTGTCGGTGATATTCTGTGACACAAGACGAACCTGGATTACAGATTCAGCCGCAGCCATTTCATCATCTGTAGCATCATATCCCTCTGGTGGGCTGAAGGTTACATCGACACCACCACGGATATCAATACCCCAACGGATGTCCTCCGCTCCCTTAATCACCGTATTCCGGATGTCGCCATTATAGGTGTAAACTCCGAAAAAAGCGGTATAGGTCAGAGCAATAATCAGCACCAGGACAATGAAAAATACTGGTTTTCCAACTCTTTTCATGTACCTTTCCTCCAAATTTACTCTCGTCTAAACACCGGGACCACTCCACACTACGGAGCCCGTCCTATGCAAAATTTGTAACTTTCTCCCAAAGAGGAAAGCTTTTTCAAGTTCAGTTCCCACAACTTTATGAGAAAATAACAAATTCTTATGTTTAAACACTGATGGAACTTATTATATCGTTTCGCAATATAAAAGTCAAACAAATCAGACTTTTGGGTGATATCGTGAAAGCCAAAATTTCTACCAAATTTTTAGACGGAAAGACTAACTTTTTCCCCCAAAACGTCTTGATAACGGGAAAGTACAGGATTAATTTCATTTTCAATGAACTCATCAACCTGTTTGGCAGCTCTTCCTGTGAAGTTTTTCGGCTCCAAAATCGCTTCTATCTCTTCCTTTTTCAACTGAAAATCAGGATCAGCACAGATTCTGTCGATGAGGTCGTTCTCGCCGCCCTCTTCTTTGACCACCTTGGCTGCGGCAATAGAATGAACCCGCAGCTTTTCATGAAGCTGCTGCCGGTCACCGCCTTTTTTCACAGCGCTCATCATAATATTCTCTGTAGCCATGAAAGGAAGTTCCTTCATCACACGCTGATAAATAACCTTAGGATATACGACCAAACCATCGCATACATTGATCATAATATTCAAAATTGCATCTACACCCAGGAATGCCTCTGCCACAGCAATCCGCTTATTGGCAGAATCATCCAGTGTTCTCTCAAACCACTGAACCGAAGAGGTAAGGGCCGGATTGAGGCTGTCTACCATGACGTAACGGGCCAAAGCACAAATCCGCTCGCTGCGCATGGGATTGCGCTTGTAAGGCATGGCGGATGATCCGATCTGATTTTTCTCAAAGGGCTCTTCCATTTCTTTAAAGTTTTGAAGGATGCGCAGATCATTTGCAAACTTGCTACAGGACTGGGCAATTCCAGATAGTGTAGCTAAAACATTGGCATCTACTTTGCGGGAATAGGTCTGTCCAGAAACCGGGACAACACTATCAAATCCAAAATCTGCCGCAATTTTCTGCTCCAGCGCTTTGATCTTCTCATCGTCACCTTCAAACAGCTCCACAAAACTTGCCTGGGTACCGGTGGTTCCTTTAGAACCCAACATCTGCAAAGTGGAAACGCGATACTCAACCTCTTTTAGATCCATGAGCAACTCATTCATCCAAAGGGTAGCTCTTTTACCTACGGTAGTCAACTGAGCCGGCTGAAGATGAGTATAGGCAAGGGCCGGCATATCCTTATACTGCTTTGCAAAGTCGGCAAGCAGCGCTATTACATTGGCAAGTTTTTTCTCCACCAGATGCAACGCGTCCCGCAGAATGATCACATCGGTGTTGTCTCCTACATAGCAGGAGGTAGCGCCTAAGTGGATGATCGGTTCTGCCTTGGGGCATTGTACCCCGTAGGCGTAGACATGTGACATAACGTCATGCCTGCAGGCCTTCTCCCTTTCCCTAGCAACATCGTAATTAATGTCGTCTTGGTGGGCTACAAGCTCGTCGATTTGCTCCTGTGTAATGGGAAGCCCCAACTCTTTTTCTGCTTTCGCCAGAGAAATCCACAGCTTCCGCCAGGTGGTAAACTTTTTGTCTGCGGAAAATAAAAACTGCATCTCCGGGCTAGCATACCGGGTGCAAAACGGACTTTCATAGCTGTTATTCAACATAATCCCTCCACATTTTTAGTCAAAACCTTAAACGGCGTCCTCTCCCAAGTCCACACCGTTTTATACCGTAAAGTTTATTATACCACACCCAACTGTCTGTTCAAACAGTAAACCTTGTTATTTTTCTATTTTTTCCGGAATTGGATATCCCTCTGACAGAGTTCGACCTTAGGCAATTCTGAAATATCAACCAGTGGATGTCAATTTATGCAAAAGAAAAAGGGAGATGAGATCTCATCTCCCTAGAAACGCCGAATAATTAGGCAAACTTTCTTACTTTTTCTTCCTGGCATTTTTCAGCCAGGAGTTTTTCTACGCTGACCATCTCCACGCACAGGCAGAACAGTTCTGACGCCGTCTTCAATTCATCCATCGGAGGATAGGTAGGAGCAATACGGATATTGCGATCCTCAGGATCCTTACCATAAGGGAAGGTCGCTCCCGCCGGAGTCATCACTACACCTGCCTCTTTGCATAAGGCAACCACTTTTTTAGCACATCCTGGCATAGTATCCAAGGAAATAAAATAGCCGCCTTTGGGTTTGGTCCATTTTGCAATTCCTTTCCCTGCCAGATATTTCGTCAAGATGGTGTCGACCATCTGGAATTTAGGCGCAATAATAGCCGCATGCTTTTTCATGTGGGCCCGTACCCCATCCCCATTCTTATAGTAGAGAGAATGGCGCAGCATATTAATCTTGTCATATCCGATAGTCTGGAAGGACATTTGCTTTTTAATGCGGTCAATATTATTTTTAGAGGCGGCCATTACCGCAATACCAGATCCAGAAAAGCTAATTTTTGAAGTGGAAGCGAAAATATATACCATATCCTCACTGCCCAACTTTTTACATTCCTCCATAATATTGAGGAGATGATCTCCTTGAGCAGAAAGGTCATGGACACAGTAAGCATTATCCCAGAAGATACGGAAATCCTTGGCAGCAGGTTTTAGTGCTGCAAAACGGCGGACTGTTTCATCAGAGTAGGTATAACCTTGGGGATTGGAATATTTGGGAACACACCAAATACCCTTCACTGATTCGTCATTGTTGACCAGCTTCTCCACCATGTCCATGTCGGGGCCTTCCGGAGCCATAGGAACCGTAATCATCTCCACGCCAAAAAACTCAGTTATGGCAAAGTGACGATCGTATCCAGGGGCAGGGCACAAAAACTTTACCTTATCACATTTACCCCACGGTTTCATACCCGGCACAGTGGGATGGGACATAGAACGAGACACCATATCATACATCAGGCTCAAACTGGAATTTCCTCCCACAATGACCTCTTCTGGATCCACTCCCAATAATTCTGCAAACAGAGCCTTTGTCTCCGGCAGACCATCCAGCATACCATAGTTGCGGCAGTCCATACCGTTTGACGCATTCATTGAGGACTTACTGTTGAGAATATCCAGCATATCCATGCAAAGATCCAGTTGGTCACTGCCTGGTTTGCCTCGGGACATATCCAATTTCAGATTCATGGCCTGATAGGCGGCATATTTTTCCTGGAGCTCATTTTTTAGTTTTTCAAGCTCATCTTTTGACAAAAAACTATAGGCTGACATCGTGTTCCTCCCACTTCGGTGATAACTGCTTTTTTCCTTACCTCCATATATTAATACAGAACACAGAATTTTGC
Organism: Candidatus Pararuminococcus gallinarum; assembly: GCA_904419775.1. Classification (GTDB taxonomy): domain Bacteria; phylum Bacillota; class Clostridia; order Oscillospirales; family Ruminococcaceae; genus Zongyangia; species Zongyangia gallinarum. The sequence goes on along the minus strand of CAJFSX010000032.1, from coordinate 5,277 downwards.
AAGTATATTTTTTATTTCTTGCATATTTTATGCTTGCATTTCTGATTTTGCCACTTGATATACATCTTCCAGTGATATATTTTTTGCATCAGCCAACTCTTTTGCCCTCTCATATTCCACTGTGTTTTTATGAATTTCTCCAAATTCGCAGTGTTTTATTGTGATTTTACCCAATTTTGTTTCTACATCATGCAGCTCTCTCTTCATTTTCGTGCGTTTTTGAGTTTGATGCCGCAAACCGATTGCACTTGTATTTTTGAATATTTCCCGAATACAATCTTCACGACAAGATGGATCACACAAAACGGTCAATTGATAGCCTGGACGGTTTTTCTTCATAAATATCGGCGTATAGTGGACATCCTTGGCACCCAGCGCAAATAAGCGCTCCATTGCGTAGCCCATCTGTTCCCCTGTCATGTCGTCCAGGTCGGTTTCCAATACTTCCACCATATCTTGATATTCATCCTCTTCCTCATCAATGAGGTAGGCACGCAAAATGTTGGCGTTAGGATAATCCCGTTTTCCCGCCCCCATGCCCACCCGTTGAATGCGCATGGTTGCCGGTGCTCCAAACTGGTGAGTAATAGCTGCTACAATAGCAGCTCCTGTGGGGGTGACCATTTCTCCCTGATTGTCCGTAATTTGTACAGGGATATGATATTTTTCCATAATATGAGCCGTTGCAGGAGCCGGCACCGGCATAATACCGTGGGCACAGCGGATAGTTCCCGTCCCCTCTCTGAGCGCAGAACAATAGACCCGCTGGATATTCAGATTGTCTAGGCAGATGGCTGCGCCAACAATGTCTACAATGGAATCCACCGCACCTACTTCATGAAAATGCACCTGTTCCACCGGTACTCCATGAGCTTTGCTCTCCGCCTGAGCTACAATATGAAATATTTTTTCCGCTAGCTCTTTGGCCCGCGAAGAAATTTGGCTTTTCTCGATCAGCTCTAAAATATCGTGCAGATTGCGGTGGACATGATGATGTCCATGATCATGAAGTGCCTCTTCTCCATGGTCATGATGGGAATGGTGCTCCCCATGATGATCGTGTTCATGAAGATCTGGATGATGGTGTCCATCCAAAATCACATGAAAATCAGCCGCTTCTATACCATTTTTCTTCACCCTGCTAATTTCAATGGTATATCCATCCACATGGAGGCTATCAAGCCCACGCCGCAAGATAGCTTCATCCGCGCCCAAGTCTAAAAGTGCCGCTACCGTCATGTCACCGCTGATGCCACTCAGACATTCTAAATACAAGCTCTGCATCTTCATCTTTCCTCCTTTGACTTTCCATCGCAGACCAAACGATTAATCTGCGCCGCAAGATAACCTGCTCCAAAGCCATTATCGATGTTGACCACTCCGATCCCCTCAGCGCAAGAATTCAGCATGGTGAGCAGCGCTGACAGACCCTCAAAGTTGGCCCCATAGCCTACACTGGTAGGAACTGCAATCACCGGCCGGTCGGTCAGGCCTGCAATGACCCCAGGAAGTGCTCCTTCCATACCCGCAACAGCAATGATACAGTTGGCCTGATTAATTTGCTCCATATTGGCAAAGAGCCGATGAATACCTGCTACTCCTACATCGTAAAAACGAGAAACCCGGGCTCCAAAAAATTCTGCCGTCTTTGCCGCTTCCTCAGCTACTGGCATGTCGGAAGTACCTCCAGTGCAGACCGCCACACTGCCTTTGGGGGTAAGATGTTGCTCTGTAGCTATAATACATCTGGAGATGGGGTCAAACTGCGCGCCCGGTACCGACTGTTTCACCGCTTCATACTGGGTCTGATTGGCTCGAGTACCCAAGACATTTTTTCCCGCTGCATAAAAATGGGCAAATATCTCTGCATTTTGTTCCGGTGTTTTTGATTGGCAAAATACTACCTCGCCAAAGCCAGTGCGCAATGTGCGGTGATGATCCAGCTTTGCAAAATCCAGATCCTCGTAGGGAAGTTTCTTTAACAACTTTTCTGCCTCATGAATGCTCATCTTTCCCTCTTTGACAAGCTGTAGCAGCTGCTTTATCTCCAAAGTATTTCACCTCTCCTTGTTAATATGTACATCCATGCTGCCAGATCGGAAGCCTTCTAGATCCAATGTTACATAGGAAAATCCCAGTCCTTTGATATATTGGGCCACATCTTCCCGCAGTTCCATCATTCTGTGGAAATCATCCGGTAGAATCTCAATCCGTACGGTATCTCCATACGCTCTCAGCCTGCAAACTTGAAAACCATTACTTTTGAGAAAAGACTCTCCCTGTTCTATTTGTGCAAGGGCCTGGGGTGTAATCTGTGTTCCATAGGGCAACCGGGTCGCAAGACAGGGGGATGAAGGTTTTTGCGCTATCGACATTCCCATGGCCTGTGCCAACTCTCTAACCTGCGATTTATGGAGTCCAAGCTCTGCCAAAGGGCTCACCACTTTGAGCTCCGCCAAGGCCCGGAGTCCCGGCCGATATTCTGTCAAATCGTCTGCATTGGTACCGTCCATAATACAGCCAAGTCCCTGTTCCTCAGCGTACTCACGCAGCTTTGAAAACAAAAGACGCTTGCACCGATAGCACCGGTCAGGAGGATTCATCAAAATCCCTTCGTCCATCAGTTCATCGATGGGGAGGATCGTATGGATTACTCCCAATTCATGGGCCATAGCACGGGCCGCTTCTAAATCCACTGCAGGGTGAAGCTGGGTGGCAAAGGTGACAGCATGGACTTTAATGGGCAGCTGGGCCGCGATTCCCAGCAAGAGTCCACTGTCCACGCCCCCGGAAAAAGCAATGCACAGCCCGTCTTTTCCGTGCTGTGCAATGGTTTTTTCTAAAAGTGTTTTCATCAAAATTCAGCTGTACCTACAGTTCTGGGGAAGGGCAGCACATCGCGGATATTGCTGATGCCCGTAATATACATAATAAGTCTCTCAAAGCCCAGACCAAATCCAGCATGCTTGGTTCCACCAAAACGACGCAGATCCAGATACCAATTGTAATCTTCTTCTTTCAGTCCCAGTTCTGCCATCCGGGCTGTCAGCTTGTCCAGTCTCTCCTCGCGCTGGCTTCCTCCAATAATCTCACCAATCCCGGGAACCAACAGATCTACCGCGGCCACCGTCTTATTGTCGTCGTTCATCCGCATATAAAACGCCTTGATCTCTTTGGGATAATCGGTGACAAATACAGGCTTTTTAAACACCTGTTCCGTGAGATATCTTTCATGCTCCGTCTGAAGGTCGCAACCCCAGGAAACAGGATATTCAAATTGATCTTTGACCTTTTCCAGCAGTTCGATTGCCTCTGTATAGGTCACATGGGCAAAATCCGAAGTGATAATGTTGTCCAGCCGCTCTAAAAGCCCCTTGTCGTAGAAATTATTAAAAAACTGCATCTCCTGGGGGCATTGTTCTAACACATAACGCAGGACAAATTTAATCATATCACTGGCCAGTGCCATATCGTCGGCCAGATCGGCAAAGGCAATTTCCGGTTCGATCATCCAGAATTCCGCCGCGTGCCGGGCAGTATTGGAATTCTCCGCGCGGAAGGTAGGGCCAAAGGTATACACCTTGGAAAAAGCCATCGCCATGCATTCCGCTTCCAGCTGACCGGAGACCGTCAAGCTGGTAGGTTTTCCAAAAAAGTCCTTTTTAAAGTCCACTGCTCCTTCATCTGTGTGAGGAAGATTTTCCATATCTAAGGTAGTAACCCGGAACATCTCTCCGGCTCCTTCACAGTCGCTGCCGGTAATAATGGGGGTATGGACATAAACAAAACCCCGCTCGTTAAAAAATTTATGGATGGCATAAGCTGCGACCGACCGCACTCTAAAAGCCGCCGCAAAGGTATTCGTTCTCGGACGCAGATGAGCAATGGTCCGCAGATATTCAAGAGAATGGCGCTTTTTCTGCAACGGATAATCTGGCGAAGAGGCCCCCTCAATTTCAATTGTATCCGCGTGAATCTCCAAAGGCTGTTTAGCGCCCGGTGTCAAAATGACTTCACCGGTAACAATTAGTGCCGTGCCAACGTTAATTTTTTCAATTTCTTTGAAGTTTTTAACCCTGCCTTCTCCAAAAACCACCTGTAGATTCTGAAAGGAGCTGCCATCACTGAGCTCAATGAATCCCAGTGCTTTGGAATTGCGCATGGTTTTTACCCATCCGCAGACCGTAATTGTTTCCTGTCCATATGTTTCCGCTTTTTCAAACAGGCTTTTTATCTCTACTCTTTCCATTATATGCATAACCCCCAACGTTTTCTGGCACATGCAGAAATCCATCTGCCACAGTATATTTTATTATAGTACAAATCCCCATTTCCCACAAGTAGCCAGCGTTCATTTTCAGCATTATTCGCTCATTTCCATATATATTTCTCCCTATGTTCCCCTTCTTTTCAAATAACCACAGCTATGTCCTGTGGCAACAGCTTTTCCCTTTACATATATTGGGTTGTGGGAATCTTCCCATAAATTTGCCAAATAAAGGATGAGATTCCATGAATTGCAATAATTGCCGTCCTAGTGGATTGAGCTGCTTTGTTGGGCCAACTGGCCCAATGGGGCCTCGGGGGCCTATTGGACCTTGTGGGCCTAGAGGTCCCGTAGGTCCGACTGGTCCAACTGGCCCTAGAGGAGTCACAGGCCCCAGAGGTCCTCAAGGTCCTATGGGTCCCACCGGCCTCCAGGGTTGGCCGGGTGCCGAAGGTCCTCAGGGGCCCATTGGGCCTCAAGGACCAGTTGGCGCAGCTGGCGCCACTGGTTCTACCGGACCTACTGGACCAACTGGTCCTACTGGCGCTACAGGCCCCACCGGCGTAACTGGTACTACTGGTTCTACCGGACCTACTGGGCCTTCAGGTGTCGCTGCCACCATTACAGTGCGTAATACGACAACAGGAGAACCCGGTTCTGCTGCATCGGTCACTGATACTGTTGTAGGTAACAATCATATTCTTGATTTTGTCATTCCCAGAGGAAACGCCGGTGCTACCGGGCCTACTGGCCCCACCGGGCCTACCGGCGTTACCGGACCTATTGGCGCTACCGGACCTACTGGCACCAGTGCTCCCGCTGATTTAGTAAACGCAACTAATGTTAGTCCTCAAACTCCAGCTGCAGGTGCCGCTTTGACCCTTGATACTAACCAGGTAAGTTTAGGCTCCGCTGTATCCCATTCTACTGGCGCAAGTAACTTTACTCTTGGAGCCACAGGCACCTATCAAGTGAGTTACAGTACCAATGCCACCCCCTCGGCCAGTGCT
>CAJFSX010000031.1 GCA_904419775.1 Candidatus Pararuminococcus gallinarum | reverse complement strand
AGATGGGGATAGGAACACCCCAGGTCCGCTGCCGAGAGATACACCAGTCGGAGCGGTCTCTTACCATACCGGTAATTCGATCTTCACCCCAGGCAGGAATCCAATGAATATCTTTGATCGCCTTGTATACATCCTCTTTAAAGCCGTCAATGGAACAGAACCACTGTTCAGTCGCGCGGAATAACACCGGCTGTTTACACCGCCAGCAGTGTGGATACTGGTGAATGATCTTTTCGATAGCAAAAAGATGTCCCGTCTCATCCAAATGCTTGGCAATGGCCTTATTGGCCTCATCTGTCGTCAAGCCGGCAAATTGTCCGGCAAGTTCTGTCAACTTACCCTTATCATCCACCGGTACTACAATTGGAATCTCAGGATAATGGTTGACACAAACCTCGAAGTCCTCAATACCGTGTCCCGGAGCAGTATGGACACATCCGGTACCACTTTCCAGGGTAACATGGTCACCCAAAATCACCAGGGAATCCCGATCAATAAAGGGGTGTTCGCAAACCACATATTCCAGCTCTTTACCCTGGATGGATCCTACAATTTCATAATTTTCGATTTTAGCGGCTTTCATGGCATTGTCTACAAGTTCTCTCGCCATGATATAATATTCATCCCCAGCCTTGACTGCACAGTATTCAAAGTCAGGGCCAAGGCAGATGGCTACGTTACCCGGCAAGGTCCAGGTGGTCGTTGTCCAGATTACAAAGTAAGTTTTGGACAGATCCACCCCCAAAGGTGCCATTTTCCCCTTATCATCCTTTACCTTAAACTTAACATAGATGGAATGACAAGGATCCTCCGCATATTCAATCTCTGCCTCCGCCAGCGCCGTAACACACTCAGGGCACCAATATACCGGCTTTAAGCCTTTATAGATATAGCCTTTTTTTGCCATTTCACCGAAAATTTCGATCTGGCGGGCCTCAAATTCGGGCTTCAAGGTCAGATAGGGGTCATCAAAATCCCCCCAAACGCCAAGGCGCTGGAACTGTTTTTTCTGATTTTCTACAAAGGACAGTGCAAATTCACGGCAGTGATGGCGAAGGTCAACCGGCGACTTAATATTCTTGACGCCGATACTCTTCATTGCCTTAAGTTCAATGGGTAAACCATGGGTATCCCAGCCAGGAACATAAGGAGACTGGAATCCGGCCATATTTTTATAGCGAACAATAAAATCTTTCAGTACTTTGTTAAGCGCTGTGCCCAAATGGATATCTCCATTGGCATAAGGCGGGCCGTCATGAAGCACATACAGAGGTTTCCCCTCATTTTTTTTGATCAGTTTCTCATAACGTTTGTTCTCTTCCCATCCCTTGAGCATTTCGGGTTCCCGCTGGGGCAACGCCGCACGCATCTGAAAATCTGTCTGGGGAAGATTCAGTGTTTGATTATAGTCCTGAGGCATTGGGTATTCTCTCCTTATATTTTAGGTATCCAAAAATACCGTTATTTGTCGGAATCACGGGTCAAATCATAAGCAGCACCGAATTTAAGCGGTCCAAACTTGTTTTCACTCTTGGCCTCGCTCTTTGCAGGCTGGCTCAGTTCCTGAATGCCCTGAGCGATATCTGCATGATAATCTGGTTTAAATGCAGAGCTGCTCTTTTTTATGATAAATTCGTCCTCTTCAGCCACTTCCTCAACAGCAGCCGCTTCGTCGGATTGGGAATTCTCTACAACCGAAATGGACGGCTCTTCATTGAGCTTGGTTTCCTCGGGCTGAACCGCAGCATCCTCTTTCGGTTCAGAAGAGGAAATATCGTCAATATTGATTTCCACCGCATCTTCCTTTTCATCGTCAAAATCAGGAAGCGCTGTGATTAACTCTAAATGGGCTTTATACAGGGAAAGTAATTTCTCTTTAAAGTTTTTAACTTCCGTCTGCATCAACTGCAGGGCGTACTGCTCTTTTTCGATTTTATGCTGAGCATTTTCTACAATGCGTTCTGCCTTAATCTGAGCATCACGCATAATGAGCTCCGCCTTATTTTTCGACTCTTTGACAATATTGTCTCCCAGTTTCTGGGCGCCGATCAACGCGGCACGAAGGCTGTCCTCGTCGTTCCGGTACTCCTCAACCTTGTCAGCTAAAACCTCAATTTTAGCCTCCAGTTCATTTTTCTCGGCCTGAAGGGCAGCCATAGCCGATGCAACTTCCTGCATGAAAACATCTACGTCCTCAGGCCGGTAACCGGAAAATTTAGTCTTCTCAAAAGTTTTGTTGGCAATCTCATTCGGAGTTAACATTCCCTGTCCTCCCTCTCACTTATATGAATTTTTTCGTATGGATAAAGGTTCTGCCCTTACGGGTTGTCCCTCCGATGCTGTCAACCAGAAATCGTCCATATCCGCGAATGGAGAGTTGATCTCCCTCCTCCACGGTTTTGTCCTTGTCTTCGCACACCAGAAAATTTAGCGCCACCAATCCAGATGTAATGAGACGCACTGCTTTTTCACGGCTCAAAGAAAGCAGCAGTGCAACGACACAATCAAGGCGCATAGAACTGACCGTACCTTCCGACTCTACAAAATGATGAAGGGCAGGCAAAGGGTCTTGAAAACCATCACTGATTTTTACACCTTCTCTGCCCACCTTGGACAATTCATTTTTCACTAGCCGAGCCGCAGGTTCTCTGAGGAAAACTACGCACCGACCTGGCTCTATCAGAATGTCGCCAACACTGTCCCGGGTAATATTAAGGTGCATCAGCGCCCCCAGCACATCCCGATGTGACAACTGCGCTTCCCTGCGAAAGGTAAGTGTCAAAGCACACAGAGGATAATCTCCTACCTCTGGCTCACAATACGGCGGGAAAAAGCCCGCCATCGTTCGTTCACTTCCCGGATATCCACCGAAAAAATCCAGTGTAACATCCACAGGTTTTATCATGGACTGAATTACCGCAGATTGGTGTAAATCCAAAAAGCCCAGGAATTTTGGCGTGTATTGATCCCGGGCAAATATGAAACAATCTTCGGCCCGGGACAAAAGAAGTTTGTCCTCAGGCGAAGATAAAACTGTCGTCATCACATTTCTCCCGTGCAAGCAATATTAAAAGAAAACGCCATTGCTCTCCAGCTCATCCAGGAGTTCTCCTTTGATGTCTACGTTATAGGGTGTAATAATATAAGTGCTGTTAGCGACTCTCTGCAGATGGCCATTGTTGGCATAAGCCACACCGCTTAAAAAGTCAAGCAACCTTCTGGCAACATCCCGATTGGTAGACTCCAGATTCAGTACCACTGTGTGTTTGGAATTCAGATGGTCAGCTACAGCGCTGGCATCGTCAAAGCGCTCAGGCTTTACCAATACGACCTGCAGCTGTGTTGTGGCATGAATGTTTACCACCTTATTGCGCTGCTTTCCAGCCGTATCCTCTGCCGGAGCCTCCACCTCGTCGTCAAATTTAGAAGAAATTATATCCATGTCGTCATCTTCGTAGTTTTCGTCAGGTATTCCCATAAAGTTCTTGAATTTGTCCATCATTCCCATGACAAAATTCCCCCTTAATAGTTTCGTTTGCCGAAGATTGCTGTGCCAAGACGTACCATGTTAGACCCATGGCGGATTGCAGTCAGATAATCGCCTGACATTCCCATCGACAATAAATCCATAGAAACATTATCTATTTTTTTCGTGCCGATGTCAAGAAATAGCTGATACATTCTGTCAAAATAGTCCTCCAAATCTGAAATTTGATCACAAATTGGAGGAATCGCCATCAGTCCAGCTACATGGATATGGGGATATGCAGAAGTTTCCTCCACAAAATCCAGCACCTTATCCGGATCCAGACCTGACTTGCTCTCTTCTCTTCCGATATTGACTTCTAGCAGTACTTTCATCCTTTTATTCAGTTTTGCCGCCTCTTTTTCAATTTCAGCCAGCAATCGGTGGTTGTCCACCGATTCAATACAATCCACTTCCCCTATAATGTATTTTACCTTATTGGTCTGCAGATGTCCGATCATATGGACAGAGACATCGTTTCGATGATATTTGTCCTTCTTAGAGAGAAATTCTTGTACCCTGTTTTCCCCCAGGAGCTTGATGCCGCAGTCAATGGCGGTATTGACAAAAATAGGGTCTACTGTCTTTGTTACCGCCATCAGTGTAATATCATCCGGGTTTCGCCCACAGGAAAGCGCCGCCTTAACGATCTCCTCACGAATCCGATCAATATTTTCCCGTATCTGTTCCTGTTTCTCTTTAACTGAGTAACTTTCCATCATATAAATCTGTCCCTTCTACAATAATCTCGTCAAACAATTGCAGTGATCCATCTGTATCCAATTCGTCAATGGAACTGAGGACAAAATCTTCTCCAACAAATATGGGATAAATCTGTTTAAAGCTCACTCGGTCTCCAATGCGGACAAAAACGCCCTGTACATTGTTTTGAATCCGGATCGCTTTCTCAGGAACACGCAGTCCAGTATAGCTTTCAAACTGAATCTGCGCCTGTGCCGTCCTCATCTGGGCAAGATTAGAAGACATGCGATTACACCTGATAATAACAATATTGTTTTCTGAGGTATCATCACTGAAAATCTTCATAACTTTCCCAGGAACGCTTTCCTCATCAGTCTCACTAAAACTCAGACTAACATCAGAACCTTCTACAAACTTCGAGGCATCATCTGCAGACACCTGAGCCGCATAAAACCAGTTAAACTCACTGATGATCTTTCCTATATGCCCGCTTTGAGGCTCTATCTCCTGGGCGATGAGGTCTTCATACTCTTTAACACTCATCTGATCCATTGCCTCAAGCTTCAGTGTTTCCTCCAAGCCATCAGTAGAACCTACAAAATACCCGGCCAAAGGAGATGTAATCGTCTGTTCTGTTCCAGCGGCAACCGTACTTTCCAATTGCTCCTTTTCTGCAGTCAATTCTTGGATTGTAGCGCTAAAATCTGTAGTTTTCCCAGTGGACATCTGTTTTTTATTGATGAGAGAGACCAAATTCATCTTGGTATCTTCTAACTCGCCGACCTGTCCAGATGAAGCAGCGTCAATGTAATTTCCTAATTCATCTGCAATCTGGCGAGTGATAGAATCCGAATTGGCATAATAGCCGCTGCCAGCGCTTTGGGCTTCTTCCAAAATCTCGATTTGATTGGCCAGTTCTTCAATGCGCACCTTATCGGCCGCATACTGTTCTGATGGATAAATTTCAGCGATCACACTGCCCTGGGATACTTTGGTCCCATCAGCGTTGACATAGCTAATGACATCGCCTGTCTGGCCATCAATTACCGTCTCATCACGAATCATAATTCCCTGGACATCTATGCTGTCCGCCACCGTGAAGTTAAATGCAGTCTCTGTCCGATAGGGGGCATAAAAATAACGCACCGCCTGATAGCCGGCATAAATAACGAGGAATAATGAAAATACAAAGATTAACACCTTACCAGTTCGGTTATTCATTGTTAGACCTCAGACTTTTATTCTATACTTTCCTTTTCCGTCTGGTCCAAAATGCTGATGGCCCGAGATGGCGTAATGGTGGAAATCGCATGTTTATATACCAAGTTCTGTTTTCCCTCGGTGTCGAGAATGACAGTGAAACTGTCAAAACCCTTGACAACACCTTTGAATTGGAAACCATTGGTCAGATAAATGGTCACCGTAATTTTTTCCTTCCGTGCCTGATTGAGAAATACATCTTGTAAATTCATATTTTTGTTCATTTCAAACCACCATTTCTCCAGCGAACCTTGCAAAGGAAAGAAACGGATTCGTCGCTGGCAAAAACCCGCTTTTCCTATTTCCTATGAATCAACTTTTCTGTGTCTGAGCAAGCAACACTGAGCTATATTTTATCATACCATAATTTTGTGTCAGATTTGTTGATGGGCTTTTAAATATATCTTATCACAGTATTCCACTTTTTTCCAGTATTCTTTGCGCTGACCGAAAAACTTCATCATAACCATGGAGAGTATCAGGCAAAATCCACTGAATCCGCTGATCTCTGCGAAACCACGTGAGTTGTCGCTTAGCGTATCGCCGGGTTTCCCTTTTTAGATTCTCCACAGCTTCCTGATAGGAAATCTGACCATCAATATACCCCTTAAGTTCCTTATAGCCGATGGCCTGCCGGGCTGTTTTTAGATCTCCTCTGGACAAAATATCCTTTGCCTCTTCCAGCAGCCCCATCTCCAGCATTTGGTCCACTCGAAGATTAACGCGGTCATACAGCTTCTGCCGGTCGGCGTAGGCAATACCGATCATACATAACTGGTACTGGCTTTCCTTTTCTTTCGCCCTCTTCTGCATTTCTGACATAGGGATTCCGGTGGTCTGATAAACTTCGATGGCGCGGATCACCCTGCCCACATTGTTGGGATGTAATTTTTCACAGAGCAAGGGATCAATTTTCTGTAATATCGCAAACAAGGCATCGTTGCCCTTTTCCTGTGCCAAGCCCTGTAGATTCTGACGAAGTTGGGGATCAGTTTTTATCTTTTCAAAATTCACATTGTCAATCAAGGAATTAATATAGAGACCAGTTCCACCCACTAGCATAGGGAGTTTCTGCCTGCTTGAAATATCCGCGATTGCTTCTTTCGCCTTTGCACAATACTGAGCGACGCTAAACTCCTCATCCAGGGATAAAAAATCAAAAAGATGATGGGGGATGTCCTGCATCTCCTCAGCCGTTGGCTTGGCCGTGGCAATCTGCATTTCCTTATAAATCTGCATGGAGTCAGCGCAAACGATTTCTCCATGGTAGCATCGGGCCAGGTCAATGGAGAGCCGGGTCTTTCCAGATGCAGTTGGTCCTGTAATGACCAAAAGAGGAATTTTCCTATCCAACCTCGCATCCTCCTTTATTCTTGACCATCATCCTATCCTAGCCTACCGAATTTCTTTTCCAGCTCTGTTTTTTTGATCACTATAGAAACCGGCCGGCCATGAGGACAGTATTTCGCATCGTCATCTTGCCGCAAAAGGGTAATAAGCTGCTCTAATTCCAGAGTATTCCTTTTGTCATTGGCCTTCATCGCCGCCTTACACGCCATGGAATGGTAGAGATCATCCATAACCTGAGGCGTCAGATCTTTTTTATGTTCCAAGATGGAAGTTGCAATTTCACAAACACAGTTCTCAATCTCCGCCGTATCCAGCATCATGGGAGCACTACGAACAAGAATAGTATGATCGCCAAAATCTTCCACGTCAAAGCCGAGAGCGGCATAGGCTTTCACATTTCCGCAGACAGCCTCATGTTCCGGCGGCGTCAGCGTCACCATCACCGGAGACAGGAGAAACTGCCGATCCATCTCACCGAGCCCAGCCTTCAGCCGGTTATATAGCAGCCTCTCATGGGCTGCGTGCTTATCAATGAAAACGACTTTTTCTCCTTGTTCCAGAATCATATAGGTGCGGAAAACCTCTCCCACCAGCCGATAGCCGTCCTCTTCCTTTTGCATTCTATTGGCACTTTCAGAGATCTCTTTTACATTTTTTTCTGTCTCTTCCTGCTGATCTGCCTGGATAGGGCGCAGTGATGGTGAAGTAGTTTCATCCACCGGAATTGCCGCTTTAGGTTTCAGTTCATAGGTAAAGGTGGTGGTATCCTGAAGCGGCCGCAGCTTCTCCCTTTCAGGGGAAGTAAAAATCATCTGCGGACGGTAGGCAGCAGCTTTTGGGGGAACAGGATTCTCGCGTTCAACCAGAGTGCTTTTTCTGGAAGACGGTTTTATCTCTTCAAAGTGAACTTGATTCTTTACAGCATCAATCTGTTCTGTTGCTTTAGCAGCAGACACAGTTTGGCCGGTGGGAGAAACATGAAGCTCCGGCTGATCCCCCGACTTCATAATCGCAGATTTCACCCCGTAATACACAAGGTCAAAAATCATCTTTTCGTTTGCGAAACGAACTTCGATCTTTGCGGGATGGACATTGACGTCTACCATATTTTCCGGAATGGTAATATGGAGCACACAAGCGGGAAATTTTCCCACCATGATGCTGTGTTTATATCCTTCCTCCAACGCTACCATGCAGGTTTTGGATTTGACAAAACGTTCATTGACAAAAAAGTTCTGCATGGTGCGGTTTGCTCGGGCCGCATAGGGTTTTGTAATATAGCCTTGCAAGGTAAGGGTACCACTGGTAAAATTCACCGGTATCAAATCATCGGAGAACTTCTTTCCATAAACTGCATAAATAGTGGATTTTAAGCTATTATCTCCCGGTGTATACAGCCGCTCCTGATTATCCCTCAGAAAACGGATGGATACATTAGGATGAGAAAGTGCAGTTTTCTCCACAACATTGGCGACCGCATTCCCCTCTGAAACGTCTTTTTTCAGAAATTTCATCCGAGCCGGGGTATTGAAAAAAATATCCCGCACAATAATGGTCGTCCCTTTGGGGCATCCAGCGTCATCCAGGCTTTCCACTTCACCACCTGACAAGGTGATGCGGGAACCTACGGTCTCCTCCTGGGTTTTGGTCAGCATCTCTACTTTGGATACCGCCGCAATAGAGGCCAGAGCCTCTCCTCGAAATCCCAGTGTCCCGATGCTTTCCAAATCTTCCTCGCTCTTAATTTTACTGGTGGCATGGCGCAAAAAGGCGTTTCGGACATCCGCCCTTTCAATGCCACAGCCGTCATCCGTAATCCGTATATAGGAAATGCCACCATTCTTTATCTCTACCGTAATGGAAGATGCACCAGCATCAATGGAATTCTCCATCAGCTCTTTAATAGCGGAAGCTGGCCGCTCTACCACCTCGCCGGCAGCAATCAATTCGGCAACATGTTTGTCCAGCACATTGATAACAGGCATCTTTCCACCACCTTCTCATTATTTAAGCATGTTCTTTAATTCGTATAGCTTGTTGAGCGCTTCAATCGGCGTCACAGTGTTAAGATCAATGTTCCGGATGGTATCCGCCAACTGGTCATTGACCGACTGGGCAAAGGAAATCTGCATAGAGTCCTCCGCTGCCGCCGCAGGCTTCCTGCCTCTCCAGTGTTCAGCCGGTGTTTTTCCTGCCTCTAGGGCCTTGAGTACCTCATGGGCCCGCTTGATCACCGGATCGGGAATGCCCGCCAGCTTTGAAACCTCGATTCCATAGCTATCATCTGCCCCACCACTGACAATGCGGCGCAGAAAGATAATCTCATCGCCTCGTTTTTTTACCGCAATATTATAATTTTTTACCCCGCTGATGGCATCTTCTAATTCCGTCAGCTCATGGTAATGGGTGGCAAACAGGGTCTTGGCCCCTAGCTTTCTCTTATCAGCGATATACTCGATCACAGCCCGTGCAATGCTCATGCCATCATAAGTGGAGGTTCCCCGTCCGATCTCATCGAGAATGAGAAGGCTGTTGGATGTGGCATTTTTTAGAATATAGGCCACCTCGCTCATCTCCACCATGAAGGTAGACTGTCCCGCCGAAAGATCATCCGAGGCGCCAACACGGGTAAAGATGCCATCTACAATTCCGATATCCGCACTTTCTGCCGGAACAAAGCTCCCCATCTGTGCCATGAGGACAATCAAGGCGACCTGCCGCATATAGGTAGATTTCCCCGCCATATTAGGCCCGGTAATGATGGCCACCCGGTTTTCGTTTTTATCCAAAATGGCATCGTTGGGGACAAATGGCGCGTCGCTGATGGCCTCAACTACAGGATGCCGCCCCCCTTTGATTTCTACTCTGCCCTCTAAATTGATGTGGGGCCGAACATAGCGGCTCTTTACCGCCACCTGAGCCAGAGAGCAAAATACGTCCAGCTTGGCCACTGCCGTTGCGGTAGCCTGAATGCGATGCAGGGCACTCGCCACCGTTTTCCGAATCTCTTCAAATAACTGATTCTCCAAAAGGATAATCTTATCCTTGGCTGTAAGAATCAGCTCCTCCAATTCCTTGAGCTCCTGGGTAATGTAGCGCTCACAATTGGTCAGGGTCTGTTTTCTTATGTATTCTTCAGGCACTTGGCTTAAAAAAGACTTTGTTACTTCGATATAATAGCCAAACACCCTGTTATATCCAATTTTTAAGTTTTTAATACCGGTTTTTTCCCGCTGAGACGCCTCAATATTGGCCAAATACTGTTTCGAGTTGTTCACCACATCCCGCAGGGAATCCAGTTCTTCATTGTAGCCATTCTTGATGACCCCACCCTCTTTCAGGGTAACTGGCGGGTCGTCAATAATAGCGTTTTCAATCAAAGAGGCAATATCCTCCAGCGGATCAATGGCATTTTCGATCTGCTCCAGATAGGTTGCCTGGAAAGGGGCAAGAATTCCTTTGATTTCGGGTAATTTTTGAGCTGTAAAGGCCAGTGCCTTTAGTTCTCTTCCATTGACACTCCCATAGACAATACGGGTCATCAGGCGCTCCATGTCAAAGACACCGCCCAGTAATTCCATCAGATCTTGGCGCGCCACATTGTTTTGGGACAATTCATCTACAGCGCCTAAACGTTTAGTGATAATGGTGGGATTGACCACCGGCTGCTCAATATAGGTTTTCATCAGCCGCTTGCCCATGGCTGTCTTTGTCTGATCCAGCACCCAAAGCAATGATCCTTTTTTATCCCCGGAACGCAGCGTTTTGGTCAGTTCCAGGTTCCGCCTTGCCACCAGATCCAAATTCATGAATTGAGTTTCCTGATACAAGTTGATGGTCATCAGCCGCTCGACACCAGTTTTCTGGGTGTCATATAAATAACGGATCAGCCCCCCTAAACTCTTAAGGGCCGCTTTCTTCTCAAAAAGTCCCAACTTTTCAAGGTCCGTGTCCGCAAATTGGCTGGTTGCTCTGGTCTTGCAACTTTCTTCTTCAAAATAGCCGTCATCGAGCACATCATACATGCAGTTGAGCTTATCTTTAAAAAACTGGATGACCTGTTTCTGCTCCGCCAAGGTATGATTGGCTACTACCTCACTGGGAGAGAATCGGCTGGACTCGTTCATGATCTTATATTCCACTTCGTCAGTGGAAAGTTCGGTTACATAAACTTCACCTGTGGAAATGTCCGCAAAGCTAAGCCCACAGGCATAGGTATCTAGATAGGCACAGCAGATAAAGTTATTGCTTGCCTCATCCAGCATACTGTTTTCAATCACAGTTCCGGGCGTAACAACCCGGACAACTTCCCGCTTGACAACGCCTTTGGCAAGGGCAGGATTCTCCATCTGCTCACAGATGGCTACTTTATAGCCCTTTTTCACCAGCCGCGCAATATACGCTTCACAGCTGTGGTAAGGAATGCCGCACATAGGTGCTCTTTCCTCCTGCCCACAGTCCCGTCCTGTCAAGGTCAGTTCCAGCTCTTTGGAGGCGGTAATGGCGTCATCATAAAACATTTCATAAAAATCCCCAAGGCGGAAAAACAGAAGCTGATCTTTGTGTTCACTTTTGATCCTAAAATATTGCTGCATCATGGGTGAAAGCTCGGCCACTGTCATTTCCTCCTTGAAAATCTTTATGTTTTGTCACGTTAATCAGATGGCTCTAAGGATTAATGGCATCCAGCGCAGCTAGAGCAGCTGCCGGTGCAGGAGCTAAGCTCCGTATCCGGATCCTCACCGTTAACAGAAAGCATGAGAATCTGGCTGACCTGATTCATCATGGTATCAATTGCCTGCTTGGCCTGGTTAAAAGCGATCATGTTTTCATTGCCAATGATGCTGTTGTAAATTTCTTTGATCTCACGATCTAAGGAGGCCAATTTGGACTGATCCTTTTCTTCCTTACCCAGTTCCTGGTTAAGGCTCATCTTTTTCAGGTTAAATTCAGAAATCTGCTTCTGCAGTGTAGGATCATTGTCGATAAGGTCCTTAGCTTTCATCAGTGCCAGGTAATTTTCGTCTTTCTGGATGGCCTTGCCCATCTCTCTTGCCATTTGAATAATATCCATGGTTATATCCTCCCAAACTTTTTTCAAAATGATTTATTTTAAGGGTCTCCCCACTAAAATACAGCTTTGCCAAACACCGCCCAGTTGGCTGCCCGGTCTATCTTCACATCAACAAAAAACCCTTTCGCGCTTTCATCACCCGGGAATTCCACAATGATATTCTGCTCACTTCGTCCCGTCATCGTTCCCGGATGTTTTCCAGGACCTTCCACCAATACACGGAGAGTCTGTCCGATCAGTCCTCGATGCCGCCGACTGGCGATCTCTTCCTGCGCCTCTATAATCTCTCTGAGCCATCGGGATTTCTCTGCATAAGGCACCGGGTCTTCCATCTGTGCGGCCTTTGTCCCCTCCCGCTTAGAATAGATAAAAGTATAAAGGCTGTCGTATTCTATCTCCTGAACCAACCGGAGAGTTTCTTTGAAATCCTCATAGGTCTCCCCTGGGAATCCTACCAAAATATCGCTGGTGAAGGACACTTCGGGAATCTTCTTTCGGGCATACTGGATCAGCTCTATATATTCCTCCCGGGTATAATGGCGGTTCATTGCCGCTAACACCCGGCTGCTGCCCGACTGGACCGGTAGATGGATGTGGTTGCATACCTTGTCGCATCTGGCAATTGTGTCAATTAGCTCATGGGTACAGTCTTTGGGATGGGACGTCATAAACCGGATGCGAAAATCCCCATCCAGGCCGTTGATCTTTTCCAACAGTCCTGCAAAGGAGAGAGGGGTCTTCAGGGTTTTACCGTAGGAGTTGACATTCTGCCCAAGAAGTGTGATCTCTTTATATCCTTGCGCGACCACCCCGCGGATTTCCTCCAGAATTGCTTCCGGTTCCCTGCTGCGCTCCCTGCCTCTGACATAGGGTACAATACAGTATGTGCAGAAGTTATTGCACCCATACATAATGGGAATCCACGCCTTAAGCCCATCCTTTCTGCGCACCGGCATACCCTCAATGATCTCGCCCGCGCTGTCATGGATGTCAAATATCCTCTTGTTTCGGCTCAGCTTTTCTAGTAAAAGCTGGGGAAATGAGGACAAGGCATGGGTACCGAAAACCAAATCTACATAAGGATAGCTTTTTTTAATGCGTTGGGCGATATGCTCCTGCTGAACCATACAGCCGCACAGTCCGATGATAAGGTGTGGATTTTGTTCCTTCTGACGTTTAAGTTCTCCTACATTGCCAAAAACACGATCCTCCGCATTTTCCCGGACCGCACAGGTATTAAAAAGGATCAGGTCCGCAAGGGCGGTTTCTTCTGTAAGTCCATACCCCATTTGAGAAAGCATTCCTCGAATCTTCTCACTGTCCGCCTCATTTTGCTGGCAGCCAAAGGTCCGTACACACGCCATAGGAGGATGGTCAAAGCGCTCTTCCAATAAGCTTTTTACCTGGGAAATATAGCTTTGCTGAGCCTCCCAGCCAATCCTCTCAAGTTGCATAGCAGTGCCTTTAGATGTAGTAGAAATCTCTATCTCTAAATCTTTGCTTTGGAGCAAAACAGAAACTCCTTCCAAACGATGAAATTCAAATAATTATATCATTTTTTGCCCTAAGATTCAACCAATAATCCCCTTGTCCTGGCTTTTCGGCATCACGCAAATAAAAATACAGCCGATAGTAATCGGCTGTATTTTTATCTATCTTTCAGTTTGCCAGTAGGAAACACTATAAGGGGGCAGCGTACTTCCGCCGCCAAAATCATGGAGCTGTCCTGTAATCAAATCCTTTCCCTGTCCTGACTGAGCGTCAAAATGGGCTACATAGGGCTGTGAATCTGCATTGACAGCAACAATGACCCGCTCTGTATCACATCTGCGTTGGAATATAATCTGACGATTGGTGAGAACCAGCGAGGTATAATCACCGTAGCAAAGGGCAGAACTATCTCGGTGTGCCTGGGCCATGGCTGCAATCTGCTGGGTCAAATCGTTGAAAATAGGTCCGTCAAAACAAGGGCGCAAATTGGCATCGCTTCCCTGCTGTTTTACCCCTTCTGTCCCCCATTCGCTACCGTAATAGATGCAGGGAATCCCCGGCATGGCAAAAAGGATACCATAAATTAAAGGCAGATGTTCCGGATTGGTCAGAATACTGGCTACCCGAGTCACATCATGGTTGTCCACAAAATTGAGTAGATGCTTGCCCTTATACAAAGTCCAATTCTCCGGGCCGAATTGGCGCAAAAGGGAATGACCAATTTCAAACATATTCATGCTGTTAAAACTGGAATAAAGGCCCTTATAACATTCGTAGTTGGTTGCAGAGTGGAGCATCTGGTCATTGACCAATTGATTGTAGTCCCCGTGGAGCATTTCTCCCACCAGGAAAAAATCTGGTTTGAGGCCCTGACAAAAATCGTGGAGCCGACGTAAAAAGTCTCGGTCAAGCATATAAGCCACATCCAGCCGCAGTCCGTCAATGTCAAATTCCTCTACCCAGCCCCGGATGCAGTCAAAGAGATGGGCAATCACTTCCTCATTGCGCAGGTTGAGCTTGACTAGTTCATAGTGTCCTTCCCATCCTTCGTACCAAAGGCCATCATTATAATTACTATTACCCGAAAAGTTGATATGAAACCAATCTTTATAAGGTGAACCCTCTCTATTTTGCAGTACATCCTGAAAAGCCCAGAATCCCCGCCCTACATGGTTAAATACGCCATCTAGAACAACCTTGATTTTATTTTCGTGAAGCTGCCTGCAAACTTTTGCAAAGTCTGGATTTGTTCCCAACCTGCAGTCCAGTCGGCGATAATCTCTGGTATCATAACCATGGGAATCCGAATCAAAAAGAGGAGAAAAATAAATGGCATTCGCACCTGTCTGCAAAATATGAGGAATCCACTCCGCCACCTTCGCAATACGCGGAACAACCAATCCGTCGTTTTGCTCTGGCGCGCCGCAAAATCCCAGAGGATATATTTGATAAAAAACGCTCTCATCAGCCCACATTACCGTCATCTCCTTTTAGCAGCAGAAAGCACAATTTAAATTAAGTATACCATGTCCCCAACCGGATTACAACTTTGGGGCGAGTCCGATGAAGAGAATACAAAAACCGCGGAAAGTCTTCCTTTCCGCGGTTTTTCAATTCAATTAGAGTGTCTTTGCAAAATCTGCGCCGTAGGCTTTGGCAGCGGCAATCTCTTCTTCAGAAGGTACAAACACAGCCCGGCAACCATCACCAAAGACATTAAATTTCATCGCCTTCAGATAAGTGGTCAGCATAGGCACAGCCTCACCACTCCATCCGTAGGAACCGAAGACCATACAAGGCTTCTTCTGGTTATTGATCATATCCAGATGGCTCAGCAGCTGCAGCACCGGCGGTACGGCAGCACGATTGAGGGTGGGAGAACCGATAGCAAAAGCATCACTGCCATTCAGTTGTGCAGCAAGCTCTCCCATCTCGTAATCGTTGATGTCATAGACAGGTACCTGCGCATCAGGCAGTACACTGAGAATTCCCTCTTTAATCGCATTGGCTAGGATTCCGGTATTTCCATAAGCAGTGCAATAAAATACCGGGATAGTTGTTGCCTCATTTTTCGCCGGACGGCTCCAGAGCTCATACATCTCTTTGACGTGTTGGATATTGCCGCCTTTGGTGAGAATGGGGCCATGGCTTGTACAGATAAATTCAGGATCAATGTCTTTAATTTTGTCCAGTCCTTTGCGCACATAGGAGCCAAAGGGGCCAAAAATTGCATCGTAGTAGCCCTTCAGTGCAATTTCATATGCTTTGGGATAGGCCACATTAACATCAAATCCATAGGGCTCACAGTAGTGGCAGCCGAAGAAATCACAGGAAAAAAGGACCTTATCCTCTTCACACCAGGTAAACATAGAGTCAGGCCAGTGGAGGAAGGGGGCAATCCTAAATTGAAGCTTTTTCCCGCCCAAATCCAGCGTATCGCCATCCTTGACCACCTGGACCTTTAATCCCGGACGATTGGTGATATTCTTCAGATAAAGGGCACCTGCCTGAGATGCGATGACGGTCAGGTTGGGATTGAGGTCAAATAATTTTGCCAACACGCCAGAGTGATCCGGCTCATTGTGATTCATAATCACATAGTCAATCTTGTTAATATCTGCAACTTCATTGATGTTATCCTGATAAGCTCTAAAATAGGTTTTATGGCAGGTCTCGACAAGTGCCGTTTTTTCACTGCCTTTGACAATATAGGAATTATATGTTGTCCCGTATTCTGTCTCCATGACAATATCAAAAATGCGCATATTGGGATTAAGTACACCAACAGAATAAATAGAATCGGTAATTTTGTAACTCGCCATTTTATTTCCCCACTTTCACAAAGAGCAAGGGGGCCAATGTGAGCCCCCTTACGCCGTTTGGTTATTCCTGTTCGAACATGTCCTTTCCGACACCGCAAAGAGGACAAACAAAATCATCGGGAACATCTTCCCATTTGGTGCCGGGAGCAATGCCAGCATCAGGAGCGCCCTCTGCTTCGTCGTAGACATAGCCACATACGGAGCAAACATATTTTGCCATACTTGAAATCTCCTTTCCAACATTCATGGATTGTGAAATTCTTAACTAAATTATACTGTTTTAGTATCGGTTTGTAAATAGGTTTTTCAAATTATTTGAGCATTTTTTTAAGATATCGACCAGTATAAGACCGTTCACATTGAACAACTTCCTCTGGTGTGCCGCAAACGACAACTTCACCGCCCTTGTCACCGCCTTCCGGGCCAAGGTCAATAATGTAATCCGCAGTCTTGATGACATCCAGATTATGCTCAATAACAACCACTGTATTACCGCTATCCACCAGCTTCTGTAGCACCTGAATAAGCTTGCTGACGTCATCAGCATGAAGGCCGGTAGTAGGCTCGTCCAAGATATAGATGGTGCGACCGGTAGGACGCCGAGAAAGCTCGGTAGCCAATTTTACCCGCTGTGCCTCTCCGCCGGAAAGCGTGGTGGCCGGCTGTCCGATCTTGACATAGCCAAGTCCCACATCATAAAGGGTCTGGAGCTTTCGGCTGATTTTCTGGTGATTGGCGAAAAATTGCAAGCCTTCTTCTACCGTCATCTCTAAAATGTCGTAGATGGTCTTCCCCTTATATTTTATCTCCAAGGTCTCACGGTTATACCGCTTGCCTTTACAAACTTCGCAGGGGACATAGATGTCAGGAAGGAAATGCATCTCAATCTTGATAATGCCGTCTCCTTCGCATGCCTCACATCTGCCGCCTTTCACATTAAAGGAGAAACGGCCAGAATTGTAACCACGCATTTTAGCCTCATTGGTCTGGGCAAACACCTCCCGGATATCGGTAAAGACGCCGGTGTAGGTTGCTGGGTTGGACCGCGGCGTCCGACCAATGGGGGATTGGTTGATATCGATCACCTTATCCAATTGCTCAATGCCAATCATATCCTCATGTTTTCCGGCTTTGGTCCGGGCGCCATTGAGCTCATGAGCCAGCTTTTTATAAAGGATCTCATTGACCAGTGAGCTTTTTCCCGAGCCGGACACCCCGGTAATAGCTGTGAATACACCCAACGGCAGTTTTACATCTATATTTTTCAGATTATTCTCTGCCGCCCCCTTGATTTCCAGATAGCGTCCGTCTCCTTTTCTGCGCTCTTTGGGAACTGGGATTTTCTTTTTCCCACTGAGATATTGCCCGGTAATAGAGGCATCACATTTCATCATATCCTCTACTGTTCCGGCAAAGACCACCTCACCACCATGCCGTCCCGCTCCTGGACCAATGTCTACAATGTAGTCAGCAGCCAACATCGTCTCGTCATCATGTTCTACTACAATCAAGGTGTTTCCCAAGTCACGAAGCCTCTTCAGGGTTGCGATCAGCTTGTCGTTATCCCTTTGATGCAGTCCGATGCTTGGCTCGTCCAGAATGTAGAGAACCCCTACCAGATAAGAGCCAATCTGGGTGGCAAGCCGAATCCGTTGGCTTTCACCACCGGAAAGGGTGCTGGCAGAACGGGACAGGGTCAGATACTCCAACCCTACGCTCTGCAAAAATCCCAGACGTTCTGTGATCTCTTTGAGCACACGATCTGCAATCATGTGCTCCCGCTCTGTCAAATTCAGATGTTCGATAAAGGATAACGCATCCACCACCGACATCTTACAAAAATCACTGATGTTGATGCCGCCTACCGTGACTGCAAGAACTTCTTTTTTTAGTCTATCCCCATGGCATTCCGGGCACTCGACACTGCTCATATAGGAGGAGATTTCCTCCCGCATCCATTCGCTGTTACTTTCTCGAAAACGCCGCTCCAGGTTGTTGACTATTCCCTCAAAATCTGTAAAGTAGGTGCTTTGAGAAAGTCCTTTTTCCCTTTGAAGTTTGATCTTTTCCCCTTTGGTACCATAAAGCAGAATGTCCATGATTTTTTTGGGCAGCTGACGGACAGGGGTATCCAAAGAAAAATCATAGTGTTTGGCCAGGCCCTCATAATACATCTGGGCAATACCGCCATCGGAAAAATACCATCCACTGGCCTTGATCGCTCCCTGACGGATACTCAGCTTTTTATCCGGAATCACTAAATCTGGATCCACCTTTAAAAAGGTACCAAGACCGGTACACTTTTCACATGCGCCAAAGGGATTATTGAAGGAAAACATCCGAGGAGAAAGCTCATCGATGCTAATGTTATGTTCTGGGCAGGAGTAATTTTGCGAAAACATGATCTCTTCTCCGCCAATGACATCGATGACTGCCAATCCGCCTGTCAACCCCACCGCTGTTTCAATGGAATCAGCCAGCCGGGACCGGACACCCTCTTTGATAACCAGACGATCTACAATAATTTCAATGGTGTGCTTTTTGTTCTTTTCCAGGCTGATCTCTTCCGAGAGATCATAAATGTTGCCGTCAACTCTTACACGGACATAGCCACTTTTTCTTGCGGCCTCAAATTCCTTTTGATGGGTACCTTTTCTTGCCCGTACCACCGGAGCCATTACCTGGATCCGGGTTCCCTCTGAAAGCTCCAGCACCTTATCCACGATCTGATCCACGGTCTGCTGTTTGATTTCTCTCCCGCAAACCGGGCAATGGGGAATTCCAATGCGGGCATAGAGAAGGCGGAGATAATCATAGATTTCTGTCACCGTGCCTACGGTGGAACGTGGGTTTTTCGAAGTTGTCTTTTGGTCGATGGAAATGGCTGGAGAGAGCCCTTCAATATAGTCTACATCTGGTTTTTCCATCTGGCCTAAAAATTGCCGCGCATAGGAGGAGAGGCTCTCCACATAGCGCCGCTGGCCATCCGCATAGATGGTGTCAAAAGCAAGAGAGGACTTGCCAGAACCAGAAAGTCCCGTAAACACCACCAGCTTATCTCTGGGAATCTCCAAATCTATATTTTTGAGATTGTGTTCCCTTGCGCCTTTAATGATAATTTTATCCCTTGCCAAATTGTTACCTCCAGTATCTATGCCTGTTCCTTGAGTTTTTTTATTTTATCCCGTAGGTACGCTGCATGCTCAAACTCCAGAATTTTAGCGGCATTTCGCATCTCCACAGTATATTTTGCAATGAGAGCCTCCCGTTCTTTCTGGGAAAGCTTCTTGGTTTTCTTGTTTGTAGACTCCTCTTTCTTAGAAATCTCTAGAATCTCTCGAACATCTTTTTTAATGGTTTTCGGCACGATTCCGTGTTCTTCATTATACCGCATCTGAATCTCTCGCCGGCGCTGGGTCTCATAAATGGCCCGCTCCATGGAGCCAGTCACGCTGTCGGCATACATGATGACCTCGCCTTCAGCATTTCGGGCAGCACGGCCAATGGTCTGAATCAGGGACGTCTCGCTGCGCAAAAAGCCCTCCTTATCCGCATCCAGAATGGCTACCAGAGAAACCTCAGGGATATCCAATCCCTCACGGAGTAGGTTGATGCCCACCAGTACGTCAAACTCGCCCAAACGCAGGTCCCGAATAATCTCCATCCGCTCAATGGTATCAATGTCGTGGTGCATATACCGGACCCTGACCCCCATATTTTCCAGGTAAGAGGTCAGATCCTCCGCCATCTTTTTGGTCAAGGTGGTGACCAGCACCCGCTCTCCCTTGGGGGCACGCAGATTAATTTCGCTGAGCAGATCGTCAATCTGTCCTTCTACCGGTTTTACCGTCACCTTAGGATCCAAAAGGCCGGTTGGCCGGATCACCTGTTCTACAATCTGGGTGCTGTGTTCCCGTTCAAATTCGCCTGGCGTGGCGCTGACATAGACAATCTGGTTGAGCTTGTTGTAAAACTCGTCAAAATTCAGAGGACGGTTGTCCAGTGCTGAGGGAAGCCGGAACCCATATTCAATAAGGCTCTCTTTTCTCGCTCGATCCCCCGCATACATTCCTCTGACCTGTGGCAGTGTTACATGGGCTTCGTCCACAAATAGAAGAAAATCATTGGGGAAATAGTCCAGCAGCGTAAAAGGGCAGCTCCCCGGAGCGCGGCCTGACAAGACACGAGAATAGTTTTCAATCCCTTTACAAAAGCCAATTTCCTGCAGCATTTCGATGTCGTAGCAGGTTCTTTCCCGAATGCGCTGAGCCTCGATCAGCTTATCCTTGGACTTAAAGTAGGCGACTCTTTCCTCCATTTCCCTTTCGATATCCACAATAGCCGCTTTCATCTTATCCTGCGGAACAATGTAATGGGAAGCGGGATAAATGGCCACATGAGAAACTACATTTTTTATCTGCCCTGTCAGTGGGTTAATCTGGCTGATACGGTCTATTTCGTCTCCGAAGAACTCTACCCGAATGGCGCTTTCTCCAGAATAAGCGGGAAAAATCTCCACTACATCTCCCCGCACCCGAAATTTATTCCGCACAAAATTGATGTCATTGCGTTCATACTGTATTTCTACTAGCTTTTTGAGCAGCTCATCCCTATCTTTTTGCATTCCTTGCCGCAGGGAAATGACCATATTGCGGTAATCAATAGGGTCTCCCAAGCTGTAGATGCAGGAAACAGATGCGACGATGACCACATCCCTGCGCTCCGACAACGACGAAGTCGCTGAATGGCGAAGTTTTTCAATCTCCTCGTTGATAGCACTGTCTTTTTCGATATAGGTGTCGGTCGAAGCAATATACGCTTCAGGCTGATAGTAATCGTAATAGGAGACGAAATATTCCACTGCATTTTCTGGGAAAAACTCCTTAAATTCAGAACAAAGCTGTGCTGCCAACGTTTTATTATGGGCAAGCACGAGCGTAGGACGGTTCATCTGCGCAATGATATTCGCCATGGTAAAGGTTTTTCCCGAACCGGTGACTCCCAGCAGGGTTTGTTCCTTATCCCCTCTTTTGATGCCCTCGACTAACTTGGCAATCGCTTCCGGCTGGTCTCCCGTGGGGCTATAAGGCGAAACCAGCTTAAATGGTTTGTCAATCTGTTCCATTTTTGCTCCTTTTACTTAACATTGCTGCTACTTTCATTCTGAAAACAAACCTATATATCATTGGCTCTTATCTGTCGTGCCACACATCAAACATGAGAGGGCACTTAACGCTTTATTATAGCACATCTATGATAAAAATTGAAGTTTTTCACTTTCCCATTCTAATCATTCAAATTCTCTCTTTGGTGTAACGGGCGAAAAGGCCGGCGTCTTTTTGCCTGTCTCCTCGCCTGCTCGTTTATTTTGAATAGGTATCTAAAAATATATTTCCCGCTTTTGGCTATCCTCAGTCCAATTTTCTAATGGGGTGCCGGATCACAGTCTTTAGATTTTCCGGTTTGCATCTGCGCACATCGCTTAAATAAATTTCATGATGATGTCTGGTTGCAGAGATATCTATCTGGTACCCTTGCTCCCTTGCAAACTGTTCCATACATAGGATCGTATCTGCTTCGTTGTCATAGGGGCCGACATGCATGCACTGGACACAAAGCCCTTCTTCATAGGTCAAAAATTCCACCTTGGAAAAATCAACTTCTTTTTTCTTCCCCGCTTCTTGACATGCCCATGCGAATGCTTCCCTAGTCACAAATTCCGGCAATCGGATCAGGGAAATCCATCGAAAGTTTTCTTTCTGGCTATAGTCTATGGCCATATGATCATCCTGCCACCAGAAACCCTCCAAAGGAGGAACCACATAATCAAAATACCCCTCAATTTTATGCGCACCCATCTTGCTCATCTTAATTGTGTACGCCACGCTGTAAAGCAAACCAATGGAGGTTTTATAGGAACCTCCTTCTTCATTGGGATCCCCTTGGCCTCTCACCGCCAGAAAATTCATCTTTGGAATCTCCACAATCTGCGGCTTTTTCGGGGGGAGATAGAATTCCTTGTATTCCTTCTTATAATCAAAGGCCATCTGACTTTCTCCTTGTCTTTGATTTCGATTCCGGAAGCGAATTCCATATCGTTCTCACAATTTGCGCGAGAAAATCGCTATTGTCAACGTCTTCTACTAAAAAATAGTCTTTCGCCCCCTCATAAGGCGGTGCTTTCGGAAGATGCGGGAATGCTCTCTCCCCTTCCGGCGTAATCTTGACAAAAAGCTGGTCATCACAGATAACACCTA
>CAJFSX010000030.1 GCA_904419775.1 Candidatus Pararuminococcus gallinarum | reverse complement strand
TATCTTATTGCTTCGCAATATCTTTTCTCCATGGCCCTAGCTCTCGGCCTTCTCGGCCTCGCTCTAGATGGCCAAAAAAATAGCGGCTTTCGCCGCTATTTTTTAATACACCACTCTATCTAAGATGCCTTTCACCTTTGCAATGAAAATGCCGTAATTGGTGATCGGTACGCCTTGTTTCACACAATGTTCCACACGAGAAAGCATATACTTTCGATTGAACATACATCCTCCACAATGAATAACTAAAGCATAGGATGTCAGATCATCAGGAAAATCGTTGCCGGAACGTACATCAATACTGATCTTTTCTCCGACCTTTTTCCGAAGCATCTGCGGAATTTTAATGCGCCCAATATCTCCATCTAACGGATTATGGGTGCAAGCCTCTAGGATCAGAACCTTATCTGTCTCTTTTAAGGTGTCTAATTTGGCGGCTCCTTTGACAAAAACATCAATATCCCCTTTGAATTTCGCCATCAGCACAGAAAAAGAAGTAAGTTTTGTCCCCTTTGGGGTCAGCTTTGCCACAATGTCAAAGACCTGGGAATCGGTAATAATGAGCTGTGGCGGATCTTTGTAGAGACGCAATGCCGCTTCCAACTGATCTGTCGTCACAATGGAAACCAGTGCTTTATGATCGAGCAAATCCCGAATAGTTTGTACTTGGGGCAAGATCAATCGCCCCTTGGGGGCCTGGATATCCTGTGGGGCTACCAATAAAACATGATCTCCAGCATTGGCCACCTCTCCCGTAATGGAAATATCCTCATCAGAAGGCGCCTTGGACGCGATCATTGCTTTTAACTTGTCAATGCCCTTTCCAGTTTTAGCGCTGACAGATACAAAGGAAAATTGTTTCACCCAGGATGGAATTTGATCATTTTCATCGCTTTTATTGACAGCGACAATGATCGGAATCTTTTTTTCTTTGAGACGGTCTATCCATTTTTCTTCCTCAGAAAAATCATTGTTTCGCGCATCAATAACCAAAATAGCGATATCTGTTTTCTCAATGACTTGAGCTGTACGTTCTGTTCTCATCGCTCCCAGCTCTCCATCATCGTCAAAGCCTGCCGTATCTATCAAAACGCAGGGGCCCAGCGGGTGTAATTCGATGGATTTATAAACCGGATCCGTGGTTGTACCTGCCACAGGGCTGACCAATGCCGTCTGCTGGGAAGCAATCGCATTGATCAGGGACGATTTTCCACTGTTAGTTCGTCCAAAAATCCCGATATGTGTACGGGTGCTGTTTGGCGTTTGATTGAGTTCATTGACTGGCATAGTCTTCCCCCTTCTAAATTTTAAAATTCAATTTAAACGAAAAGGGGGTTCAAATCCCCTGCGCACCGCCCAATGAGATTCGAACTCCCTTGTTCTATGTCTTAGAAGCGGAAATCCCGCATTCCCTCATCCATCTCTTCCAGATGCTTGAGAACGATCTGTCTTACCTTATCGCTGGGAATCTTATCAATTTCTTTTCGGATGAGTGCTTCTCCCTTTGCCTTTGTTTCAGGAGAAGCATAGTCCTCCAGATACTCTTTCAAAGTCATCAGCGCGTTGGGCTGACAGCAGTTGGCAATCTGTCCCGATTTAACCAGCTGCATAAACCGGTCTCCCGTTCTTCCTTCCCGGTAGCAAGCTGTGCAGAAGCTGGGAATGTATCCCATATCCAAAAGCCAGCCAACCACTTCATCCAAGGTACGGGTATCATTGAGTTCAAACTGGGAAGAGTTCTCCTCGATTTTCTCCTTTTCCACATATCCTCCCACACTGGTGGAAGATCCTCCGCTGATCTGGGAAACGCCCAGATGGAGCACCCGCTTTCTGGATTCCGGTGTCTCACGGGTGGAGATAATCAGGCCCGTATAGGGTACCGCAATCCGCAGCACAGCTACGATTTTTGCAAAAATATCATCCGAAATAGCGTTGGTGAATTCATCGGGATCCACATCATCCGCTGGACGGATACGAGGCACGCTGATGGTATGTGGTCCCACTCCCATGGCTGCTTCCAGATGCTCAGCATGCATCAGCAATCCTACAAAATCATACCGGTAAAGATTCAGTCCAAAAAGGACGCCACAGCCTACGTCATCAATACCACCTTCCATGGCCCGGTCCATGGCCTCGGTGTGATAAGCATAATTACTTTTTGGGCCTGTGGGATGCAGCTGCTCGTAGGCTTTTTTGTTGTAGGTTTCCTGGAACAGTATATAGGTACCAATGCCAGCCTCTTTCAGCTTCCGGTAATTTTCTACCGTTGTGGCGGCGATGTTGACATTGACGCGGCGGATGGCTCCATTTTTATGTTTGATAGAGTAGATGGTCTTAATACTCTCCAACACATATTCAATGGGACAGCGGACCGGATCTTCTCCGGTTTCCAAGGCCAAACGCTTGTGTCCCATGTCCTGCAACGCAATGACTTCCTTGACGATCTCCTCCTGGGACAGCTGTTTTCTCCGAATGTGCTTATTCTTCTGATGATACGGACAGTAGGTACATCCATTGACACAGTAATTGGAAAGATAGAGCGGCGCAAACATGACGATTCGGTTGCCGTAAAACTTCTGTTTGATCTCCTGAGCCAGGGCATACATCTTCTCATTTAAATCTTCCTGGTCGCAGTCGAGAAGTACAGCCGCTTCCCGGTGAGAGAGTCCTTTGCAGGTCTTTGCTTTTTCTAGCAGGCTTTCAATCAGCTCCCGGTTACTTTTGTTTTTCTCGGCATATTCCAGGGTTTCCATAATCTCGCCGTCATCGATGAACTCGGTGGCAACTTTCGATTTGACATTATACATGTTCCACACTTCTTTCTATAAAGGTTGTTTCCCCAATCGGCGGATAGAATCTTCTAAATCCCTCCGCCCCTTATATATATCGTCATCCAAACTGAGGTTGGATGGGTATATCTCATAGAGCCTGCGATATATGCCCGGTGTCACCTTTCGCATGATGACATTGGCGCCACAGGAAAAAATATCATCCTTTTCTCCGTCATCCAATACTCCCAGTGCCGTGGTGGCCGGGAGATTCAATTGTGGCATGAGAATCCGGCTCAGCGCTACCGCCCGTTTGGTTAGTTCTGTGCTCCCGTCTGGATGGTCTTTTAAGGGGGTATCTGGGTGGGCAATAAACGGGCCGATTCCAGCCATATCGCACCCAAGCCGCTGTAAGGTTAGGATGTCATTGGCAATGGTATCGTTTGTCTGCCCTGGAAGGCCAATCATAAACCCGCTTCCTGTTTCATAGCCCAATTCTTTGAGCCATTGCAGACACTGTAGCCGGTTTTCCAAGGTCCCACAGGGATGCAGGCTCCTGTAAATATCAGGATCTGAGGTTTCATGTTTGAGCAAATACCTGTCGGCGCCGCATTCCTTCCAATAAGCATATTCCTCCCGGCTTCGCTCCCCCAAGCTTAGCGTAATGGCAATGGGACATTGGTCCTTAATTCCCCGGATGATCCTGCCCACCATTTCCTTATCATAGGCCGGATCCTCTCCAGACTGAAGGACGATGGTCTGATATCCTGCCCGATATGCAATGAGGACGGTATTTATAATTTCTTTTTCATCCATCCGGTAACGTTGTAGCTTCAAGTTTGTCCTGTTGAGCCCACAATAGCGGCACTGCCGGCGGCAATAGTTAGAAAACTCAAGGATAGCACGGATTCTAACAACTCCATGGTTCTGACGTTCATTATACCGGTCAGCCAGCTGATACACTGGGAAAAAGTCGTCCATACCCAACAGCTTTGACAGGGTATCTTTGGAAAGATTTCCTCCCATGGACAACTCTTTTGTCAGCTCATTCATCGGATTGTTTCCGGTCACTGGTCTTTGCATACAGCGATTTGACTCCTATCCCTTTGATGTTTCCAAGTTTGCCGGACAAGGCACTGACTATATTTTCCGGGGCATCTACCACCACGGAGATGATATTGACCCCCTTTGCACGATAGGGCAGCCCCATTCTCCCCACTACATAGGGAGCATATTGATGCAGCAGCTCATTGACAGTTCGAACAGCCTCTTCTTCCTCCACCACAATGCCGATCAGCGCTAATTTTGTTTCCAAACTGATCCCCCCAATGAAATAAAAACACCCCACGACAAAGACCTGTCGTGGGGTGCAAATTCATCCCAACTGCACTTTAAGCATGACGAAAATGACCACCAACTTTATCTCAGGTCTAAGCCCTCGAAGATGAGAAGGTTTTTTGTACATCACCTTGCCAGCAGGACTCCTCCCACTGGTGAGGTTACTATCACTATATCATTTTGTTGTGGAAAAGTCAAAAACTTTCTCACATTTTACTTGTTGTTTTGAAAGTTTAAGCGTCAGCACTAATTTCTCCGGCTTTCTTCAGGCAGATTTTCGTTACCATCGGTCCAATAATTTCATAAATAAGGGTCGCGCAGAGAACAACCGCCCGAATTACGCTGGCGTATTGGGGAACTACCGATTCTGCCACTAGGCTCAACCCTATGGCTACACCAGCCTGCGGGACCAATGTGGGGCCAAGCCAACGCCGTACTGTCTCAGGAGCTTTCATCAAAGCAGCTCCCGCCCACGCGCCGAACATCTTTCCTGCCACACGCAGAACAACATAAATAACTCCCACCAAGCCAATAGTCGGAATGACCGACAGTTGCAATTCAGCACCGGAAATAACGAAAAAGA
Organism: Candidatus Pararuminococcus gallinarum; assembly: GCA_904419775.1. Classification (GTDB taxonomy): domain Bacteria; phylum Bacillota; class Clostridia; order Oscillospirales; family Ruminococcaceae; genus Zongyangia; species Zongyangia gallinarum. The sequence goes on along the minus strand of CAJFSX010000030.1, from coordinate 17,903 downwards.
TCATAAAAAGCGGAGGAGTGACTGAGTCGGTGATCTTCATAATCGTATCCGAAGTTGAGCTCACATTGGCCAGGATTGCTCCCATGCTCATACACATCATCAGAGATGAGACATTGAGCAAGGTGGAGAGGGCAATGGCAAGAAAAACAAAAGCAATAGACAAAATCAGGCGATTGCTGCTGCTTTTAAACCAGCGCAAAATAAAAGAAAAGATTGCTCCCAGCAACGCGCCTATTACTACCGCAGTAGCGATTTCAATAAAGGGGTCTAAAATTGAAAGCAGCGGAGAGCCAGATGCTGGTGACTCAATGGATTTGGCAACTGTTACAGCAAATCCAAAGGCGATCAAGGCGACAGCATCATCCAAGGCTACAACGCTAAGGAGCGTTTCGGTCAGCGGCCCTTTCGCCTTATACTGCTTGATTACCATGACGGTAGCTGCTGGTGCGGTAGCCGCGGCAATTGCCCCCAAAACCAGCGAAAAAGGCACCTCATATCCTGCGATAATGAGTCCAAGAATGACAAAAATTACCGCAACAACTGCCTCAAAAATTGCGATCACTATAGGGGTAACTCCTACCCGTTTAAAATAACTGATTTTGAACTCACTGCCAACAGAAAAAGCAATGAAGCCCAAAGCCATATCGGATAATATGCTCATTTGTGAGACAATATCCCCGGGAATCAGACCAAGAACCGAAGGTCCGATAATCAATCCCGCCACCAGATATCCTGTTACATTCGGCAATTTTACCCTTTTGGCCAGTTTTCCAAATATCAATCCAGAAAACAGGATACATGCCAAATAAAAAAGTATTCCTAGTTCCATCTTGATTTCTATCCTTTACAGTATCTTCTCCAAATTTATTTGTCCCCATGAATTCCTTTGATGAAATCCACCGGCACAGTGAATACAATACCGGTGTCCGGCTGGGACAAATCTCCCACCACATCCTCAATTGCCTCTACCGCTGACGGTACCTGCTCATCTCTAAGTACCGTGAGAATGGTCTTGTTTTCATCCCGGTCTGGATCCAAAATAGCCCGCAGGGAGCCTAAAAAGGAGTCATCCATATAGTCTGACAACGCCCGCGCCATACCTGTACTATTGAGAATCGTGGCGCCATTAATCTGTAGATCGGTAAACCGCGCCAATAATGGCTCCAATGTTTCAACCTTGTTGAGAATAAGCACAAGAAGCTTCATATCCCCCACCCTTTCAGAAGTGTATATTTTTATTATAGCATTTTCAGGAAAAGATTGCAAAAAATCACAATTAAAAAGTCGCAGTCTTCCGCGGCTTTTTGTATAAACTTATTAAGCACAAAAAAGCTATTCTTTGAGCCAGCCTTTTTCGATAGAATCCTTGATAATAAACTGAACCACTTTCCAGAGCTCTGGAGCTGCTTTTTCAATAATAGCGGCCCTAGCATAGACATCCTTGCTTGTAACCGTTCCAATATGCCAGGTATGGCCCTGTGTCATATAGTTATTAATCAAAGGCTGTAGGCGATCGATAGATGCGGCATATTGTGCATCCGGAGTTTCCATCTGGTCAAATTCCTCCCAAAGATCCCGGATTTCCTTTCCCTGATCTTCCGGAAGCATGCCAAACAACTTGTCCGCAGCCTTCTTTTCCCGCTCTTCCTTGTCTTCGTTCCCCTTTTTGTCGTAGGCGAAGGTATCCCCTGCATAAACCTCGATGAGATCATGAACCAGCGCCATCCGCAGTACCCGGTAAAAATCCACCTTTGAGCCATCCGCGTATTCACTAAGTAGCATAGCCATCAGGGCAAAATGCCAGGAATGCTCCGCATCATTCTCACGGCGGGATTTATCCACCAACAATGTCTGCCGCAGGACATTCTTCATTTGGTCCACTTCCACCAAAAAACGCAATTGTTTTTGAAGCCTTGTCTCTTCCATCATCAATTCACCTTCCCTAAATTTTTAGATCTTTATTCAGATACCAGATATAACTGAGCGCTACAAATAGAAGGATAGCACACCCTCCGATAATTCCTGCATGAATATCGATAGCTTCATTGGCAACGAGGGTTGCCGGTGTGCTATAGTGCACAGGTGAAAAATACCACAGTACCGACAGGGAATCCATCAGCTTGGATGCAATCCCCGCAAAATAGGTCAGAAACACCGTTCCTACGGCTACCGGCACAGCCGCTTTATGACTGTGCGTCACGGAGGATAGAAAAAATCCAAACGCCATAAAAATAAAACAGCTCAACAGCATTCCAGCAAAGACAATGCCAAGCTTGGGAAGCAGCTCCATAAAATTCTCGTTTTCCGGCAGAAATAGATAGACAGTCCCAAGGGAAACCAACGCCACTATGACAGTATAAATCAAAAACAAAAATACATTGGCCAGAATTTTCTGGGTCACGATGGCAGCTCTTGTCACCGGCTGGGCATAAAGGAATTCAATGGTTCCATCACTTTCTTCCCGGACCAAAGACCCAATCCCCATGACCGCCGCCAGAATAGCACTGGCCAAGAGGATATATTGGAACACATAGGCAAAGTATTCCTCAATCCGGGAGAAATCCGGCATGTCCGTTAGATTGAAAGCCTCCAGCATCTCCTGCGGCATGGCCTGCAGGGCATTCTCCATCACTTCTCCCATTGCTTCGCCGCTCATACTTGGGAACACACACATAAAGATGCCGATGACAGCCGCCATGATGAGAGCCCAAATCAGGATACCCTTTCTTCCGCTACGAAATTCCAGTCTAAATACATTCATGATTTATCCCCACCTTCATAATAAGAAAGGAATTTATCCTCCAGATCAAAATCGCGGACAGATAGATCCTGAATGTTATATCGAGATAGTGTTTTCAGAACCGCGTTAATATCTCCATGGCTAAGAAAACAGATGGTGTCGTTATCTTGCGAAAGAAGCTCTCCGTCAAACTCACCTAAAGCCGCCAGATCAAATTCCGGAGCAACAACCGAGAAAATTTTTCCATTTTCCCGAGCGCGGCCTAGTTCGGTAACCTCGATGAGCCGTCCCTCCTTGATAAACGCCGCCTTCTGGCAGAAATGCTCTACTTCTGCAAGATTGTGGCTGGACATAAAAACAGTAAGCCCTGTCTCATTGCGCTTTTTCAATACCTCAAAGAGGGTCTTTTGCATGAGTGGATCGAGGCCGCTGGTTGGTTCGTCCAGGATGAGCAATGCTGGACAGGTAACCAACGCTGCCGCAATGGCCACCTTCTTTTTGTTGCCCAGGGAAAGCTCTCCCATCTTCTTATCGGGATCAATCTCAAATTGCTCCATGAGCTGGTCGGCTACAGCATCCCAGCGCATATGATGAAATTTCAGCGCCGTCTTGATCATTTGATATCCTGTCAAATTGCGGTAAAAGCGCACCTCGCTCGGCACATAGGAGGTTACTCTCTTGATGATTTCTGAACTTTTTACACAGTCCTTAGCAAAAATCCTACAACTGCCGGAGGTAGGAAAAAGAAAGCCCAGCAAAAGCTTGATGGTGGTGGATTTTCCTGCTCCATTCGGGCCGATAAAGCCAAAGCGCTCCCCTTCCTGTACCTCAAGATCCACGTTGGAAATGCCCCGGTGCCTGCCATAAGTCTTGGTGAGATTCTGTGTCACAATGGCGCGCATAAGCTTACCTCCTCTGCGGGATGGTTCTAGAGTAATAGTAGCATATAATACTGTGAAATCAAAGAAAATTTCCGCATCTTTTCAAAAAAGAGGGGGCCCTCAAGCTCCCCCTCTCTTTCACTGCAATATTGGGTTTCGGTGAACTAGCGGCAATTTTTATTGGAGCCGCACTTCCTTACTGATTCGCTATAGTAACTACGCAGAAGCTGGCCGGCAGGAGACAAACTGTCCGGTAATCGTATAATTTGACAGATAAGCATTCTCCGCAGGGCTCTTTGTAGAGACGCGGAAGGTGTAAATGTTCCGGTCTACCACTTGGCCTCCCCGCTGTCTCGCCGCAGTAACCTCCACAAGGCCCTCTCCCAGATCCTTGGCGTCCTCTAACAGGAAGGTGTCCTCTGTATCTAGGGGCTGGCTTTCATATACCTCAAATACGCCCAGGTCCGAATTATATACCGTAAAGTCTTCTGTAAAGCTTTCCGGATCCAGCATCTCTTGTGACAACCCAAATTCACTCTCTATCAGCTCATATACCCGTTCCGTCGGAATTTTACAATGGCTCCAGACTTGTGAACCGCTTGGCATTACCTCATCAGTGTACACCGCATACTCTTTGGCCGCACCGTCTGCCAGGAGCAGGTCAATGACATAATCAAAGGCAAGTTTTGTATCCATTGTTTCCGCACTGGAAAAAGGCGCCCCATTGCATACCACCTCATAGCGTGTGATATATTTTCGCATCATCACCGTAGCAATGGATTCCACATCCGGCTCGGCTTCTTCCAGAGAGATATACTGGAATCCATCCTCCGTCAGCTGGACGGTCAGCCTTTTGGTCATAATATATTCCGCGGGGTGTTGGGTGACAATCCCGTCGCCATCCACCGATTTCCACGGAACGGTCATCACTTTGTAGGTGATAAAAAGCAAATCATTCTGCTGCTCCACGCCGGTGACAATGGGTTCTGTATCAATGCCAAACCCAGGGGCAACAGGAAATACGTATCCTTCCCTTTCCGGCAGATAGGACATAGCTGTTCTCAGGTATTCCACCGGTACATCAAAACGCTCTCTTACCGTATCCTCTATTTCCTCCTGGGGATAGATATAGCCATAATTTTCATCGTAATAGGATTCCGGACGCTCAATGGGGGCGAACTCTTCCCCATAGGCCTCCGCCATACTTCTCTTTCCAATGAAGATATTGTAATTTTTCCCAATGGCATAGAGAAAATAGTCATCTGGCGAAATCTCTATCGGAGAGGAAAATGGAGCCATATTACCGTTAAAATCCAAATACAGCACATATTCTTTAAGATAATCCGAATAATCCATCTCTTCCGGTGTATTCGTTATATCCGGCTCTGTCTCTGCAGGAGCGGGGTCAGTAGTCACTGGAGCAGATTCCCCCGACTGTTCGGACTGCTGGGGCTGAGACGTGATCGAAGGTGGGGCTTGGCTCTCTGATATATTCGTATCTTCTGTCTGCTGCGGAACAGCATTGCTCAGTAAAGTACATCCAACGGCAATCACTACAACAACCGCCGCCGCAACCACAACAGACGTTGTTCGATGGTACTTCATTATAGCCTTTACCCGAGTCTTCACATTACTCTCCCCAAAGGCTACAAGCCCGGAGGAAATAGGCAGCCGCTGCTGGCGGATGGCCACAGTGAGAAGAGATCTGGCATAATCGCCGCGGATATCCATCGATGAAAAGGTCAAGACCCTTTCATCACAAGCGCTTTCCATGTCTTTATCGCTGAGGTAAAAGGCCAACCAGACCAAAGGGTTAAACCAGTGGATGCACACGGCGATCATGGAAATCATTTTGGTCAGCATATCCCACCGTTTGATATGGACAAGCTCGTGGATCATGACATGGTAGAGCACTTCCTCATCCCTGATGTCAAAGTAAGCGGGTAGAATGATCTTCGGCCTCCAAATTCCGCTCACCACCGGGGTGGAAAACATGGGGGACTGATAAATCTTGACCGGACGGCGGATTCCTACTGTCCGGATGCACTCATTGAGTACAGGATGATTGCGGATGACGGTTGCTGTTTTCAGCTGTCTTTTCACCCTGACATAAAACAATCCACTCAAGGCCAACAGAAGCACAACTCCTGCCAACCACACACCGGCAACAATTTCGCTCCAGCTAACAGACGCTGGCTGCCTATCTGGTGAAGCTTGGCCCTGCTGCGGAACAGAAGCGTCGTTTTGCGAGGCTTCCTCCGCCTGAGGATGTTGCTGCGTAAATGGCTGGTAGACAAACTCCATTCGATTGACCCGCTCCCCTACCTCAGCTGTGGACATAGTCTCCTGACTTTGGGGCACAACGTTAAAAATACTCACCGGCGAGGGGATGGAAAACGGTACCAACAAACGCAAAAGCACAATCCCCCATATGGCAAAGTTCAGCCATTTGGGTGTCTTTTTTGAAAAAAGAAGGCGTAGAATCAACACTACCGCAATAACAATGGAGGCGGTAATGCTCATATTGAGCACAGTAAAAAACAAGCTCTCCATATGCTCTCCTCCTACTACTTATTAGCCTCTATAATCTTCTCAATTTCGGCAATTTCGTCCTGGGTCAATTTTTCCCTTGAGAGGAACGACGCCAAAAACAGCCGTCGGGAACCGTTATAAACCTTGTCGATGAGGGATCTTGTCTCCTCCTGCTGCACCTGTTCCCTGCTCACCAGTGCATAGCAGCGGAAACCAGGATCCCGGCGCTGGACCATCCCCTTTTCTACCAAACGTTTGAGCATGGTATAGGTGGTATTCTTGCTCCAACCATGGTCTTTTTGTGCCAGCTGAACAATTTCTCCAGCCTTTATGGAATCTCTATTCCAGATGTATTCCATAATTTTAATCTCGCCATCGCCAATCTTAATTTTGTCCACATCTTTCCCTCCAGTCTACATATGTCGTCGTCATCTTTAGACTACCATCGTAGGCTTATAATGTCAAGTCTTTTTCTAAAATTACAGTGAGAGATTTTGGATAAAGATTGATCGATTTTATTCCCAGCATGATAAGCTTGGAGCTTTTTAATAGGCAAAACAGCCAACAAAAAGGCCGTGGACGTAATCCACGGCCTTTTTGTGTTTATACTTAACCCCACAAAGGGGATCATTGTTAGTCTGCCTAAGCCAACCGGCCGGTAATCCGACTACCGGAGGGCATCGGCAGTATGTTAGGATGTTCCTGTTTGGAATGTCTTTACTATACCCTGGAAATGTGACTCTGTTTTGATGAACATGGGAAGATTTTGCAAAGAAAAAATGAAGATTTTCATAAGATTTCCCAGTAAGCCAAAAGCTTAAATCCAAAATCCGCCGGCCAATATAAGGAGAAGGGCCATATTCATATCAGAAGGTAGATTTGCTCATATCCTTTGTGATATAATACTCCAGTGTTAAAAAAGCCACGGAAACGAAGGAAGAGAATCATGGAGATAGAAAGAAAATTTTTAATTACAGAATTCCCTGCGTTACCAGAACTGCTGAAAGCGGATGTCGAACAGGGATATCTTTGCGTCAAACCAGTGGTACGAATTCGTAAAAAGACCACAAAGGGAGTTTCTGATTACAAGCTTTGCTTTAAGGGCAAGGGCACATTGGTAAGGGAAGAAATAGAATTAGATATCGAGGAAAATATTTATGAAAGGCTTTGTGGCTTGTTGGAGATGGATCCGGTCCGCAAAGACTTTCGGGTATATCTGCTTCCCGATGGGCATCGGCTGGAATGCAGCCGGGTGGATCCAGGTGAGGAAGGAGAGTTTATGTACGCTGAGGTGGAGTTTGACAGCGTTGAGGAGGCTAGCTCGTTTATCCCACCGGACTTTTTGGAAAAAGAAGTGACTGATATTCCGGGTATGAGCATGGGAAGCTATTGGGAAACAAAGCGTGCTAGGGTATTTTCCTCTCAAGAAGGCTCTCCTAAAATAGAAAAAAATGAAAGGAAATAGTTTTTCCTGTGATTTATTTTGCCAAACAAAGGAATATGGTTTATAATAGGAAAGATTTCTTTCAGTTCGTGGTCCATCCACTCTGAAAAATGACACAAGGAGAACAACGTGGACAAATATAAAAGACTGATCTCCAATACGGCGATTTTTGCTATCGGTACCTTTAGCTCTAAGGTACTGGTTTATTTAATGATGCCGCTGTATACCCGAGTTCTGACAACCGGGGAATACGGTATTACTGACTTGGTGGTTCAGACTGGTAATCTGCTTTTGCCGCTGGTATCCTTAGGCATAATTAATGGTGTTGTGCGTTTTGGCCTGGACCGTTCCGTGCGCAAAAGCGATGTGTTTTCTACAGGCATCCTTTCGATTGTAGCCGGCTTTATTATTCTGTTGCTTTTCTCACCGCTCATCAATCAAATTCGATATGTTTCCGACTATACCTTTCTAATGTATCTGTTTGTGTTCATGTCGTCAATGCGATCTCTCTGTTCACAGTTTGTAAAAGCTCGGAATCTAGTGCGTCTTTATGCCTTTGATGGAATACTCAGCACGGCAACAACGATTTTATTTAATATCTTATTCCTGGTGGGTTTCCGTTGGGGCGCCATGGGATATATTCTCGCCATTATCTGTTCGGATACATTGTCGGTAGTCTTTCTATTTATTACAGCAAAACTAAACCGATACATTCGTTTTAAAGGAATGGACACGATTACAAGCCGTGCCATGCTAGGATATTCTTTGCCATTGATTCCAAACACAGTGTTTTGGTGGATTATCACCATGTCCGATCGGTATATTGTGGCTTATATGGTGGGCAGCGATGCCAACGGCCTTTTGGCGGCGGCCTATAAGGTGCCAACCTTAATCAACCTTGTCTCCAGTATTTTCATGGATGCATGGCAGCTTTCCGCCATGACGGAGGAGCGGTCAAGAGAAAAATTCTTTACCAAGGTATTCCGCATGTATGGCTCTCTTGTCTTTATGGCAGGGTCTGGCTTGATTTTGTTCTCGAAGCTGATTACCAAAATTATGGTCTCCAATGAATTCTATACCTCTTGGCAGTATATTCCGTTTCTCGTCATGGCCACGGTTTTTTCCTGCCTGGTCAACTTCTTGGGAAGTATTTACATGGTGCAGAAAAAGAGCCTTTTAATCCTGCTGACTACAGCAGTAGGTGCCATTGTCAACATTGTGCTTAATTTCCTGCTCATCCCGATTTGGGGAGTCACCGGAGCGGTTTTCGCCACCTTCATTGGATATTTTGTGGTATTCCTGTTTCGGGCGCTGGATACACGACGCTTTATCAAGATGGACTGGAATGCACTTAAAATCTGTATCAATACAGTTATTCTTTTGGCTCAGTCCCTCATTATGATCCAAGAACTTCCCCTCTGGATTTTGTGGGAAATCCTTTTGACCCTGCTGATGCTTGTGCTCAATGCAGGGGAGATCCTTGTCAGTGTTCAAAGAGCCCTGGTACCGTTTCTCAAAAAGCATAAGGCACGAAAAGAAGGGAAAGCATAAGAAAAGCGCAACCAGCAGGAAAAAACTTTTTATGGAGAAATCAATATTTAAAATTTACTATCGAAGTAAAAAAATAGCGCGGCATCTAAACGATGCCGCGCTATTTTTACTTATTGATACATTGTGGTAAAGTTGGGTTTGTTCTCTAGTTATTTAGCGAACAACTCATCCTCAAATGCAAGCGGATATTTAAGCCCCCACTCTTTGCGCAAAGCATCCATTAGCTCCATGGTCCGGATGGTTTTTTCGTGGGTCATGATGGGGCTTTCTGTAAGCCCTTTCTGGATGCAATCTACGACATGGCGAATTTCAGGCTCATAGGCGTTGGCATAGGTTTCCACCTCATACTTTTCACCGGCACTTTTTCCCATGCGGACATAGACATTATCACAGCGGGGGAAATATTCCATTTCCACCATACCTTTTGTGCCATTAATGGAGAAATGGCGGGTCATATGAGAACGATAGGCAAGCTGCATGGTAACGGTCTGGTCTTTTCCATATTGGAAGATGATGGAGCTTTGCTCGTCGATTCCCTCTTCGCTGATTGTTCCAACGGTGGCAATCTTGGTGGGCATCTGCTCATCAAAGATCATCTGAGCAGCATTGATGGTGTATACACCAAGATCCAACAAGGCGCCGCCAGCCAGTTTGGGACGGTTATAACGGTCATTGGAACTGCCTGCGTCGGGAGACATCCGTCCAAAGATAATGTTGACCATACGGATATCACCGATCTGACCATCTTTTGCTTTGGCGATAGCCTGGTTGATCGCCGGATTAAAACGAAGCCAGAGAGCTTCCATGACGAACAGCTTTTTCTCTTCCGCAATTTTGAAGATTTCTTTCGCCTGGATAGCATTAACGGTAAAGGACTTCTCGCAGAGTATATTCTTACCATGCTCTAAACAAAGCAGCATATTTTCATAATGCTGGGAATGGGGAGTAGCCACATGGATGATATCAATTTCTGGATCGGATACAAGCTCTTCATAGCTGCCATAAGCATGAGGAATGTGATGCTTTTCCGCAAAAGCCTGTGCCTTCTCCAAGGTACGGGAACCCACGGCCCAAACCTCAGCGCCAGGTACGGACTGAATGGTTTCTGTAATCTGACGGGCGATATCGCCGGTAGCCATGATGCCAAATTTTACTGTTTTTGCTGCCATAGTAATCTCCATTCTCCGGCGGATGAATTAATGCTTTTTCCCATCACGGCCACCGGAACATGACAGGACCTATTTTCGTTGACACTTTTTATTTTACTTCAATTTTTCCAACAGGACAAGCGCGGAAAGAAAACAATCCACTTGTTTCACAGGAAAAGAGACATAACTCAATCATCAAAAAGCTCGGTGGAAAGATAGCGCTCACCGGTATCAGGAAAAATGGCCACAATGAGCTTACCTGCGTTTTCAGGTCTTTGGGCAAGGATGGAAGCGGCATGGCACGCGGCTCCAGAGGAAATCCCCACCAAAAGTCCTTCGGTCCGCCCTAACTCTTTAGCAGCCCGGATGGCATCCCCATTGGTAATGGCCAACACCTCATCCACCAAAGCGGGATCGTAGTTTTCAGGGATAAAATTAGCGCCGATCCCCTGAATCTTGTGCGGGCCAGCTTTCCCTTGGGTGATGAGGGGGGAAGAAGCAGGCTCTACGCCAACGATCTGGATACTGGGATTTTGTTTTTTTAGGTATCTTGCCGTGCCGCAAAGGGTTCCGCCAGTACCGATTCCCGCCACCAGAATGTCAATTGTACCATCAGTATCTCTCCAGATCTCGGGGCCAGTAGAAGCCTCATGGGCAGCGGGATTGGTCGGGTTGGAAAATTGGGAGGGGATGAACGCTTGGGGAAAAGAATCGGCCAGCTCCTGGGCTTTTTCAATGGAGCCCTGCATCCCTTTTTCTCCCGGAGTTAGGACAATTTCCGCTCCATAGGCCTTGAGCAGTTTTTGACGTTCAATACTCATGGTTTCCGGCATGGTGAGAATCATCCGATACCCCCTGGATGCCGCGACACTGGCAAGGCCGATGCCGGTATTCCCGCTGGTGGGCTCGATGATGACAGTACCGGGCTTTAGGATTCCTCTTTTTTCCGCATCAACAATCATGGCGTATCCCACCCGATCCTTAACACTGCCGGCAGGATTGAAATACTCCAGCTTTGCAACTATCTGAGCAGAAATCCCATGTGTAGCTTCATATCCCTGCAATCGCAGCAGTGGCGTATTACCTATTAAATCATAGAGATGACCATAAATTTTTGACATAGTCTGTCGCCTCCTTTATTTCTTGTGAATAGCTTCTCTTTAACCTTAATGGAAGAAAAAAAGAATGTCAATGAAAACTATTTTCTATCTGGACAAGCAATCGCACATTCTATCTCATTGTTTTTGCAATTGACGCTAAGAATTTTAATGGGAACAGCAACTTCGAAAACAGCGAAGTTTATACAAACCAGTGGGCAGATACCAGCGCACTCGAAAACCCAAAAGGTAAAAACTTCACAGAAGTTAATGGTGTCTATGAAGTTCCCGATAATGGTGAGAATAACTTTGTTATCCGATACTTTTACCAATGCCTTTAGTTTGGACACCAATTCAGATACCGCTTTATATTTTCATAAAAATTTTTCCTTTCCCCTTGACAAAGTTATTCTTGGTGATTATACTAAATAACAATCAAACACCTCAAACCGTTGAATGAGAAGAGTAGGCAAAGAAAGTCGTCTTACAGAGAGTTGCCGTTGGTGGAAGGCAATAGAGGACGCTTTGTTGAATGGACTCATGAGGGCAGGACGAAAAGAGTAACACTTAGTAGTGCCTGACGGGATCTCCGCCCGTTATCAAGGGAGCCTATATGTTTGTATAGGGAGCGAGTGGACACGAAAGTGTCAATTTGGGTGGTACCGCAGAAGTTTATGGCTTTTGTCCCAACAGTATTGTTGAGACAAAAGCCTTTTTTATTTGCTCCTCGTGGAGCAGATACTTCGCCATCATGACCTGCGCCCCTAGGGGCGGCGCTCCCGCAAAACTCAAGATCAATTTGTAAAGGAGTCCTTATGATGAAAAAAGTACCGCACAGACTGTATCTCACCGAAGACCAGATGCCGAAACAGTGGTATAATCTGCGGGCCGACATGCCGGAACAGCCCGATCCCATGCTCAATCCCGCTACCTTGAAACCTGCTACGGAAGAAGACCTTTATCCCGTTTTCTGCAAGGAGTTGGCTCATCAAGAGATGGATGCGGAAACGCGCTATATTGATATTCCCGAAGAAATTCAGGAAATGTATAAAATTTACCGTCCCTCCCCCCTCATCCGAGCCTATAACTTAGAAAAGGCTCTCGGCACTCCTGCCAAGATCTATTACAAATTTGAGGGTAATAACACCTCTGGAAGTCACAAGCTTAACTCTGCTATCGCCCAGGCCTATTATGCTAAGAAGCAAGGACTGACCTGCCTTACCACCGAGACCGGAGCTGGGCAGTGGGGCACCGCATTGGCTGAAGCATGCGCTTATTTTGGTTTGGATCTGACAGTATTTATGGTAAAGGTCTCCTACAACCAAAAGCCATTCCGTAAAGCGGTGATGCAAACCTTCGATGCTAACGTTATCGCAAGCCCCAGTGATACTACCAATGCTGGGCGCCAGATTTTGGCTGCTGATCCCAACACTGGGGGCAGCTTGGGCTGTGCGATTTCTGAGGCAATCGAGAAGGCGATGACTACAGAAGGATGCCGGTATGTGCTCGGTTCTGTTCTCAATCAAGTGCTTCTGCATCAGTCTATCATTGGCCTAGAGAGCAAAATAGCTATGGAAATGCTAGATGAATATCCCGACATCATCATCGGATGCGCTGGCGGTGGTTCCAATCTTGGCGGTCTTATCGCTCCCTTTATGCAGGATAAGCTGACCGGAAAGGCTGATCCTCGTATCGTCGCTGTGGAACCCGCTTCCTGCCCCTCCCTGACCCGCGGCAAATACGTTTACGATTTCTGTGACACTGGAAAAGTCACTCCCCTGGCCCGGATGTACACTTTGGGTTCTGGCTTCATGCCTTCCCCCAACCACGCTGGCGGACTTCGGTATCACGGTATGTCCCCTATCCTTTCCAAACTTTATCACGATGGATATATGGAGGCTGTTTCTGTAGAGCAAACTAAAGTCTTTGAAGCTGCTACCTATTTTGCCAAGTATGAGACGATCTTGCCGGCACCTGAATCTGCCCACGCTATCCGTGCCGCTATAGATGAGGCCATCAGATGCAAAGAGACAGGAGAAACCAAAACCATCCTCTTTGGTCTGACCGGCACGGGTTACTTTGATATGACCGCTTACCAGGCTTATCATGATGGTCAAATGAACGACTATATTCCCTCTGATGCTGATCTACAAAAAGGTTTTGACGGTCTGCCTAAGGTTGACTAAATAAAAAAGCGCCCCGATATGGGCGCTTTTTTATTATCACATAATTTCTAGAAAGGAAGCTATAGCTTCAAAACTCCCTATTGTTCATCTTCTTTCTTCTGCTGACAATCCCTACGGGAACAGCCAGCACAGCCCTGACAGCCACCGCAAGTTCCCCGGTGCTTCCAGGCATATCTGACAGCCAGTGCTACCAAGACAACAAGAAGAATAAGGATAGCATAGTCTATGGGTTTCATCGCGTCATCCTTTCCTCAATGGATAAAGAGCGCTCCAACCTGATAGACCAAACACGCCATCAACCAAGCTACCACTGTCTGGGTTACAGAAACAAGAAGTGCACTTTTTCCGCTGTTCATTTCTCGCCTTACAGCGCTGATAGCAGCCACGCAAGGAGTGTAAAGCAGGGTAAATACCAAGAAGGATGTAGCGGCGAGAGGCGTAAAGATGCCGCCGAGGGCCTGAGGTAAGGTAGCCGTGCTGGCCCCTGTGAGAACGGCAAAAGTACTAATCACCGCCTCCTTCGCGGAAAAACCAGTGATCAACGCGGTGGAGGCACGCCAATCCGCAAAGCCCAGGGGAGCAAAAATGGGGGCAATGAACCGTCCGATACTGGCAAGCATGCTGTCCGCGCTGTCCGCTACCACATTCAATCGGGTATCAAAGGTCTGGAAGAACCAAATAATTAAGGTTGCTACAAAGATGATAGTAAATGCCCTGGTCAAAAAATCTTTTGCCTTGTCCCAGAGCAGCAGGCCTACGCTTTTGGGACTGGGCAGGCGGTAATTAGGCAGTTCCATGACAAAGGGGACTGGATTCCCCCGAAATGCTGTCTTTTTGAGGATGAGACCCATCAAAATGCCGACAACCATTCCCAGCACATATAACCCGATCATGACAAGAGCTCGGTATCTGGGGAAAAAGGCCATGGTGAACATACCGTAAATGGGCAGTTTGGCGCTACAGGACATGAAAGGGGTCAGCATAATGGTCATTTTACGGTCCCGTTCACTAGAAAGGGTCCGTGTCGCCATAATGGCCGGTACAGAGCATCCAAATCCAATAAGCATGGGGACAAAGCTGCGGCCAGAAAGGCCAATCTTCCGCAGAAGTTTATCCATGACGAAAGCAACACGGGCCATGTATCCGCTGTCCTCTAACAGGGAGAGGAAAAAGAACAGTACCACAATGGTGGGAATAAAGGAAAGCACGCTGCCCACTCCGGCAAAAGCTCCGTCAATAATGAGAGAGTGAATCACTGGGTTAATTCCGTACGCAAGCAGTCCCTCACTGACAAGATTTGTTATCGCATCGATCCCCTGGGAAAGCAGGTCGCTGAGAAAGCTTCCCACAACGCCAAAGGTCAGCCAGAAGATGACCAGCATAATGAGCAAAAACACCGGTATCGCCAGATATTTATTGGTAAGCACATTGTCAATCCGGACACTGCGGATATGCTCACGGCTTTCTTTGGGCTTGATAACGCAGTCGGTACAGAGCTTGTCAATAAAATTATACCGCATATCGGCCAGCGCCGCTTTTTTATCGGTTCCAAGCTCCTGCTCCATCTCGGTGATGCTGTGCTGGATCATATCCTTCTCATTGTCAGATAGCTGCAGCATCTCCTCTACCGGTCCGTCTCCCTCCACCAGCTTGGTGGCCGCAAAGCGCATGGGCAAGCCTGCTCGCTCCGCATGGTCTTCAATGAGATGGGCGATGGAGTGGATGGTTCTATGTACGGCGCCGGAGCAAAAGTCCTGGCGCTTGGGGAGCTGTCTGCGTTCTGCCGTACGCATAGCGCGGTTGATGAGTTCATCGATTCCCTCATTCTTCGCTGCTGAAATAGGGACTACAGGTACACCCAGTTCCTCAGAAAGCTGATCGATTTTGACTGTCCCCCCATTGGATCTCATCTCATCCATCATATTCAGCGCAATAATCATAGGAACGCCCAACTCGATAAGCTGCATGCTCAGATAAAGGTTTCTTTCTATGTTCATGGCATCCACAATATTGATGATGC
Organism: Candidatus Pararuminococcus gallinarum; assembly: GCA_904419775.1. Lineage (GTDB taxonomy): Bacteria > Bacillota > Clostridia > Oscillospirales > Ruminococcaceae > Zongyangia > Zongyangia gallinarum. Next base: position 2,304 of record CAJFSX010000030.1, on the reverse strand, counting down.
CGTCTGGATGATGCTTTAAGATAAAATCCCGGGTGACAATCTCCTCCGATGTATAAGGCGACAGAGAATAGATTCCCGGCAGATCCACCACAGTTGTGTCTTTATGTCCGCGGATAACACCATCCTTGCGCTCTACTGTTACACCCGGGAAATTGCCCACGTGCTGATTAGAACCCGTCAGTTGGTTAAAAAGGGTTGTTTTTCCGCTATTTTGATTTCCTACCAATGCAAAAACCATGCTTAATCCTCCTCGACCTCTATGTTTTTTGCATCGTCAATGCGCAGGGTCAGCTCATAGCCGCGGAGCATTAACTCGATGGGGTCTCCCATAGGTGCCACCTTTCGTACCATTACCTGGGTCTTTGGGGTTAATCCCATATCAAGAAGCCGGTCTCTCAAAGCGCCTTCTCCGTTGACCGCTACAATCCGAGCCTTTTTCCCAATTTTAAGCTTATCCAGCGTTTTCAATCTCTTTCCCCTTTTCCTTGATAGTTTCGCATTATATTCTATTTTATTTTACAGCTACATCTTATAAAAAGCAATAAAACCGCCTTCTGTTATCATGAGCTAACCTTCAATTTTCTCTCTCCACGCCTCGGGATTTACCATATGGATAGGTTTTCCCCTCATGAACGCTTGCAGGTTCTCTGCCACCATCTCTACCAACCGAATGCGTGTATCTCGCGGTGCCCAGGCAATATGTGGCGTCACAATACAGTTGGGAGCTTGCAAAAGCGGGTTCTCCTTATCCGGTGGCTCCACAGACAAAACATCTACCCCTACAGCGGAAAGCTTACCACTTTTTAGGGCCTGTGCCACATCCTCCTCCTGAAGGATAGGCCCTCTCGCCGTATTCAGCAGGATTGCTCCGTCCTTCATCTGGGAGATAGTCTCTCTATTAATCAGGTGCCTTGTTTCGGGAAAGAGGGGGCAGTGGATGGAAATAATATCGCTTTCCCGTAAAAGTGTAGTAAAGTCGGCAAAATGAATTTGTTGGGTTTCCATGGCCGGATCCGGGTGACGGCGGGTACCTAATACCTGCATGCCAAAGGCTTCCGCTATTTTGGCTGTACGATATCCGATTTCGCCCATGCCAATAATCCCCATGGTTTTCCCTCTCAGTTCCAATAGAGGCTGGCGGCTGTAATATTGTGGCCCTTCTTCCCAGCATCCTGTATGGACAAGGCGATCAAAATCAGAGATGTGCTGGCAGATTTCTAGCAAAAGGGCAAAAGTATGCTGCGCTACCGCCTCTGTAGAATATCCCGGCACATTACAGACGATGACACCATGTTCCGTCGCCGCGTCAATATCCACAATGTTATACCCTGTGGCAAATAGTCCCACATACCTGAGCTGAGGACAGCATGCAAACACTTCCCTTGGTATTCGGGTGCGGGTACAAAGAATAGCCACAGCATCTCCGATACGTTCTATGACTTTTTCCTTGGGCGTACTAGAATAAACCGAAACCTCTCCTAAAGACTCCAGGGATTCCCAGGAAATATCACCAGGATTTACGGTACCGCCATCTAAAATTACAATTTTCATTGAGCTATCCCCTCTTTCTATCGTCCTACCATTGTACCACAAAAAACCGTGAAATACGATTTTTCAAAAATTGGAATTCTCAGCTTCTGTGCCTGATAGAAAAAACCAGTAGAATATAATAAAAGGCAATTCCCACTCTCAGTAGGAACTGCCTTTTATTATATTTGTCCTGATTTAATTAATTTTGCTCATATACCCCAATGCATTCTGTAGTATTCGAACAAATTGACGGCTATCGTCATGTCCCAAATACTCCATTAATCCCTTGTTCTTTTCAATCATCATCTCTTTTGCCTCATCGTAGACCGCTTCGCCCCGATCGGTTAGCTTTACCCTAACCACCCGGCGATCCAGCTTCGAATAGACTCGAGTGACCAGCCCTTGTTCTTCCAAAGAATTAATGACAGGGGTGATACTGGGCGGGGTTACCCCCAGCAATTTGCCAATGTCAGAGGTTTTGATTCCCTCTTTATGTTCATCCTCTTGAGATTTAATACATACAATGGCATTGAGCTCCGTCGACTTCATTCCAGGATATTTAATTTTGGAAGTACCTGTTCTTCCAAATAACGCCAGCAACTGTACCAGGTTCTCAACAGTCTCTCTATCAGACATCTGTTCACGCTCCTAATATTTGCTGGCAAAATATTGAGACCTTGTAATTATTTTAGCGCAGTTCCTCACAAAATTCTTAGCCCTGAAAAAAACAGTTTGTGAACAATTTGGAAATCCATCTTCCTATTCCCATAGGGT
>CAJFSX010000029.1 GCA_904419775.1 Candidatus Pararuminococcus gallinarum | reverse complement strand
GAAGGCCCGGAGAGTACAATCAACAAGCCTCTTTTATTCATCTTCATCCATCTCCTCATCGTCGTCATCGTCAATCAAGCGGTTGGCCACCGTCTCCGGCTGCACCGCAGAAAGAATTACATGGTCACTGTCGGTAATAATAACAGCCCGGGTTCTTCTTCCGTAAGTGGCGTCGATTAAAGAGCCGCGATCCCGAGCGTCCTGAATAATCCGCTTGATGGGAGCGGATTCGGGACTGACGATGGCCACCAAACGATTGGCGGACACCATATTGCCAAAACCAATATTGATTAATTTCATTTTATCCTCACTTTCTTTTAACAGAACACGCCGTCTTCCCAGATCACAGGTAAATCCTACTCGATATTTTGGATCTGCTCCCTGATCTTTTCAATTTCCGCTTTGACATCCACTACAATCCGGGCAATATCGGTATCCTGTGCCTTGGACCCAATGGTGTTAACTTCCCGGTTGACTTCTTGAACCAAAAAGTCCAGCTTCCGCCCCATGGGGCCTCCGGCATTCAGAATCTCCCGGAACTGGTCCAAATGGCTGTGCAGACGCACCGTCTCCTCATTGACGGCCACCTTATCGGCAAAGATAGCGGCTTCTGTAATGATCCGCTGTTCGTCAAAGCGGTTGTCCCCCAACACCTCTGTCATCTTCTGGTACAAACGATTGTAATATTCCTTCACCGTTTCCGGAGACCGCTCCTCCACCCGGCAGACCTGGGTTTCAATATAATCCAGCCGTCCTAAAATATCTTCCTTCAGCCGCTGCCCCTCTGTTTCCCGCATAGCGAGAAAGGCGGCGACGGCCTCATCCGCTACCTGCCGCACGCAGTCCCAGATAACGTTTTCATCCTCCACACTTTTGCGTACGGTAAAGATATCGGAAAAGCGGGAGATGGAAGAGAGGCTCAAATCGTCTTTCAGGTCAAATTTATCGGTGAGCTCCCGAAGTGCCTCCACATAGGAACGGGTCAGATCATGATTGATCTCTACCTCGGCATTGGTCCCCTCCAAAGTCAGGATGGTGACCCCCACATCCACCTTGCCGCGGGATATTTTCTGTTGCAGATAACTTTTGATCTTTTCCTCCAGGTAACCGTATACCCTTGGCACCCGGGCAGAAAACTCAAAGAAACGATGGTTGACGGATTTGATCTCAAAAAGGATATCTCGTCCGTCAATAATCTGCTCGCTGCGGCCGTAGCCAGTCATGCTTTTTATCATTGTCCTTTGCCGCCTTACTTTATAAATTTGAGACAAATTTTTATTCAGAATAAACTATACCAATCTATATTTTACTATTTTTAAGCCTATTTTGTCAACGAAATGGGCTTTTTTCCATCTACTCTTTCTCCCGATGCCAGACCATCGTCCATTCTCTTTCTCCTGTCTGGGGATCGGCGGAGCATCGTTGCTTCTGAAAACCATTGGCCTCATAAACGGCGATCGCAGCCCTATTTTTCTCGTAGACATGCAAAGACAGCTGCGGAAAACGTTCTTTGCAGCAGCGGATAAGCCTGGTGCCGATTCCCTTGGATCGATGCTGTGCCGCCACAAAAATCCCGGCAATATAGCCCTCCTCTACAACTCCAACAAACCCTTGAATCTCCCCGGCCTCTTCCCAGAGCAGCACGGTAGCTTGTTCCAGCGCATCTCCTACCTCTTCCCGATGCTCCCTCCAATAGTCCGGCGGAATAAAAGGATGGGCCTGTAAATTCCCCGCGAGCCAGATATCCAACACCTGGCTGCGGTAAGATTTGTCATAAGCTATCATGGACATGGCTTTTTCCTCCCATTCATTTCCCCTGTGGATAACAAAAGCGCTCCGGCAAAACCGGAGCGCGTCTTTGCAAAATCTTACACGGGATGTACATTGTTTGCTCTGTCGGCATGAGCAGCATCCACACCGTACTTTTTGTCCCGGCGTTTCTCGAAGAATTTGGTTGCAACCTGTCCGAACTGAGCATAGCTGAGGATATCCTCTTCCTGTTCGTAAAGTTCCTGAGGAAACTCTGCCTTGATCTTGTCCAGTTCCGGCTCCAACAGATCGGCGGGACGGCAGTCGATGGGCTCCGCATCGCCAATGATCTTCTTGCGGAAGGCAGGATCGATGGCAACCGGAGTTTTTCCGTATTCGCCACGAACCAAGGCTTTAAACTCTTTGGTGACCATCTTGTAGCGTTCACCCATAATGACGTTAAAGACAGCCTGGGTTCCTACAATCTGAGAGGTCGGAGTAACCAGAGGCGGATATCCAGAATCTTCACGAACTCTTGGTACCTCCTGGAGCACCGCATCCAGCTGATCCTCTTTGCCCGCCTGTTTCAGCTGAGAAATCAGGTTGGAGAGCATGCCGCCTGGCACCTGATACAGCAGGGTGTTGGCGTCGACGCCCAGCACCTTCGGATTGAGCAGTCCATTTGCCAGATATTTCTCCCGGAGCTTGACGCAATGCTCACGCACCACATTGAGCTTTTTCAGATCCAGGCCGGTGTCATATTCCGTGCCCTGGAGAGCTGCTACCATAGTTTCGGTGGGAGCGTGGGAAGTTCCCAGCGCCATGGGAGACATAGCGGTATCGATAATATCGACACCTGCCTCAATCCCTTTGAGCAGGGCCATGGAAGCCAGGCCGGAGGTGTAGTGGGTATGCAGCTGAACGGGGATCTTCACCGTCTCCTTGAGGGCTTTCACCAGATCATAAGCCATCTTGGGGGTAATCAGGGCTGCCATATCCTTGATGCAGATAGAGTCAGCGCCCATATTCTCCAATTCCTTGGCATAGTTTACGTAGTATTCAATATCAAACACAGGGCCCAACGTATAGGAAAGAGCCGCCTGCAGGTGGGCGCCTTCCTTCTTGGTTGCCCGTACGGAAGCTTCCAGATTTCTCTTATCGTTGAGGGCATCGAAAACACGGAGAATGTCAATGCCGTTGGCAACGGATTTCTGTACAAAGTACTCTACCACATCGTCAGCATAGTGACGGTAGCCCAGCATATTCTGTCCGCGGTAGAGCATCTGTATCTTGGTATTCTTCATGTAGCTTCTGATCACCCGAAGCCGCTCCCAAGGATCCTCGTCCAAAAAGCGCAGGCAAGCATCAAAGGTAGCGCCGCCCCAGGCTTCTACCGAATAAAAGCCCACATCGTCAATGGCTTTGAGCATCGGCTTCATATCTTCAAGGGTCATACGGGTGGCAATCAGGGATTGATGAGCATCACGAAGAATGGTCTCGGTAATTTTTACTTTTGCCATAATGTCAACCTTCCATTCTGCCGCTGCGTGCCGGCTGGTTTCAGATTGCCCCGCTCCCGTTCCACGCAGACGACCACAGGAGCCTGTCCTCTCCGGAGTACGCCCCGGAGACAGGGGCAAAAGGGGAAAACGGCCCAGTTCCGTTCCCCTGGTGGAATCTTAGTCAAGTGTAGCGATGGGATCGTTGGAGTTGACCGTATCGCCTTTCTTGACGCTCAGGCTTGCAACGGTGGCGTCACAGGGAGCCATAATCTCATTTTCCATCTTCATTGCCTCCAGAATGACAATAACGTCACCTTTGGCAATCTTCTGACCCACAGAAACTCTTACATCCAGGATGGTACCAGGCATAGGTGCATTGATCTTGATGCTGCCTTCGGTACCAGGAGCCGCAGCGGGAGCCGGGGCTGCTTCAGGTGCCGGTGCAGGGGCAGGTGCTGCCGCAGGGGCGGGAGCGGGAGCCGGAGCCGCCGCAGGAGCAGGTGCTGCAGCGGGAGCTGGAGCCGGGGCAGCAGCAGGCATAGGAGCGCCTGCCGCAATCTCTTCAACAGCAACATCATAAGCCTGTCCATTTACAGTTATATTAAATCTTTTCACAATAAGTCCTCCCTTTTCTGTACGCAATCCAGCCGCAATTACATGGGCATATTGCTGTGTTTTCTCGGCAAATGGGTCACTCTCTTACCAGCCAGCATATCCAGGGTGGAAAGAAGTACGTCCCTGGTTGCCGCAGGATCAATGACATCTTCTATATAACCGTCTGCCGCCGCAGTAAGGGCGGAAGCGGTTGTCTCCATATATTCTTTTTCTACCGCCGCTCTGTCATGGTCGGCAGTAATTTCACCACCATGGGCAAACGCCACAGCGGTCTTAGGCTCCAAAGCGCTGATAACAGCGGAAGGCCATGCCAGGGTGACATCGGCGCCCGCATTGGTTCCAGCCAGCGCTATGTAAGCGCTTCCGTAAGCTGCACCGGTGATGACACTCACCTTTACACAGGTGGCCTGGGCATAAACATGGGCCAGCTTTGCGCTCTCCCGAATCGCACCGGCAAGCTCTGTCTCGCCATTGGCCTCAAAGCCCTCGGTATTAACAAAAGTAACTACCGGTATCTGATAAGCGTCACAGATGCTGACTAGACGAGCCATCTTGGCACAGTCAGCAGCGGAAAGCTTGCCGCCCTTGGTAGCGACAACACCGCAGGTAAAACCACCCAAGGTTGCCAGCGCCGCAATAGAACCTGCGCCGAAATCCTTCTGGATCTCCACAACGCTGCCTGCATCAAAGACCCCTTCCACAATGGCCATGGTATCTGCTTCGGCCATATTCTCACATGCAGCGCTCAAAGCAGCGGCAGCATCGTTGGCGGAAAAATCACAAACGGGAGAAGCAGACAGATTGTTCAGCGGCAGGAGAGAGATCAGATTTCTCGCTGCACCGATGGCCTCCTCCTCTGTGGGGAGTACAAGGTGAGCTGCACCGGATTTTGCAGCATTAGCCGCGCTGCCGGCTCCCTCGGTGCCATCAATGCCGGCGGCACTCAGGAAAAACTCCGCCTTTTCACTCATAACAACGAAATCTGCATTGCAGGCAATCATGGCCGCAGTTCCCGCACAGGTGCCCAAGATCAAGGAGATCTGGGGGACAACGCCGGAAATGTTGCTGGAGCTCTGGAGCATATCTCCATATGCGGCCAGTGCATCATTGCCTTCAGAAAGGCGCGCGCCGTTGGAGTCGAAAATGCCGACTACCGGAGCTCCGGTTTTCTCAGCCAAATCATATACTTTTTTCACTTTAGCGGCATGGATTTTACCCACTGCACCGCCAGTTGCCTGGATGTCCTGCGCAAAGGCAAACACCGGGTTGCCGTCGATGGCGCCATAACCGGTGACAACACCTGCGCCTTCTTCTCCCACTTTGGCAAAGGCATCCAGCTCCACAAAGCTGTCCCCGTCAAAAAGAAGGGCCAGTCTTTCACGGGCCGGAGTCGACTTCACCGCCGCGGCGCGAGCATCCGCAAGAACTTTGGATCTGCTTTCGGTACTCATCTGTGTTCCTCCGTTTCTCTTACCATGAATCTAAGATGAATTTAAAAATCAATGGTCGAAATCAAAGTTACGTTTTTCGCTGCGCGCTGCCCTATTTCGGCAGTTTCTGCGCAATTTCCTCGAAAAACCGTAATCAATAATATTATATACTCTTGTTAGATAAATAACAAGGGATTTCTATCGGGTTTGTCCACATTTTTTGCCCTCTGAAAAGAATTTTTCAATGTCGATATCCTCATGGGAAAAGTCCCGGAAGAACTCCAGTGGCTGAAGGGACTCCATGGGAAATTCATCGCTAAACCGGGCCGTTTTGATTCCATGAGATGAACAGTGATTCCACGCGGCGCGGATGAGCCCGTCCCCCAGCATAGCGCCCAAACCAGGCTCGGTAAAAAGGCCCAACATAACAGCTCGTCCATCGCGGATGGCAAAAGCTGTGCCTCCCAGAACCTCCTCTTTATCAGCGGCACCGTAGCAGATGGCATCCGATGCCTGTATCCCCATTTTTTCCAGCAGCTGCGCTTTTATGCCATTGTCTTGTATCAGCTTCAGCTCGATCATCTTTCCTGCCTCCTGACATGGACCGTCTTGGCGCCAGAAGCCGCATTGCGCAGCATGATGATTTCGTTGAGCTGTAGGTAACGCCATTTTCCAGGCTGCAACATGCCCAGCTTGAGCGGTCCCACCGAAATTCTCTTGAGCCTGGCCACCTCCAGCCCCACTGCCTCGCACATTTTGCGGATCTGCCGGTTGCGTCCTTCTTTGATGGTGATGACCATCACCACCCTGCCCGGTTCCTTGGTCACCACTCTCACCTGGGCCGGCAGGGTCATCCGTCCGTCGATCTCCACCCCTTCGGCCAATTTGGCTGCCTGCTCATCGCTGAGATCAGGCCGCACGGTAACCCGATAGCTTTTAGAGACATTGTGGCGGGGATGCATCATCATATTGGCAAATTCTCCGTCGTTAGTCATTAACAAAAGGCCCTCTGAATTCATATCCAGCCGCCCGACAGGATACACCCGGGTCCCAACATCCTTGACCAACTCTGCTACGCACTTGCGTCCCTGTTCATCCTCCATGGTTGTGACATAGCCCCGCGGCTTATGGAGCATGATATAGATGCTTTGGCGGTTCCGGTCAAATTCCACCTTTTCCCCGTCCACCGCAACAACATCCTTGCGGACGTCGACCTTATCACCGATTTTGGCTCTTCTTCCATTGACCGTCACACGTCCGTCGGCAATGAATTCTTCTGACTTTCTCCGGCTGGCAATCCCCGCCTCGGACAAAAATTTTTGCAGTCTTGTATCTCTCGCCATTGTTTTCCCCTTCCTTTATGCTTCGCACATAGAAGTGCTCTTCCGTCATTTTCATCCGCCCGTCAGCCAGTTCCAAAGCGTTTGGAAAAATCCCGGCTTCTTCTCCGGCTGTACCGCGGCCACCGCGTTTTTCGCCGCTATGGGCACACGACACACCTGGGCTCCGTCTAAGGTATAGATCATACTCCCCACCATATCTCCCGCCTCCACCGGAGCGTAGAGAAAGGGAGAAAGCTCCACCCGCCGTTCTACTCGGGAAAGTTCGCTTTCGGTAAGCCCAGCCTTTGGCGCCTCTGTCAACGCGATGGATACGGCGTCCCTTTCCCCACCCACCACAGGCAATGCGGTGCAGCTCAAAGATCCGTCTAGTTGCCGCGACTGCACACGCTCAAAAAGCAGGTTGTATAGGTTTTTATGGACATTCCAGTCATCGGACGCCCCCAGCGTCACACAGATAAGCCCTACTCCATCCCGCTGGACTGCCGATACCAGGCATCGTCCAGCCTCCTTGGTAAAGCCCGTCTTGACCCCGATGGTCCCTTCGTATTCGTCTAAAAGCCTGTTGTGGTTTTTCATCCACCGGGTATAGGGGGGATTGCCAAATTCCACCTGGGCCCGATAGGTCCCGCAGATTTCGGCAAAATCGGGATTTTCTAAGGCATTCTTGGCCAGGATGGCCATGTCGTAAGCCGAGGAGTAATGCCCCTCGCCGTCCAGGCCAGAGGGGGTGGCAAAATGGGTGTGGGAAAGCCCCATCTCCTGTGCCCGGTCATTCATCATCTGGACAAAGGCCTCCTCGCTGCCGGCAATCCGCACAGCAGCTGCCCCAGCCGCATCGTTGCCAGAGGCAAGGAGCATACCGTAGGCTAGGGCGCGCAAGGTCACCTGATCCCCTTCCTGGAGCCCCATAGAGGACCCCTCCACCTGGATTGCTTTGGAATCCACCGTGAAGTACTCGTCCAGCCCTGGCTGCTCCAGGGTGATGAGAGCCGTCATAATTTTGGTTGTGCTGGCCATGGGGAGTTCCCTCTCTCCATGCTGGTCAAAGAGGATCCGCCCCGTTTCCATTTCAATGACCACTACTCCCTTGGCGTCAGGGGTATAACCCGCCGCCGTAACTGGGAGAGAAACCATCCAAAGAATTGCCGCCAAAAAGACGGCGCATAGTTTTCTTAACATAGCAAAACCACCTGCCTGTGTTTCAGTGTATGCGCAGGGGGGCTCTGCCATGCGTAAAGCCAGTGCCAGCGGAAAGTTACCGCCGGCACTGGCGCCTTTCTATTGTTCTGTTTTCTGCCTCGGCTCCTGTTGCTTTTTCTCCTCTTTGGAAAAGAGCGAAGCTACTTTGTCCACTAGATCCGGCACCATGTTGATCAACCGGTCGCCAGTGTTGCCCTGGGCTGCCAACTGCAAAAGCTTCACCTCTCCCCCCGAAACGATGAGAAAACCAATGGGGGTAATGGAAACGCCGCCGCCGCTGCCGCCACCGAAGGTCTCCTTGGGGTTCTGGGTCGGCCAGTCTGAGCCGCCGGAGCCAAAACCAAACGCCACCCTCGATATGGGAATAATCAAAATCCCGTCTGGCGTAGTGATGGGGTCGCCGATAATGGTGTTGACGTCCACCAGCTCCCGCAGTTTCTGCATAGCTGAATTCATCAGCCCTTCTATTGGATGTTCTGCCATTGTAGTGCACCACCTTGTCTTGATGATTGTTTCGCCTGTTGTTGCTTAAAAATAAACCGGAGAATCTCGACGCCGAACCCCAGCCCAATCCAGAGGGCGGCATAAGGCCGGATCTTCGCCTTGAAATGCAGCTTATAAATGTCTCCGCCCTCATACCGTGTAAAATCGGGGGCAATAGAGATGCTGCGGATTTTCAGCGTAAAAAAGTTGCGCAGGGATGCTGCTATGCCAGAGACAATACCGCAGATCCTGCTATAGCCCATGGCGGTTTCGTAGGCGTCCTCTCTGATAATTGTGGCACGAAACTGCACGTCGTAAACAGTAATTTTTCGCAGCGCTTTCTTCAGCGCCGTGCCGGAGGCCCTGATCACCTCCATAATGATAGGAAAAAGGTCCTTCTTTTTCTCCTCTGGTTTCTTTGCTTCTTCCCCGCTCTTTTCCTCCTGGGGAGCTGTTTTTGCCGCCTTCTGTTTCTTGGGTTTGCGGGGCAATAACTGAAACCGCAGGAACAGATAGCCTAACTTTATAGATAAATTCTCTTCATAGGTAAAATGGAGGGTCACCGGCATCCACAACAGAAACGCCAAACATGCCAGAATTCCCAGGGTAATCCAAAGCCCTGTCATGGCATCGCCTCCTTTTACTCAGAGAGCCGGTGATTCATCGGTTCCTTGCTCCCTTGTTTCTTCCACTGTCCCGTCCTGGGCCCCTTCCTCTCTAGGCCTGGGCCGAGGCAGTTCCTCCAGACTGGACACGCCAAAACACCGCAGGAAATTGGCAGTGGTCCGATAGGAGATGGGCCTTCCCGGAAGTTCCAGCCGTCCCGCTTCTTCCACCAGCCCTTTTTCTACCAGAGAGTTCACCACCGAGGAGCTGTCGATTCCCCGGATTTGCTCAATAAAGCTTTTGGTCACCGGCTCGTTGTAGGCCACGATGGAAAGCACCTCCATGGCCGCCTGGGACAAAGGCACATTCCGCCGGATATCCAACGCCTTTTTCACAAAGGGAGCATATTCCTCCCGGGTGGAAAGCTGATAGCTGTCAGCCAGCCGAAGGATTTGCAGGGCGCTTCCCGCCTGCTCATACTTATCCTGCAGCCGGGAAACCAGCCGGTCAACCAACTCCGTTTCCACCTCCAGTGCCTGGGAAAGCCTGTCCACGGAAATACTCTCCCCGCTGGCAAATAAAATTGCTTCCAGGGCACCTTCTAATTTACTGATTTCCAATTTAATTTTCACCGCCGTTTGTGGGTCGTATTCAGGGTAATTTCCCTGTTGTCGTCGCTGATGGTGACCCGGCCCGATTTGGCCAGCTCCAACACTCCCAAAAATGTGGCCACCAATTCCGACCGATCCTCCCCCCGCCGGAACAGGGAGGTCAAGGCCATGGTGCTCCTCTGATAGAGGTTGCGCAGGATAAAGAGAATCCGAGAGGAAACGGATACCACCCGGCGGTGGACAATGCCGGAAAAGGCCGTCACCGGCGGAGGAAGCTTTCGTCCCGCTTTGCCCTGCACAGAATCATAAGCACGGAGCAGTTCTTCCGGCTGATGGGACCTGGTGTACAGAGTATCGACAGGAAGCTTGGCCGTCTCCCGGACAAACAGGTCAAATCCACAGAATTGGTCGGAAAGCTTCCCGGCAATTTCCTTTACTGCCTGGTATTCCAACAGTTCGCCGCTCAGCTCTCTCTTGAGCTCCTCCTGTTCCTCCTCATGGCGAGGCAGGAGGGAAACCGTCTTAATATGCACTAGCCTTGCCGCCATCTCTAAAAATTCGCTGGCCACTTCCATATCCTGCCGCTGCATCTGCTCAATATAGGCCAGATACTGCTCTAACAGGGCGGAAATTTCAATATCATAAATGTTGAGCTTGTGTTTAGCTATCAGATGCAGCAGCAGGTCTAAAGGGCCTTCAAACTCCTGCACCTTAAACGAAAGTTTCTCCATCGTTAAAGAAACATCCTCCCGATCACATCCACAAAGGAGGAGAGCAGGTTGATAAAATCCATCACCTTGTCGGCCAAGAATCCCAGCACGCCATCCAGGGCACCTACAAAGATCAGGGCAAAGAGCACCAGCACAATGTAGCGCTCATATTCCATGATTTTAAAATAGATGCGTTCCGGCAAGAACAGGGTGGCGATCCGGGAGCCGTCCAACGGCGGCACGGGGATCAGGTTGAAAACCGCCAGAGATACGTTGACCCAGGCCATGGAGGATATGATGGCGAGCAGCACCTGCAAAAACCATACATTGGCCAGACCTGTGATAATAAAGGTATATGCCAAAATCTTATACAGGATGGTGAGCAATAGCGCCACCACAATATTGGAGGCTGGGCCAGCCAACGCGGAAAGAGCCATGCCATATTTTCGGTTTTTAAAATTGTAGGGATTGATGGGAACGGGTTTTGCCCAGCCGAAACCGGTCAGTACGAGCAGCACCGTACCAATGGGGTCCAGATGCGCCATAGGGTTCAGGGTCATCCTTCCCTGCCAGCGGGCTGTGGAATCTCCCAATTTGTTGGCTGCCCAAGCATGGGCGAATTCATGAACCGGTAGGATGAAAAAGGCGACCAGCGCTCGAGATAAGATCTGCAATAACATCTGCTGGACACTTGCACCGCTGAAAAAAAGAGGCACTTTAACAACTCCTTATCGTCAACCGTTTTTTAGGACGGAAATCTTCCATAATTCAGTAATCTCAATATTCATTATTATACAGAAGGGGCCTTGAAAATACAAGGGAAAGCCCCTCCCTAGCGGAAACTTTACGATTTTTTAAAAAAACGTCCAGATTTTCCTCGGAAAAGGCTTGCTTTTGTCAGGGAAATCTGATAAGATACAAATGTTGACTTTCTGTTAGCACAAAGGAGGTGCAGACACATGGCTAAATGCGACATCTGCGGAAAAGGTGTCACTTTTGGAATTAAGGTTTCCCATTCTCACAGACGTTCCAACAGAGCTTGGAAGCCCAATATTAAGCGCGTTAAGGCGATTGTCGACGGTTCCCCTCGCCACATCTACGCCTGCACCCGCTGCTTACGTTCCAACAAGGTGACCCGCGCTATCTAACCATAGTCAAGCAGAAATTGAAAGGCCGATCTACTGGATCGGCCTTTTTGATTTGTCGGGCAATAAGTTCCGCTGAAACCCTATTTTTTCCTGATTCTTCCTACTCATTTTACCTGTTTCCTATTTCTTTGCATATTTAAGTATGTTATAATATTTGCGGATATAGTTTGTTATCCAAAGAAAGGAGAATATTGATGAAGAAGTTTCTCGTGGCTCTCATGGCTCTGGTCATGATATTTTCCCTTGCCGCCTGTGGAGGCAGCCCTACTGACAACAGCAGCCAATCGGTGGACGACTCGTCCTCTAGCGAATCGGTGACTACTCCTGCACCGGAAAGCAGTGAAGATTCCGAGTCCACCGCCGCTGACTACATGAGTTGGACCTTGTCTGACTGGTCCAGCGCCAGCCTGACAGAGCAGTCCTCCGTCCTCATGGAAATCCTGTCAGAGGTAGATACAGACGCTTCCGCTCAGGACATCGGCGCTACCTTGGGCCTTTATCTGGGCCAGGGCAAAACGGTCGGCGATTTTATTAACGACGCAAAGGCTGACCCCTCCATCATCAAGGGATTGGATGAGCTAACAACCGCTCCTTCCGACTACATGGACTGGACGCTGGCCGATTGGTCCGCAGCCTCCTCTGAGGATCAGACCGCTACCATCCTGACAGTCATTTCCGAAATCGGCGTAGATGCTTCCGTTCAGGATATCGGTGCTTCTTTAGGCTACTATCTGGGTATGGGCAAAACCATCGGCGACTTTGTCAACGACGCTAAAGCGGATCCCAGTGTGGTACAGAGCATGGATGACATTATGGCTGACCTAGAAGAGGATCTCAGTGGTCTCACTGAATAGACAACAGAATAAACAAATAAGAGCCCCCAAAATTAGGGGGCTTTTTTTATATAGTTCTCTATTTTCCTCTATATCTTTACCTAAGAATATGATACAATTTATTCAGATTCCAAATATTTAGGAGGGTGGAATATGAAAAAAATTTTGGTCATTTTGATGGCAATGTTGCTGGTGGTTAGCCTAGTAGCTTGTGGGAACAAGGCTCCAGACGGTTATGAAGACTGGACCTTGTCCGACTGGTCCAACGCATCCACCGACGATCAAAATGCCGTCGCAGAAGCAGTGATTAAAGCGGTTGATTCCGAAGCGGATCCAGAAGACGTTGGCGCGACCCTGGGGATGTACCTGGGCCTAGGCAGTACCGTCGGCGATTTTATTGAAGCCGCTCAAGAGGATCCCAGCATTATCCAAAGTGTAGATGATATTTTATCTAATCTACAAGAAAATCTCAGCAGCCTCACTGAATAAACAATAGGATAAAAAAACAAAGCTCCCTTGAGGGGGCTTTGTTTTTTATCCTATGAAAGCTGCCAAAGCACGGTACAATCGCTAAACGGCTTTGGAGGGATGCTCCTCCCGCCGCGGAAAAAGGGGGCCTGTCCGTCGGACAGGCCCCCTTTCTATGGACTATTTGTTATCTTTTCTTTTTGCCGTGAATGGCTGTCGCGCCAATTCCTACTCCTGCCAGGGCTAGAATCGCTACTCCAAGGGCAACTCCGCTGGTATCTCCAGTGTTCGGCGGCAGTTTGCCATCATCAGTAGAGTCTCCTGTTCCTCCAGCATTGCCAGAACCTGTGCTGCCACTTCCTTCCGGCCAATCCCAGTCGCCTCCGCCTACCTGGCCCTGGTTAGATCCAGGTATGCTGGTCATCGGAATCTCTACCGGCCCTTTCGCATAGCCGCACACTGTGCACTCTTCATGCTTTAAGCCTGTCTCATAGTTGGTCGCTTCTTTGTCGATCACCCATACAAAGCTGTGCTCCGCTTCCTCGTTCTTTGCTTGGCAGATCCCACACTCATGCCAATGGGTGTTCTCGTCATACTTCCACTCATCATCAAATATATGACCCTCTATGGTAATCACGATCGGCTCACTCCCTGTCTCTGCCGATACCAATGTTCCATCGCTTGCTTTTACCTTCACGGTATAGCTGCCTGCTTCGGACACGTTCAATGTATCTGCAGTGGCATCGGTAATTGCCACACCATCCTTGTACCACTGATAACTATAGGTCACATTCCCCAGCTCATGGTCAGCTGTTGCTGTCAGCACTGCTTCTTTTCCTTCATGGGGAGTCAGTGGCTCCGCTTCCACATCCACGGTGGGGACGTTGAGGCTCCAGACCACATCAAGTCTTGTAAAGGAACTGCTCACCGTATCGTTTTCAAAATCCCACATCTCGCCGGTAGAACGATTTCTCCAGCCCGCCAGGGTATATCCCGTCTTGGTAGGCGTCGGCGCATCTGCCGGATCGATCTTGCCGTCCATGATGACCCCATGCCGGTTATCCTTATACTCGTCGCCATTTTCATCGTAGAAGTAGACGATGCTCGCATCAGCCCATTTGAGAGTCTGACCGTCAATTCTAAATGTCTCAAATATAGCTCCGGAAACAAAGTCCTTTAAATTGGGCGTTAATCCAGCCGCATACTCTACAGCAGCAATATCAAATTTGTTGTTGCTGCGTGTGACCTCAATTGGATTCACCGGATCGAACTCTTCCACGACTTCAATAACGTAGCCATCTTCATAGTCGTTTTGGAAGAATACATCACCTGCAATTTCCGGACTGCCACTTAATTGGAGCGAAGGATACGCAGCGCTCCCCTTATATCCATAAAGAGTGATCGCACTGCCCATTTTCTCATTTGTAGCCACATTTTCTTTAATAGTGCCGCCAGAAATCCGGAGAGTTGTGTCTGCATCATAATTATATCCGAAGATTCCAGCACCTGTTCCATTGATAGCGGTGTTGCCGATAATCGAACCGCTCCTCATCTCAAACTGCGCGGGGTTCGTTATGCCTTGTACATAGACACCACCGCCGTAATAAGCTGACTCGTTCTCGGTAATAACAGCACCATCTAAAACTGCCGATGCGCCAATTACGGCCACACCTGCTCCTTGCTCCGCAAAGTTGTTTTTAATCTCGCCGCCTTTTAATGTCAAAGTACCTCTCTCAGAGAGAATGCCGCCGCCCCATGTAGAAGCGGTATTGTTGGAAATCTCGCCGCCGTTAATCACGGTGGTGCCGCAGCTGCAAATTCCTCCGCCGCCAAAGCCATCAGTGGTGGAATTGCTCTTGATCGCGCCGCCATTCATGGTAAGGTAACTGTTGTTATTCACGTAGACAGCCGATGTTTTGTTGTTCAAAATCTCAGTGCCATTTTCAATGGTCAGGGTTCCGCCATTTGTGACAAACAGGAGATAGCTACCATACGCAACTTCCACATTTCCACCGTTAATGGTGGTATTCCTTAAGGTCAACTTCCCATTGGATCCGTCAATTGAGATCAGCTTCCCGTCAAAACTATCGGCACGTTTGATGGTCGCACCATTTACAGTAAGGGAAGAATCCACCGTTACCGTACCGCAGATATAGATAACGCCGTCGTCCGCTACCAGGTTCAGTGCATGTTCCAGGGTCCTGACCGCATGCTCAGCGTCTGCGCCTGTGTTGGCATCATTACCGTTAGCACCATCTACATAGACAGCCTCTAGGCCTATTACAATATAATTTCCATCCCCATCTCTTTCTGTCGTTAAGCCTTCGGGTAAATAATCTCTTATATCATGACTAAAGGTACCGCCAGTAACTGTGATATCAGGTGTTGCTCCAGAGCCTTTACCAATAGCATTCCTTGTTCCCTTTAAAGTACCGCCAGTAACTTTCACCGTGGCGCTGTCATTGACCTGTACCGCCGTGCCGCCAGCAATTGTTCCACCGCTGATGTTGACCTGACTCTTCTCACGGGCCTGGATAGCATAACCATAATCACTGTCGGTGGTAATACTACCGCCAGTGACATTCAATTCTACCACGCCATAACCACTCTGAGTGGAAATCGCTGTACCTGTCTCTGAGTAAACTTCTGCATTTCCAGACACATTAATAACCGCGCCACTGTATGCTTGAATGGCTTGGCCTACATTCTGGATCGAACCGCCGCTGATGTTGATTTCAATTGCGCCGTCTTTTTTCCCACTTACATACATGGCAAGACGGTTTGTTTCCGAAGTGATCGTTCCGCCCTTAATATCAACTGTTACGTTCTCACTTCCACGAATGCCAAAGGTATTATCCGCATTAGCTGTCAGAGAACCTGCGTTGATTTCCACCTTTACATTGGCTGAGCTGTCGAAAATATCCACAGCGGCTCCTCGACTCGAAGTAATGCTGCCGCCATTCATGATAAAGGTAGAACCGCTCCACAGTTTAACAGGATAGGTACTATTGATGGCACCTGTTCCCTGTGAATCATTCAGTGTCAGTGAACCGCCGCTTCTAATATCAAACAACGGATTACTACTGTTTCCATTGCGGACAATCGAAAATCCACCAAGATCGAGAACCACTTCGTTTGTAATTCTAAACGAGGTATTTGCAGCGTCAATCTCAATGTTTCCGCTCAGAACAACTTCTCCACCGGTCGCAATGGCAGTCTGTAGCTCTTCTAGGGTGTTGACACCATCATTCGCCAACAGATTCACACTGTCGTCTGTAGGTTCAACCGGCACTTTTTCTTCTTTAGGGGCTTGGGTTGGCTCTTCCTCCACCACACAATCCCCCTCATGGCCATCTGCCAGGATACACCCCTCTGTGATCTGGCAAGGGGCGGTTTCGTCTGCCTGCGGATCAATCTCGATTGCCAGCGCAGTACCCGGCAACATCGTCAGTACCATCACCAGCACTAGGAATGCCGCAAGCATTCTGCTCAGTTTTGACTTTTTCATGCTCCTTTTTTCCTTTCTTTTTATTTTTATGAAAAAACATAAAAGGCGCTTCTTACCCCTACTCAATCGGGCAGAACACACCTTCAGAAATTTCAATGCTTTTGTTTTTAAAAAGGGATGGGACTATGTCAAACTTGTTAGAACACATATCTTCCGCCACCTTTTCAAACGAAACAAATATCTTCTCAGTCTCATATATTCTTTACTTAATTCTACCATGGAGATTCTCATTTTTCAAGTGAAATCACGCTGGCTACGGTGTGATTCTCTCTTTGGATATATGATAAATAAATTTTACATTAACTTTATCTTGATTTACGGACATCTTGACAAAGCAACAGTAGAATAAATATAACATATTGCATAATGGGACAGATATTGTTTTTAAGAAGACGGTAACAGGAGAGTGTTTTTATGAAACGTATTATCGCTTTGTTGCTCTTAGTTTCTGCTTTGCTCATGTCATGTACAGGCTGTTATTTTGAAGGCAGCGACGACGGAGGGGCAGATACAGTTTTGGGCAACGGCCGTTCTGTATTGCGAATTGTTTCTGGTTCTGAAAACGCAGAATTAGAGCCTATTCTTGAAAAATTTGCACAAAAAGAAAATATTCGCATTGAGATGACCTATCTGGGTTCTTTAGACATTATGCGTCTTTTAAGCGAAGACAATATCCCTTATGACGCTGTGTGGCCTGCCAGTAGTTTATGGTTAACGGTCGGCGACACAAACCACCGGGTCAAACATACAGAGTCGATATCAATTACCCCTGTGGTATTTGGCATCCGTAAAAATCTGGCAGAAAATCTGGGGTTTATAAATCAAGAGGTATCAGTAAATGATCTATTGAAAGCTATTCAAAATGGATCGCTCAGTTTCTGTATGACTAGTGCGACCCAGTCTAATTCTGGTGCTAGCGCTTACATTGGATTCCTATATGCACTTTTAGGAAATCCAGAGGTCATCAATTCAGAGGATTTACAAAGTGAAAGCTTAAAAAATCAAATGCGTGACCTACTCTCCGGTGTCGATCGTTCTTCTGGAAGTTCAGATTGGCTAAAAAATATGTTTTTGGAAGGCAATTATGATGCTATGGTCAATTATGAATGCTTGATTATCCAGGCCAACGAGGAGCTAGAGGCCCGCGGTGAGGAACCATTGTATGTGGTCTATCCTTATGATGGGCTTTCCTTGGCGGATTCTCCACTGGGATATGTGGATCACAACGATGATAAGAAAGAAACTGCGTTTTTAAAGCTCCAAGAATATCTTCTCTCTACAGATGTGCAGAATGAAATTCAGCGTACTGGACGTCGTTCGAGTTACACCGGGGTATCTGAGGAAAACAAAGACATATTTCGGTCGGATTGGGGACTACAACCTGATCGCGTGCTTTCGCCTATCAAAATGCCGGCAGCAGATGTATTGTTTGAGTGCTTAAATCTGTATCAGACCGATTTTAAAAAGCCTTCTCTTAACATCTACTGCTTGGATTATTCAGGCAGTATGAGCGGTGACGGCAACGAACAGTTGGTAAAAGCTATGGAGCAATTGCTCATTCAAGAAAACGCCGCTAAAAACTTTCTCCAAGCCTCTAAAAATGAGGTTAATATCCTAATACCTTTTAATAGTGGTGTTATTACTACTTATACAGCTACCGGTGCCGGAGACGAATTAGAAGCGCTTTATGAAAAAGTAAAAAATCAGCCTGTAGGGGGTGGCACCAATATGTATGCGGCAGCAGTTCAGGGGCTGAAAATGCTACAGGATTTCGACTTATCTCAATATACCCCCGCCATCATTCTACTGACCGATGGGCAATCAGGCGGCTCCATCTACGATTTCGAATCTGTATATACACAGTTGGGGAAAGAGATTCCCGTCTTTTCCATTATGTTTGGAGACGCCGATGAAGATCAACTAGAAGAATTGGCGCAATATACCAATGCCCGGGTATTTGATGGACGCGACAACCTGACTGAGGCATTCCAAACCGTAAAGGGGTATAACTGATGAAAGATACCTCAAGGATGCTGATTTCCACTATAATTGCGGCAGCACTTTTTCTTCTGATGTTTTTGTTGCTAAAATGGAATTTGATCTTCTGTATTCTGTTATGTATCGGCGTATATTTTGGCTTGTTCCTTCTTTTGAAGCCTAAGCAAAAAATTGCTGGTATCTCCATTGAGTTTATACCCGAAGAAGAGGAAATTCGAAAATTATTAGAAGACGCTCAAGCTGATTTTATTGAGATTGACAGCGCAATTAAATCCATCTCTGACTCTTCTGTTAAAGTAGATGCTCAGACATTGTATGATACTGGCAAAAGGATTCTTTTATATCTTAAAGAAAATCCTACGAAGATCAATTTGGCACGTCGTTTCTTTACCTATTACTTGGACACAGCAGCTAAACTTCTCCGCCGGTATGTAGATTTGCAAAATACAAAACTACATGCAGAGAAGGTAACAACAATTCTCCAAAAGACGGCAGAAGCGCTTCCAGTGCTTAATAGTGCTTTTGAAAAACAGTTCACCCATCTGATGGAGGGAGAGCTTCTCGATGTGGAAGTCGACATTGAACTTCTGAAAAACGCCTTGGAAATGGAGGATTGAAAATGAAAACAAAGTTACTCGGATTGGGCATCCTAGCCATCGTTGTAATATCCGCCATTGTTTATGTATGGTACAGCAGCGGTCAAACAATTACAGAGATCCATGGCTATGTGGGTGGTGAAAAAATTGGCTTGCTAGAAGATGAAGAAATTCAGGATCTTTTGAAAGATAGGTATAAATTAGCCATTGATTACACAAAACTGGGTTCCATTGACATGATCACCGCCGATGTTGAAGGAAAGAACTTTTTGTTCCCCTCCAACCAGACGGCATTGGAACTTTATGAACAGGCAAACGGTGAGCCAGTGAAAAGTGAAATTATTCTAAATACTCCTATTGTATTATATACTCGCAGCGCAGTAGCCCAGGCGATGATTGCTGAAGGAATTGTTAGTATATCAGACGGCGTCTATTCAGTAGATATGAAAAAACTGGTAGAAGCCATTGAGTCCGGAACAACTTGGGAAGAAATTGGGCTTTCTCAACTTTATGGTAGTATTTCGGTAGGGACCACCGACCCTACCAAATCAAATTCCGGTAATATGTTTGCCGGGCTTTTAGCTAACACCCTTTGCAATGGTGTAGCTGATGAGAATAACCTTAATGAAATTCTCCCCAGGTTGCAAAATATCTTTCAGAAACTTGGATATATGGAAAGCTCTTCATCAGATCTATTTGATCAATTTTTAAAAACAGGCATGGGCGCTAAACCCTTGATTGCTGGATACGAGAACCAGCTCCTAGAGTTTGCCGTAAACAATGCCGAAGTATGGGAACAGGTAAAAAAAGATATTGTTATGCTCTACCCAACGCCTACCGTCTGGTCATCTCATGTGTATATCTCTTTGGATGAAAGCGGGAATGTCGGAATCGATGCCTTACTGGACGAGGACATTCAACGTATCGCTTGGGAAAAACACGGATTTCGTACCGGGGTATATGATGTCCCCACTGGAGCCGAAAATTTCGGCGTGTCCGGACTGGCTGAAGAAATCACCCAGGTAGCGCCAATGCCGGATGCCAATACAATGGAGCAGATCATTCAGGCTCTTCAGTAAAAGTAAAACATATTAATTACCTAAAAAATTGCTCATGTCATTTTTTAAGTATTACACCCATTTCAAAAAATATCATTCTTGATGGTTTCGAAATTATAGACAAAAGCCGCGGAAAACCCGCGGCTTTTTGTAATTTTTAATATATCTCAGCCCTTTAGTTTTACAGCCGTCCCATAGGCCATGACCTCGGAACAGCCCTGCATAATAGAAGAGGTAGAAATGAGCAATCCCACAATGGCGTCGGCGCCCAAGGCCTGGGCCTGCTGCACCATGCGGCTGATGGAGATTTCCCTTGCCTGGTCCATCATTTCGGTGTAGTCCCTGATCTCACCGCCTACCATGCTTTTAAATCCCGCCATGAAGTCTTTTCCGATATTCTTCGACTGCACGACGCTGCCTCGAACCAGGCCTACCACCCGTTCAATTTCCATTCCCGGAACCGTGTGTGTTGTCACAATAATCATTTCTTCACCCCTTCGATCATGATTGCGGCCATCTTCTACAGCCACAGCCCTATTGTAACAATGATAAAGGCCGCTGTCCATTGGACTTTGATCACAATTTGGTTACTTTTCTTTTTTCTGTCCAAACTTGTATTCTGTGCCCGCAATAATCCGCTTGATGTTCTCCCGATGGAGATACAGCACGATCAGTCCAATGAGGGCGGCGAACAGGGTATTAATCAGGGCAGGTTCTCCCGTTACCCGCAACACAATATAGGTGACAATGGGGTAGGAAACGGCATCCACAATGGAGCCCAGGGACACCATTTTGGAAATGCCAAACGCGATGAGGAACTCTGCCAACAAAATCAGCAGGGTGATTGGGTTAATCACCAGGATAATGCCAGCGGAGGTCAGCACACCCTTTCCGCCTTTAAATCCAAAGTAAATCGGATACATATGGCCGAGAAGGGCAAACAGGCCCGCTACATAGGCCCCGTCAAAAGAGGTAACCCCAAATAGAGAGAAGAAAAGCCTGCCCAGCAGCACCGCCACAATTCCCTTGCCAAAGTCACCTAGGAGGGTCAACGCTGCCGGTACCTTGCCGAAGTTGCGAAGCACATTGGTCATCCCAGCGTTGCCGCTGCCATAATCCCGCACATCTTTTTTGGAGTACAGCTTGCTGACAATCACCGCAAAGCTAATGCTCCCGATTAGATAAGCACAGACAGCCGAGGCCAAAATCGCCCAGAAAGTATTCATTAAATCGCCCTTCCTTCTTCGGACATATCCGTCCGTTGCATTGGTTTCCGGTCTATTTATCTCCCCTCTCCCGCACAATCATGCGGATGGGGGTACCGTCCAGCTGGAACGTCTCCCGGATCTGATTTTCCAGATAACGCTGGTAGGAAAAGTGGAACAGCTCCGCCCGGTTGACAAAGCAGACAAAGGTGGGCGGCTTGGTGGAAGCCTGGGTCATGTAGTAAATCTTCAGCCGCTTTCCTTTGTCCGACGGCGGCTGAACCCGGGCGGTGGCATAAGCCAGCATATCATTGAGCATACCGGTGGTGATGCGCATGGAATTCTTTTCATGGACGTGCCGGATGAGATCGTATAGTTTCTCCACCCGCTGTCCTGTCAGCGCGGAAATAAAGAGGAACGGTACATAGGACATAAAGCTGAAATCGTTCTCCAGCTTCTTTTTAAATTCGTTCATGGTGTTCCCGTCTTTTTCCACCGCATCCCATTTGTTGACAGCTACAACACAGCCCTTGCCCTGTTCATGGGCATAGCCTGCCACCTTGGAATCCTGCTCGGTAAAGCCAACGGTGGCGTCAATGACGATCACCGCCACATCAGCCCGATCCACCGCCATATAAGCCCGCAGAACGCTGTAACGCTCCACCGCTTCTTCCACCTTGCTCTTGCGGCGGATGCCGGCGGTATCGATAAATACATATTTGCCGTGCTCGTTTTCTATGACTGTATCTGTGGCGTCTCGGGTGGTTCCCGCAATGTCAGAGACGATGACCCGTTCCTCCCCTGCAATCCGGTTGATGAGGGAGGATTTTCCCACGTTGGGCTTTCCGATCACCGCCACCTTGATATAATCATCCCCATATTCCTCTTCCTTATCAAAATCCAAATGCTCAAACACCGCGTCCAACAGATCACCGGTGCCGTGACCATGAACAGAGGAAACAGGATAAGGATCTCCCAAGCCCAGATTGTAAAACTCGTAAAAATCCGGGGGAACTTCTCCCAGAGAATCGCATTTGTTGACGCACAACACCACAGGCTTGCCGCTTTTTTGCAGCATCATGGCGATGTCCGCGTCGTTGGCGGTCACACCGGATTTCAGATCCACCACCAAGATGATAACATCTGCCTTTTCAATGGCAAGCTGCGCCTGCCGCCGCATCTGCGAAAGGATCACATCATCGGTTCTGGGCTCGATGCCTCCGGTGTCCACCAGCATAAACTGCTGGCCCCTCCATTCGCACTCGGAATAAATCCGGTCCCGGGTGACACCTGGGGTGTCCTCCACAATGGATAGACGCTTTCCGATCAGTTTATTAAAAAGGGTGGATTTGCCCACATTAGGCCGGCCCACCACTGCTACCACTGGTTTTGCCATAAATGCCTCCTTACTGCCTGGAAAGGCACTCTGTTTTCCCCCATACCGCAAAATTTCACAGTATGAGAGTTTGTTCACTCACCATATTTTCTATTCATATGCCGACTTTTCCCCCAAAAGGGCATCGACAAAATCATGGCCGTCATTTTCCACCAAGCGGACGGTAACGCCCAAAGCCTGCTCCACCTCTTCCACCGTCTG
>CAJFSX010000028.1 GCA_904419775.1 Candidatus Pararuminococcus gallinarum | reverse complement strand
AGTAGACGCCGCTCTCCAGCGCCTCTTCTCCCAGCATGGCTGTGATGCCATCGGCAAAGAAGGCTTTCACCTGCACACCCTCTACCTCGTTTCCTACGGCAGCGGTGTAAGAGAAGGTGTCTTTGTCAAAGGCGGGAGTAAGGGTTCCTTCAGACAGCTCCAGGCCATCCAGGAGAGGTTTCTCGCCTACAGGAGGCTGTTCTTCCTCTTCTCTCGTGACGGTGATGGTGTAGGTCTTATCCCCTGCTACCACGGTAATAGCATTAGGTCCAACCTCCAGGGCAATATCCTCGGAGTAGGAGCCGGAAGCGACCTCCTTGCTGTTGACGGTAACAGCGGTGTCACCGGTGTAGGTGGGCATGACCTTGACAGAGGAGACGGAGTTTGCCACGGTGGCGGTGTAGGAGAGGGTGTCCTTGTCAAAGGCAGGGGTCAAGGCGCCGGTGGAGAGTTCCAGGCCGCTCAGCTCGGTGGGGACGGGTTCTGGAACCGGTTCCTCCCAGGCGGAATTCATGGAATAGATGATGAGAGAATCAATGGTGACATTCCCCCCCAGGGTATAAAATTCCATTCCATCGCTGGAGGCGTCAGGGAAGAACAGGGTGCTGACCGCTGCCTGTCCATCGTTGCCGAAGGCTTCGATCACAGAAGTATCCACCAAAATACGCAGTTTCACCTTCCCATTTTCCATAGGAGCCATGGCGATGGGGCAGATACCGCCGGTGGCCGGTCCTCCCTGGCTCTTATCCACCACCATCTGGCCGTTTTCCACATCGTATTTGACGACCGTCTGCTGGCCGTTGCCTTTGCGCAGGACAAAGCCAAACTCGGTGACGTTGTCATCCGGGGTGAACTCGCCTTCGATATCATAATAGATGCCGGTAACTCCCTCTAGGATATTAGGGGAATCTGGGGCGACAGAATTGTTTTCTGTCTCATAGAGGATGCCGGAACGGAGGGTATCCACCTCCTCCACGGGATAGGTGATCAGGCGCATCTGGCCGTCCACCGTTTTGAGCTGGGTTTCCAGAGGCAGGGACTGGGCGCCATTCCAGCATTTTTCTTGGCCAAGGGAGGCGGCGCTGCTGTCAATGAGCCAGCTGACAGAGATGCGGCGGTCTTTGGCGTCGTTAAAATAGGTACTGGTAGCGTAATTCTGGCCGGTTACAGTAGCGCTGGCGCCCCGAGAATCGCCGTTAAAGATCAGCTTGTCGGTTTCGGCCCGGAAATGGAGGATGCCGCTGTCGTTTTTGGTGACATTGCCTACCACATAGAACACGCCGCCGGCGTTGATGACCCATTTGATATTGCCGTTATCCCCGTCCAGAGCCAGAGGATAGATGTCGGGGCATTCGGTCTCCATGGTGTTGCCGTCCTTGTCCAGGGCGGAGCTATTGTAGGTCCAGTGGAGCAGGTCATTGGAGGTGTAGAGTTTGCAGTCGGTGCCTTGGCCACCGGTAATGGCCAGCCATACGCCGCCATTTTCCATGGCCGCGTCTTCATACCAAACCACCTTGGGGTCAAAGGAGCCGGGTACGTCGGGGGTGTCTACCTTGTTGAGGGTATAACCACCGTCGGTGGAATAGGCCACCCGCAGTCCGTTGTAGAAAAAGACCATCCGGGCTTCCGGCGGGACAGATTCGTCAAAGAGGCCGGAAGAGTTGTTGTAGTCGATGACACCGCCGCCGGAGCAGATGTTGCCGGAAAGGACAATGCCGTAATCGGTCCAATGGATCAGGTCTTTAGAGACGGCGTGACCCCAATGAGGAGTACCCCAATCCAGAGATTCGGGATTGTACTGATAGTACATATGGTATTCCCCGGTGGCCGCGTTATAGGTCAGTCCATTGGGGTCGTTCATCCACATGGTCTGGGGGGTGAAGTGGAATTGAGGACGATAATCCCCTTCATAGATGGTTTCTTCATCTACCTCACGGTAGATGGTAATATCGATGGGCAGGCTCAATTTGGTCTCATCATCAGAAACCACCAGCTTGATGACGTTTTTACCTACCCGCAGGGGGATGTCGGCAGACTCGACACCGCTTTGGATAACGGAGTTATTGAGCTTCAGCTCAAAGCGATCCTTTGCCTCTGCCTTGATCTTGATGGAGGAGACGGTATTCTCCACCGTTGCGGTGTAAGCGGTGGTGGCAGGATCAAAGGGCTGGTCCAGGGTAGCGCCGATGACCTCCAGGGAGGTCAGTTGAGGGATATCCTCGGCCAGATAATAGTAAAGGTTGTCAAAGGTAGTGTCGGAACCAAAGGTCATAACGCCGATGGTGCCGCCGTTAAAATCGGGATCATTCCAGGTGCCGATGAGGACGCCGTCCAGATAGTAGCTGAAAGCGTTGTTGATGCACTCAATGCGCAGATGATAATCCTGCGCGGCGATCTGTGCAGAGGTAAGGCCGCCGCTGATACCCCAGACGTCGGCGCCGTTGTTCTTAAACAGACGGGTGCTGGAGCCGTAATACTTGTCAATATTGGCGCAGATCCAGGTTTCGTAGGGATTGGCTGGATTCTGGGCAATGACCAGGCCGGCGCCGCCCTTGGGGTTGTCAATGTGCAGATCCCCCTCCAGGATAAAGGAGGCTCCCTCAGGGATAACCACATCGGAGAAGGAGAATACATTGCCGCCGTTGTCGTCGTTGTCTCCGCGGTAGCCTTTGTTGGTGATGGACCAGGTTCCCTCTTCTTTGAAGCCGGTCAAATTGGTGTTGAAGTTAGGCTCCTGGCTTTCCTGGAAGGTAACATTTTCGAAGGTAGCGGCGCCATTGTAGGAGCAAAGCCCTAAATAACCGCCAGCATAGTTTTCATAGGTGGTTTCCGCCACCGGGGTGGCAGCGTCATTGACATAGACCCGGATGATATTGCCCGGGCTGACCGTCAGCTTTAGGTGGAAGGTCTCCTCCCGGGTGCCCGGCTCCAGGATGCCGTCTGAATCAAGAAGGTCCAGATTGGGCACATTGAAGACTCTGGCCTTGCCGTTTTCGTGGTAGTTATTGATCTGCAGGGCGCACCAGTCAGCGCCGGGATTATCCCGGTTGGGGACGCCAAAGAGGAAGCCGGCCGCCTCGCAGCCCTCTTCCAGGGTTACGTCCGCCTCCATGGTGAAGTATTTGCCCTGGGTGGTGGACATGACAAAGTTGTTGCCGCCGGTGTTCTCTACATAGACGGGCTCCGTCCCCTCTCCTCCCTGGAAGCTGCCGCCGCTCCAGCCGGTGAGGGCCTCCCCCGTCACCGAAGGACCTCCATAGGTAATATTGACGTTCTGGAAGGTGGTGTCGGAATTGAAGGTCATCAGGGAAACTACGCCGCCGGTAAAGGTGTCCTTGGAATAAGAGTCCACCAGGGTATCGTTGAGATAATAGCGAAAGACGCCGTCGGTGTACTCAATGCGAAGGGTATAGTCTTTGGCCGCTGTTTCTTCCGCCGTCAGGTTCCTGCCGACGCTCCAAAAATCGCCGCCGGGGTACCGGTTTTTAAAGAGCCGGGTGGTATTGCCATACATCTTGTCAATATTGGCGCAGTACCAGGTTTCATTGGGATTGGCGGTGTTGGGGACAATGGCGATGCCGGCGCCGCCGCCCCCTTCGGGCACCTCAATGTGCAGTTTGCCTTCCAGCACAAAGTTTTTGCCGGTGGGGATGACCTCGTCGGAATAGGCGTAGGTGTTGCCCATGGCGGGATTATTGGCCCGATAGCCACTGTCGGTTATGGCCCAGTCACCGCCGGCCGCATACCAGCCGGAAATGTTAGTGGAAAAACCGATCTGGGCCTCTTCTGTGTAGGTGATGTTTTCAAATACAG
This sequence comes from Candidatus Pararuminococcus gallinarum, assembly GCA_904419775.1. Classification (GTDB taxonomy): domain Bacteria; phylum Bacillota; class Clostridia; order Oscillospirales; family Ruminococcaceae; genus Zongyangia; species Zongyangia gallinarum. Next base: position 19,326 of record CAJFSX010000028.1, on the reverse strand, counting down.
CGTCACCCTTCCAGGAGCAAAGCCCCAGATAACCGCCGGTATAGCCGTCATACTGGGCGGAGAGGGTGGGGGTATCGCTGTTGTTCAAAAAGACCCGCAGGTTGCCGGCGGCATCCATGGAAACCTTAATATGGACCTTCTGCTGCTGCACAGAAGGATCGATGGACACCGCGGTATCCAGCTTGTCCAGGTTGGGCACGTGGAAAGCACGTACCCGGCTGGCCTCCACATGGAGGGCGCCCCAGGAAGAGCCGGGGTTTTCTTTGTCCTCCACAGCGAACATGAGTCCTGCCGCGTCGCCGGAGACCATGGTCATATCCGCCTCCATGGTGAACGCGGTGACACGGGTATCAGAGACGACAAAGTTGTTGTCCCCGGTACTTGTCAGGGTTACCTTGCCGTTTTCCTCCTGAAAGTTGTTATGGGGGCTGGTCCATCCGCCTAATGGCAGGGACTCTGCCGCCAAGACAGGAATCTGGGTCAGCAGGGTGGATAGGATCATGGCCATAGCCAAAGCCAGCGAAAGCAGGCGGCTGGGCCATCGTTATAATAAATGTAGCGATATTTATCAATAATTAAAGATAATTTAGAATAAATTTTATGCGGAACTTACTGATTTTCAATGTTTTTTTCAGAGATAGAAAAAATCAACATCAAGGATAAAAATGCAGAAAATGAAACTGCAAGATTCAAGCAATCTGTCTAAATAGAGAGATTGTTTCTGTGAAAGCTTACAAAGTAAAATGCACTGAAACACGGGAATTTTAGAGCTTTTTGAGAACTTTCAAAAGGGTATTGCGGCCGGAAATCTTTGTGATATAATGGGCGAGGATTTGCAGGAAATGTACTTTAGAAATTCACGGAAGAAGGCGGCCTTTATGATTGCCTATCAGGATTCAACCAAACAGGTATTTAAGATGTCGGTGCCCATCTTTGTGGAGCTGCTTTTGCAGCTTCTTGTGGGCAATGTGGACCAATTTATGGTCAGCCACTATTCACAAAACTCGGTGGCCGCCATCGGAAACGCCAACCAGGTGATGAATATTGTCATCATTGTCCTCAATGTGATGAGCGTTGCTACCACCATTTTGCTCTCCCAATATTTAGGTGCGGACAATCGCCGCAAAATCGGCGAGGTCTGCAATATATCGGTGCTGATTATCGCGGTGGCAAGCCTTGTTACCACAGCTGCCATCGTCATACTGCACCGCCAGATTTTTGTTTGGATGCAGATTCCGGAAGAGATCATCGGAGAAGCCAGCAGCTATCTGCTCATTGTGGGCAGCTGTATCCTCATCCAGGGCCTTTATATGACATTTGCAGCCATTTTGCGCTCCTTTGCCATGCTGGGACATGTGATGATGGTATCCCTCATCATGAACCTGCTCAATATTGTGGGCAACGCCATCCTCATCAACGGACTTTTGGGCGCCCCCCGTCTTGGCATTGTAGGGGCGGCCATTTCCACCGATATCAGCAAGTTCATTGGTCTGGTCATCGTCTTTTTCCTTTTCCTGAAAAAAACGGGAATTGGGATTTCTCCCGTTTATTTTCGTCCTTTTCCAAAGGATACAGCCAAAAAGCTGCTCTTTATTGGACTGCCCTCCTGCGGGGAGGAGCTTTCCTATAACCTGTCTCAGATTGTAATCCTGGGGTTGATCAACATTTTTGGTACGACGGTCATCGCCACCAAGGTTTATTGCAGTATGCTGGCCAATGTGGCCTATGTTTACACCACGGCCATTGCCCAGGCCACCCAAATCGCTTTGGGCTACCTCATCGGAGCAGGACAGCTGGATCGGGTGAGCTATCGGGTGAAACGAACCCTGGGGATATCTATTTTGGCATCCCTCTCTCTGATCCTGGTCATCTTCCTTGGAAGTGATTGGATCTTTTCCCTCTTTACCGATGACCCGGCAGTCCATGCCCTAGGCAGGGAAATCATTCTGGTAGAATTTCTCTTAGAGCTTGGCCGGGCGGTCAACATCGTCATGAGCCGGTGTCTGGTAGCCGCTGGAGATGTGAAGGTGCCGGTGGCGGTAGGCGTCGTCTTTATGTGGAGTGTGGCTGTCGCCCTAGGCTATCTCTTCGGCATTGTTTTAGGATACGGTTTGGTGGGCATCTGGATTGCCATGGCCCTGGATGAATGTGTCAGAGCGGTGGTATTCCTGATCCGGTTCCGTACCGGGAAATGGAGGGAAAAGCTGATGGTCAATGCCCCCGCTGACCAGCTAAAACCGGTGGAAGAACCGGTCCTTTGATGCAAAAATTCTGTAAAAATTCTTGACATTCCGGATTTTCGGGATATAATAAAGAAAAATTACCGCATCAAAAGCGATGATGGGAAGAGTATTTTGGAATGGTAGCCACAGAGAGCCGGGGAGGGTGGAAGCCCGGCGCGGATTTCCAGAAGAAGAACATCCCGGAGCTGCTGGCCGAAAGCAAAAGCGAGTAGATCCAGCCGCAGGCGGAGCGTTACAGCCGCTGGGCATAGGAGCAAGGACCTGTGCCGAAAGGGAACTGCAAAGGCGCAGTTCAAACTGGGTGGCACCACGGGAAGTCAAAGGCTTTTCGTCCCTTTTTCGGGGACGAAAAGCCTTTTTTATTTGAAGCAAGCTTATGGCTGTCCCATTGATTTTGCGATCACTGTGGAGGCTCAGCCAAAACAGAGACACACCGGCCCTGGGATGGGCCAATGGATAAAGGGGGTCAATCGGATGAAAAGAACAGGTTATTGCGGCGCATTCCGGGAGGAAAGCGTAGGCCAGACGGTGACAGCCATGGGCTGGGTTCAGTCCAAACGGGATATGGGCGGTGTCATCTTCATCGATCTCAGGGATAGGGAAGGCACCCTCCAGGTGGTTTTTAACGCCGCCAATCTTTCGCCGGAGGAATTTGCTCTGGCGGAGGGACTCAAAAATGAATCGGTTATCGCCGTCCAGGGGCCGCTGTGTATCAGGGATGAGGAAACCTACAACCCCCGCATCCCCACCGGCACCATTGAATTGCGGGCCCGGAAGCTGGAGCTTCTCTCCAGCGCACGGCCCCTGCCCTTCCCCATAGAGGAAGGGGGCAGTGTCCGGGAAGAGGTGCGGCTCAGATACCGGTATCTGGACATCCGGCGGCCGAATATGCTTCGCAACCTGCGGTTTCGCCATAAGCTTCAGGGGATCACAGAGCGCTATCTGGACGATATGGGCTTTATCGCGGTGGAAACCCCCATCCTCACCAAGTCCACGCCGGAGGGAGCCCGGGATTACCTGGTGCCCAGCCGGGTCCATCCGGGGGAGTTTTACGCTCTGCCCCAGTCCCCCCAGATTTTTAAGCAGCTGTTGATGGTGGGCGGTGTGGACCGATACTACCAGGTGGCCCGGTGTTTCCGGGATGAGGACCTGCGGGCCGACCGGCAGCCGGAATTTACCCAGGTGGACATGGAGATGTCCTTTGTGGATCAGGAGGACATCCTGGAGCATCTGGAAAGGCTTTTTAAACATATTTTCCGCCAGATGATGGGGCGGGAAATTGAGGGGCCATTCCCGCGGATGACCTGGCAGGAAGCTATGGACCGCTATGGTTCCGACAAGCCGGACCTGCGGTTTGATCTGCCCATTGTGGATCTGACCGACATTGCCAGGTCCTGCGGATTTTCGGTGTTTCGAAAGGTGGCCGACGCTGGCGGCGTGGTGCGGGCGATTAATGTCAAGGGCTGCGCCGATTTTACCCGCACCCAGATTGAGGATCTCACCCGCAAGGCCCAGAGCTATGGCGCCGGCGGCATGGCTTGGATTGCCCGAAAGCCCGATGGTTCCCTCTATTCCATTCTGACAAAATACTTTACCAAAGAGGAGATGGATGCCATACTGGCAAGGGTGGACGCTAAGCCCGGCGACTTTATCCTCTTTGGAGCCGGGACCCTTGCCAAGGTGCGGGATACCCTGGGACGGCTTCGGCTGGATTTGGGGGAGATGCTGGGTCTGCGGCGGAAGGATGACTTCCGGTTTCTCATGGTCACCGACTTCCCTCAGTTTGAGTATTCGGAGGAAGAAGGCCGGTTTGTAGCCACCCATCACCCCTTCACCATGCCCTATCCTGAGGATGTGCCCTATCTGCTGACCGATCCAGGCCGGGTTCGGGCCCAGGCTTATGACGTGGTGTTAAACGGTGTGGAGCTGGGTTCCGGCAGCATCCGTATCCATGACGACCAGATTCAGCAGAAGATGTTTGAGGCATTGGGCTTTACCGACGAAGAAATTGAAAACCGGTTTGGATTTATGGTCCACGCCTTCCAGTATGGCACTCCGCCCCACGGCGGCTTCGCCTTTGGATTAGACCGGCTGGCCATGCTGCTGTTGGGGGAGGACTCCCTGCGGCAGGTCATCGCTTTCCCCAAGGTCAAGGACGCCTCCTGCCCCTTGACAGGGGCGCCGGGAATGGTGGACGATGAGCAGCTGGAGGCCCTTCACCTGGGCGTTGGGGAGGTCCAGCGACGCAGGGCGGACAAAGGCGCCGGAGGCTCCCGGAAGAAAACCGTGGACATTGATGTGGATAATGTGGCCGATTTATCCAAGCTCACCTTGAGCCCGGAGGAGAAAAAGACCATGAAGCAGGAGCTTTCGGCCATCATCGCCTTTGCCGATCAGCTTTCCGCCCTGGATACCGAGGGGGTGGAGCCCACCGCCCATGTGCTTCCTATGAAAAATGTGTTCCGGGAGGATGTGGTGGTTCCCAGCTTTGACCGGGATTCACTGCTGCAAAATACACCAACCGCGCAGGACGGCTATATTTATGTGCCCAAAGTGGTGGAAGAGTAAGGGGGGGAGAAAGATGAAACTGACAGAAATGACAGGATATGAGCTGTCCCAGGCGTTGGAGAAAATGGAAATTTCCTCGGTGGAGGCTACCCAGGCCTATCTGGAAGCCATTGAGGAAAAGGACGGGGAAACCGCCGCCTATCTCACCGTCACCGGGGAGATAGCGCTTGCCGCCGCCGAGAAGGTGGATGAGCGCCGGGCGGCAGGAGAAATCCTGCATCCCTTGGCCGGGGTTCCGGGGGCCATCAAAGACAACATCTGCACCAAAGGGGTAAAAACCACCTGTGCCTCCAAGATGCTGGGCAACTTCATCCCTCCCTATGATGCGGCGGTGATGGAGCGGCTTCAGGAGCGGCAGATGGTGATGCTGGGCAAGACCAACATGGATGAATTTGCCATGGGGTCCTCCACCGAAAACAGCTTTTATAAGGTGACCCGCAATCCCCGGGATCCCTCCCGGGTGCCAGGAGGCAGTTCGGGAGGCAGTGCCGCCGCGGTGGGAGCCAACGAGGCGGCCTATGCCTTGGGCTCTGACACCGGCGGCTCCATCCGCCAGCCCGCGGCCTTTTGCGGTGTAGTGGGGATGAAGCCTACCTATGGTTTGGTTTCCCGCTACGGCCTCATCGCCTTTGCCTCCTCCCTGGATCAGATCGGCCCGCTGACCCGGGATGTGCGAGATAATGCGATGGTCCTCACCGCCATCGCGGGACATGACAAGCGGGACGCCACCAGCGTTGACCGGACCTACGGCGACTTTGCCGAAGGGATAGAGGGGGGCGTCAGGGGAATGAAGATTGCCCTCCCCCAGGAATATTTTGGGGAGGGGCTGTCTCCGGAAATCCGGGACGCCATCCTGGCAGTGGCCAAAGCGTACCGCAGCCTGGGCGCTGAGATCGAAGAGGTTTCCATGAAGAGCCTGGGCCACGCGCTGCCCGCCTACTATATCCTTTCCAGTGCGGAAGCCTCCTCCAACCTGGCCCGATTTGACGGGGTCAAGTACGGGTTCAGGGCTGAAAACTACGAAAGTATAGACGATCTGTATAAAAATACCCGGAGCGAGGGCTTTGGCCCTGAGGTCAAACGGAGGATTATGCTGGGTTCCTTCGCGCTGAGCTCCGGATACTACGACGCTTACTATAAAAAGGCGCTGCAGGCCCGCACCCTCATTGTGGAGGATATGAACCGGGTATTCCGTTCCTGCGACATGATCCTTTCCCCCGTGGCGCCTACCACCGCCTATCGTATCGGGGAGAAGGTCAGCGATCCCCTTTCCATGTACCTGGGGGATGTCTATACCGTGCCGGTGAATATGGCCGGGGTACCCGCCCTGTCCCTGCCCTGCGGGGAGGATAAGGAAGGGCTGCCCATCGGCATGCAGCTGATCGGCCCCGCCTTTTCAGAGCGCAAGCTCTACCAGGCGGGCTACGCCTTGGAAATGTGGAGAAAGGGGGAGAAAAAATGAGTACAGCGTACGAGATGGTCATCGGCCTGGAGGTCCATGTGGAGCTAAAAACCAAGACCAAGATTTTCTGCGGCTGCTCCACCGCCTTTGGCGCCGCGCCCAACACCCAGTGCTGCCCGGTCTGTATGGGAATGCCGGGAACCCTGCCGGTGCTCAATGAACAGGTGGTGGAGTATGCGGTGAAAGCGGGCCTTGCCACCCACTGCACCATCGCCCGCTACTCCAAGGAGGATAGGAAAAACTACTTTTACCCCGACCTGCCCAAGGCCTATCAAATCTCCCAGTACGACCTGCCTTTGTGTGAGCACGGCTGGCTGGACATCCAGACCAAGGCGGGGGAAAAGCGGATTGGCATCACCCGCATCCATATTGAGGAGGACGCGGGAAAACTGATCCACACCGCTTCAGGCGGCACCCTCTGTGACTATAACCGGTGCGGCGTCCCCCTGATTGAGATTGTCTCCGAGCCGGATATTCGCTCGGCGGAGGAGGCGGTGGCCTATGTCCAGAAGCTGAGGGCCATTATGCTCTATACCGGGGTTTCCGACTGCAAGATGCAGGAGGGTTCCCTGCGCTGTGACGTGAACCTTTCGGTGAGGAAGCGGGGAGAGAAAGCCTTTGGCACCCGCACCGAGATGAAAAACCTCAACTCCTTCCAGTTTATCCAGAAGGCCATCACCTACGAATACAAGCGCCAGGTGGAGGCCCTGGAGGCAGGGGAAAAGATTGTTCAGGAAACCCGCCGTTTCGACGAAAAAACCGGCAAGACCTTCTCCATGCGGCGGAAGGAGAACGCCAACGACTACCGGTATTTCCCCGATCCGGATCTTGTGCCCATTGTCCTGTCTGACACCACCATTGCCCGGCTGGAGGGGGAAATCCCCATCCTCCCCGACGAGAGGAAGGCTGCCTATCTGGAACGCTTTGGCCTGACTGCCGCCGATGCGGAGGCGCTGGTATCCCAGCGGGAGATCGCCGACTACTTTGAAGCGGCGGCTGCTCACTCCAAAGGAGTAAAAAACCTAGCCCATCTGATTACCTCCGAGGTGTTCCGTCTGCTGCCGGTGGGCGAAACTAGAATTCCCATTGCCCCTGCCCACCTGGGGCGGATTGCGGATCTGCTGGAGGAAGGGAGAATCAACTCCGGCACCGGAAAACGCCTCATCCAGGCACTGTGGGAGGAGGATCAGGATCCAGAGGCGCTGGCAGAGCGGGAAGGACTGTGGCAGCAAAGCGACGAGGGCGTGCTGCGGCCCTTGGTAGAGCAGGCGCTGATAGAAAACGAGAAGTCCGTTTCTGACTACAAAAATGGAAAGCGCCAGGCCATCCAGCCCCTTATAGGACAGGTGCTGAAAAAGACGGCGGGGAAGGGAAACCCTGTGGTCATCCGGCGGCTTTTGGAAGAACTGCTGCAATAGAAAAATGGGCCCGGGAGTGAGGCTTTCTCCCGAACCCATTTTGATAACAAATCTAGCACATAAAAAATCCCCGGTTTCCCGGGGATTTTTTATTGGGTTTAAGCGGTCACTTCCACCGCGTTGTCAGCGACAAATTCCAGGACTTTATCCGCCAGCATGTTGGCCCGGACCTCTTCTTCACCGCCGTAGTACTCCACAAATTCTTCCTCGGTCTCAAAGCCGAAGTCAGAAGTATATTGTGTGCAGAGCTCTGCATACTCCTCGTCGCTAATGGAGATGCCCTCCGCCTCAGCAATGGCCTGATAGATCAACTCCAAGCCTACGTTTTGCTCCGCCACGGTCTGGGCCTCTTCGTTGAACTCTTCCTCTGTCATGCCATAGTTTTGCTGCATAAACTCGTCCAAGGTCATGCTGTAGGCGGCGGCGTACTCGTTATAGTAGTCGGTCATCTCCGCCACATAGTCATCCACAGCCCCTTCTGGATACTGGAGGATTTCGCAGTTTTCCAGCAGCATATCCTGAAGGTCCGATATAGTCTGGGAGTCAATGCTCTGCTGTTTTTGTTCCAGTAAGGAATTTTTCAACGCGGTAGTGTAGTCTTCCACCGTCTGATACTCATCGCCTAAGGTCTGAACAAACTCATCGGTCAATTCCGGCGTGACAGTTTCCTGGATGCTGTTGACGGTGACATTGAAAACCACTGGGACCCCTGCCAAATCGGGGTTGTTGTCATAAGGATCGGGGAAGGTGAGGTTCAGGCTGACCTGGTCGCCGATTTCAGCTCCGATGAGCCCCTCTTCAAAGCCGTCGATAAAACGGCCGGAGCCGATGGTCAGGTCATAGCCCTCGGCGGAACCGCCGTCAAAAGCCTCGCCGTCGACGAGACCCTCATAGTCAATGTTGACCACATCGCCGTCTGCCACCGGCCGGCCGGTGACCTCTTCGGTGGTGGACTTATCGCTCAAAAGACGCTCGATTTGGGCATTGACTTCCCCATCGGTGACGACGGGCGTTTCTACCTGTACTTCCAGGCCTTTGTATTCGCCTAATTTTACATATTCGTTTCCGCTGTCATTGCTTGCACATCCGCCCAGCATAACTGCGACGCAGAGAGCGGCGGCACAAAGAATTCTTTTTTTCACTGTGATAACCCTTTCTTCTTCAGATCATTTTTGCGGTATCTCTATTTATAGCACAGATCAAGGGGAAAATAAAGATTTCTGACAAAAATTCATGGAATCAACACATTCCTCGGATATCCAGTATAGAATTCCACCGCCATTTTTAGATAATATGAATAACTTCCTTTTGGAATCTGAAGGATAGCTTCCAGCCGCATCACAGAGGGATAATTTTGGTCGCTACCTTGGACTGAAAGGCGGCGTCATGCTCCACAAACACCATGGTGGGCCGGCAGTTGAGGATCAGTTCCTCAATCTGGATGCGAGAGAGAATATCGATGTAGTTGAGGGGCTCGTCCCAGAGATAGAGATGGGCCTCCTGGCATAGGCTTTGGGCGAGGAGCACCTTTTTCTTTTGTCCAGCGCTGAGCTGCTCCATCCCCTTGGAGAACTGTTCCCGAGAAAAGTCCATCTTCCTCAGAATGGCCTTAAAAAGGCTTTCGTCCAGCCCTTGGCTTTCGATATATTCCCGGAGATCCCCCTGGAGATAGGAGGTATCCTGGGGGATACAGGAGATCACCAGCCCCTGGGCCGCAGCTACATGACCGGTGTGGGGGATATCCTGCCCCAGCAGAAGCTTTAAGACACTGGATTTCCCCGCCCCATTCTTTCCCACCAGGGCAATGCGGTCTCCCCGCTCTACTGTAAAGCTCAGATGTTCGGTTACAGGACGGCCGTCATAGGAGATGGATAGATCCTGGACCTGGGCCAGCACCTTTTTGTGAAAGTCCAGATTTTTCAGGGAAAGGGATTCAGATGTGTCCAGGTTTTTTAACAGAGAAGACTTTTGCTCCAGAGCCTCCTGCTGCCGCCGGGCAATGACCTTGGCCCGTTTCATCATCTTGGCTGATTTATGGCCGATATAACCCTTGTCAAAAGCGTCTTCCCCGTATTTGCTGGCCTCCACCCGGTCTGACCAACCGGAGGTCCGCCGGGCCGCGGCAGAAAGCCGGCGGATATCCTTTTGCAGCCGCTCATTTTCCTGCATCTCAAATTGATCCTGACGGTGCTTGTTCTCCTGCCAGCTGGAAAAATTCCCCCGCTGGACCTCAATGTTGCAGCGGTTAATCGAGAGGATGTGATCGATACAGCCGTCGAGGAAGGCACGGTCATGGGAAACCAGGATAAAGCTCCGCTTGCCTTTGAGATACTCCGCCACCACCTGCCGGGCGTGTTGATCCAAATGGTTGGTAGGCTCATCGATGAGGAGAAAGTTGTTTTCCCGCAGGAAAAGGGCTGCCAGCAGGACTTTGGTCCGTTCCCCCTGGCTCAGGGTGGAAAAAGGGCGGTAGAGGACCTCGCTGTCCACCTCCAGCAGGGAAAGCTCCCGGAATAGCCGCCAAGACTCGGCGCCGTCAAGGATTTCCTCCGCTATGTCCAAGGTCATCCGCTCCGGCTGTGAAACTTCGAAGGGGAAATAGTCAAAGCGGACGCTGTGGGAAATGGTTCCCTTGTATTCATACTGCCCCATGAGCAGCTTTAAAAAAGTGGTTTTTCCCCGCCCATTGCGGCCGGTGAGCCCAAGCTTCCAGTCGGTGTCGATCTGAAAGGATACATCCTCAAAGATATTGTCAAAGCTACCCTCATAGCAGAAGGTGAGATGGGATACGCTGATCAAAGACATGAAAACCGCCTCCAGAAATAAAATAAGCCGCAAGAAAGCAAACTTCTTGCAGCTTACACAGCCATATCCCCTCCGCGCTGATAAAAAACGCAGATGAACTTCTTAATCAGATGGGGAGAAGCAGATTACTTTCTTGCATTGGGGCAAAAGAAATCAGACAGCTTGCGGCTGCCAGCATTTGCCTTTTCTTTGTTAGCAAGAAAAAATAATCACACGCTTACCCCTTTCAATTTTTGTGTTATTATACAAAATTTTTTTGTGAATGTCAATCCTCATGAAATATTAAAGAAAAAACAGGAAAATTATGAAATTTTTTCAAATTATTCTTTTACCAAAGATTGACAATTATTAACAGATATAGTAAAATATAGATAAAGATGAGAAAGAAATTTCAATAAAAAGGAAGTTGAGCTATGAGTAGTTACGAGGTAGTAGAAGAGCAACGGGAAGAAGAGGGACAAAGTCCCTACACGATGCTGAACGTGGTGGCCAAACAAGAGGGAGAGACCTACATTTTTCATGATGTCAATCTTTCCCGCCACAAGCTGGAAGCGCTGATTGCAATATGCAATCGTGACCAGGTATCCCCAATCCATTTTGATGAGGTTTTGCTGGATTATATCAAGATGGATATGGAAAATCTCAAACCAGAAATTATTATAACAAAGTAACCTCCAATTCTCTGTCGAAAAATTGCAGGCAATTTTATTCATAGAAAAAAGGAGCCCCCCATTTTTGATTGGAGGGTTCCTTTTATTTCTAAATAAAAAGTTTATGCGGTTTCAATGGCGTTGGCGGCCTGCAGGCCCAACTTTTCCACCGCCTGCTCCCGCATTTTGTATTTGAGGATCTTACCGGCGGCATTCATGGGGAAGCTGTCCACAAAGTCCACATAGGCGGGGGTCTTGTGCTTGGCCATGTGGGAAGAGACATACTCTTTGAGTTCGTCCTCGGTCATGGTTTCCCCCTTTTTCAGGATGACGCAGGCCATAATCGCCTCGCCATAGTCCTTATCCGGGACGCCGATGACCTGGACGTCGCTGACCTTGGGATGGGTGTAGATGAAGTCCTCGATCTCTTTGGGATAGATGTTTTCACCGCCGCGGATAATCATATCCTTAATGCGGCCGGTGATCTTATAGTATCCATTTTCATCCCGGCGGGCCAGGTCGCCGGTGTGGAGCCAGCCATCCGCGTCGATGGCGGCGGCAGTTGCCTCCGGCATCTTATAATAGCCCTTCATGATATTATAGCCCCGGGCCACAAACTCACCGTCCACATTGTCGGGCAGGTCCTCTCCCGTTTCCGGATCTACAATCTTGCATTCTACGCCGTACATAGCGCCGCCGACAGTGTTGACCCGGGCCTCAATGGAATCGGTGGTCTTACTCATGGTGCAGCCGGGAGAAGCCTCGGTCTGTCCATAGGTGATGCAGATTTCCTTCATGTTCATCTTTTCGATGACATCCTCCATCACCTTGATGGGGCAGGGGCTGCCGGCCATAATACCGGTGCGCATATAGCTGAAATCAGTCTTATCAAAATCCTTATGTCCCAGCATGGCAATAAACATGGTGGGAACTCCGTGGAAGGCGGTAATCTTTTCCTGGTTGATGCAGGCCAGTCCCTTGCTGGGGGAGAAGGCGGGGATGGGGGACATGGTGGTGCCATGGGTCATGGCGGCCGTCATGGCCAGTACCATGCCGAAGCAGTGGAACATGGGTACCTGGATCATCAGCCGGTCTGCCGTGGAAAGATCCATGCAGTCGCCAATGGCCTTGCCGTTGTTGACCACGTTGTAGTGGGTCAGCATAACGCCTTTGGGGAAACCGGTAGTACCGGAGGTGTACTGCATGTTGCAGACGTCATCCTTGTGGATGGCTGCAGCACGGCGATACACCGCCTCCATGGGAACATGATCGGCCAACTCCAGGGCCTCTTCCCAGGTATAGCAGCCCGGCTGTTTGGAATCCACCGTGATGACATTGCGCAGGAAGGGCAGCTTTCTGCTGTGAAGGGGACGGCCCTTGGGCAGAGTAGCCAGCTCCGGACACAGTTCCTTGATGATCCCCACATAGTCGGAATCCTTGAAACCATCGATCATAACCAGGGTATGGGTATCCGATTGACGGAGCAGATATTCCGCCTCGTGGATCTTATAGGCGGTGTTGACGGTGACCAGCACAGCGCCGATTTTGGTGGTGGCCCAGAAGGTGATGAACCATTGGGGCACATTGGTGGCCCAGATGGCCACATGGTCGCCGGTTTTCACCCCCATGGCGATGAGGGCGCGGGCAAATTGATCTACGTCGTCCCTAAACTGGGAATAGGTCCGGGTGTAGTCCAGGGTGGTATAGCGGAAAGCATACTGATCCGGGAACTCGTCCACCATCCGGTCTAAGACCTGGGGGAAGGTCAGGTCAATCAGGTGTTCCTTCGGCCAGACATATTTTCCGGTTTTGGCGTGGTTGTCATAAAGCCGCCGGGATTCGGCGGGAGAACTCATATAGTGGCTCATGAAATTGGCAAAGTGGGGGAAGACAATACCGGGATCGCTGAGATCCGGGGCATACTGCTTGAGCCATTCCAGGGAGATATAGCCTTCATAGTTGATGGAGCGCAGCGCCAGCATGATGTCGTCAATGGGAAGGTCGCCTTCTCCCATCATCTTATAGCAGACCTTGCCATCCACAATGACAGAATCTTTGATATGGGTATATTTGATGTAAGCCCCCAGATTCTGTACCGTCTGTCCCGGAGCCTCTCCAGCAAAACGGTAGGGATGATGGATATCCCACAAGGCGCCGATGTTGTCGCTGTCAATCTGATCCAGCAGATCCCGCAGACGGGCGGTATCGGTGTAGACGCCGTTGGTTTCCACCAGCAGGGTGACATTCTTTTCTTCCGCATAGGGGATCAGGCGGCGCAGGGCGGCCAGGACGACCTGATCGTCTACCTCCCCTTCTGGGGCAGCGTTGCGGTCGGCCAAGATGCGGATATAAGGGGTGCCCAACTTGGAAGCCAGATCGATGTAGGTAAGAAGTTCTTTGTAAGTTTCCTCAGCTTTATCAGCGTATTTTAGGCTGCATCCGGAGGATAGGCAGGCGATCTCCAGCCGCATTTTTTGTAGCTGGGCCACGGTCTTGGGAAGGTTATCCTCGCGAAAAGGCTTGGCGTTCACCGAGAAAATGTTGTCGCCTAGGCCGCGCATTTCGATACCGTCGAAGCCAAAATCTTTGGCCATGGAATAGATGTCCGACCAGTCAAAGTCTGGACAGCCCAAAGTTGAAAAAGCTAATTTCACTTTCGTTTCCTCCTTGTTTGATGCCTGCCCTTCCCCAGGCAGGTTTTCGCTGATATTTTCAAAAAGATAGGATAAGCGTAGCAGAATTTATTTTATCTGTCAAGAAAGCGCATTGTTGATAGGTGAATCTGTACAAATCCGAAAGGGGAAACTTCGGGACAGGCGGGCGATTTGTGGAAAGGGGAGAGGAAATTCCCTCTTCCGGCTTGATTGACAGGGAAAAATCCCAATGTTACAATAATCGTAACCCCAAAATGCCATGGGAAAGGTTGTGAAAAAGGTGTCCAACGGGCTCACAGCAGAAAGAAGAAACAAGCTTGCGCAAATGTTGGTGTTTGAAGGCAGCGTAAAGGTCGGAGAGTTGGCGGAAATGTTCCATGTGTCAACAGAAACGATTCGAAAGGACTTAATCTACCTTGAGAGTCAGGGCGTAGCAAGAAAGAGCCATGGCGGGGCGATCGCCGCCAGTGAGCTGTTGGAACGGCCTTTGTCGGAGAAGTTTATGGAGCACATGGATCTCAAGTCCAAGGTGGCCAAGGCGGCGCTGGACTATATCGAGGACAACAGCGTCATCCTTCTTGACTCCGGCAGTACCACCTTCCAATTGGCAAAACTGTTGGCCTTGAAAAAGGGGATCACCGTTATTACCAACTCCGCCAACCTGCCGCCCCTGCTTTCAGGCACCGAAAATACAGTGCTTTCCCTGGGCGGAGAGATGCGGGGCAGCAGCATGGCCCTGGTAGGGCTATGGACCATGAACGCCATCAACACAGTGCGGGTAGATGTGGCTATTTTAGGATCCGACGGCTTTAGCTGGAGAAAAGGGCCCTGCACCCCTTCTTATGCGGAAGCCGAGGTAAAGAAAGCCATGATGGAGCACAGTAAAAAGACGGTTGTCCTCAGCGACAGCAGCAAATTCCAAAAGAGCGCCATTATGGAATTTTGCGAGTGGAAGGACGTCGACCTGCTCATTACCGACGACGGAGCGCCGGAAGACCAGGTGCGGGAAATCCGCAAGTCCACCGAGGTGAAAGTGGTTTAAACTAATAAATTACATAGATCCGAAGCCGGCCGGACAGCTCCGGCCGGCTTTTTCTATATTCCCATAGCGATCAACCCTTTTCCGGCCATAGCCGCGGAAATTCAATGGGCAAAGGAGAACGCAGATGGATGCGAAGGGAATAGATCAGATGAGTTTTGGAAAGATATATCCACCGCTGGTCAACAAAGCGGTGAGAAAGGGAAGGGCGGCAGAGGCCGTGTAAAGGTGCTGGCGGCCTTTGACGGGGTCCCCTATAGCGGAAGCATTGTCAACATGGGGCTCAAAAATGAGGATGGGTCCGTCTGCGACATCCTCAGAATCCAAAAGGATGTCCGGCAGAAAGTCCGCAAGCTGCCGGGAGACAGGGTTTTGTCGCCGTTAGGCAAGCAAATCCCGGCCCAATGGAGAAAGAAACCACATTGTAAAGATGAAACGGGGAAAGGATATGGAAAAGCTGAGCATAGACGAAATGATGTTTTTCGAAGGACATCCCAATGCGCTTGGGGTGTATGAAGCTTTTGTCAAAAAGCTCTTTCAAATCTATCCGGATACGACGTTTCGGGTGCAGAAGACACAGATCACCTTTTCAAATCGCCGCGTATATGCCTGTGTGTCTTTTGCCAGGGTGAAGAAAAAAGCGCAATTGCCGGAAAATTACATCGTGGTAACCCTGGGGCTGCCTATGCCCCTGGAATCCCATAGAATCGCGGTGAAAACGGAACCGTATCCGGGGAGATGGACCCATCATTTGGTCATCGCTTCGGAGAAAGAGCTGGATGGGGAGTTTTTCTCCTGGGTCGATCTGGCTTATCAGTTTGCAAAGGAAAAATAAATTCTTCTGCGCCTTGCTCATAACTTCCCATTGGCTGCAGCAAAGGATGAACTGCAAAATTGCCCACGCTGCCAAGATCTGAGCGGCTTTGGCCCATAAGAAGGTGAAAAAGCCCCACCTTTTATAGGCGGGGCTTTTGAAAGGGCGGAAATGTGCATCTGCGTTGCTTGCTGTTGCGGCCAGGTTATCCTATGATGAGGGGGAAAGGAGGTCAAATTCATGTTCAGTGAAAATCTCAAGGCCCTTCGAAAACAGAAGGGGATGACCCAGGAGGAATTGGCGTCCCGGCTCCATGTGGTCCGGCAGACGGTGTCCAAGTGGGAACAGGGCCGGTCGGTGCCCGACGCGGACCTTCTGGTGCGCTTGGCGGAAGTTCTGGAAACTACCGTGGCTGTGTTGTTGGGCAGTCCGGTGGAGGAGCCGGAGGACAAAGATGCGCTGGCCCAGGCTCTGGAACGGCTCAACGAAACCATGGCGGAGAGAAACAGGAGAAGCCGCAGAATCTGGAAGGCGGTTGCCATTGTTCTGGGAATCATGGCCCTGCTTATTTTATTCCAATTTGTCTTGGGGATGGTTTCCTACCAAAGCTTTTCCACCAGCCAGGATGTGACGGTGGAAAACCAGCCTCTGCTATAGTGAAAGCGGCGCCGGGTATCTCCCGGCGCCGCTTTGTTTTTATAAAAGAGAGCTGATCTACCCTAATTGTCCAGGCTTCTCTTGCGGAAGATGAGGCCGAACGCCACAGCGGAGGCCGCTGTCCACAGGAGGATGACCAACACTTGAAACCAAATGGTAGCATACCATGGCCCGCCTTCAGTGCCGAAATACAGGTTCATCATAGCGGTGGTGGGAACCCACCGGGCGATGGCGGCAAAAATGGGATTGACGGCCTCAAACATGGGCGGAATGAGAAAGATGAGCATAAAGGGGACGGTGACCAGGCTGGTGGACATCTGATCCTTGGAGACAAGGCCTGCCACGGCGCCGATAAAGATCATACAGAAGCTGGAAATGGTGGTAATCCCCAGGAAGGGAAGCAGGGTGGACATATCCTGGCCGATGATGAAGAAGATGAGCAGATTGACCACCTGCATATAGAGAAAGGTCACCAGGGATTTGCTGAGCAGAAAGTCCCCGGCGGAGACGTTGGAGAGCATAAGGGTGCGCAGGGTGTTTTTCTCCTTCTCCTCAGCGATAATCATAGAGAGGAAGGAGACGGGCACCAGGCACAGGTTCATGAGCACCGAGATAAACAGGATAAACTCCTTGGGCATGCCCTCTCCGCCAAGGTCGATAAACTGATACAGGAAGGTGAAGAGCAGGGGGAGAACCAGCAAAATCATCACATTCACATTTTTGCTGGTGTCCTTCATGTCCTTTTTGAATAGTGCGATTACTTTGCGCAGCTGAATCTTCATGACAATTCCCTCCCTGTCAGATGCAAAAAGATCTCCTCCAGGTTGGGCTCGGAGGAATGCAGGGTCAAAAGCTTCTCCTGACCCAGCTGGGTGAGAAGGTCAGAAAGCCCTGCGGCGGATTTTTCCACAGTGATGGTGCGGCCTTCAGCGGTACGGGCCACAATCTGCTCCTTGGCGTATTTGAGCTTGAGCTCTTGGGGCGGACCGCCTTCCACAATATGCCCGTGGTGAAGAAAGGCGACCCAGTGACAGAGCTTATCAGCCTCCTCCATGTTGTGGGTGGTCAGGAAGATGGTGGTTCCCTCCCGGTTGAGGTCCCGCAGCAGCCGGTGGATTTCCTGGGTGGTAGCAGGGTCCAGGGCGGCGGTAGGCTCGTCTAAAAAGAGAAGCTCCGGCTTGTGGAGCACAGCACGGGCCAGGATAAGCCGCTGCTTCATCCCCTTGGAAAGGGTTTTGCAGGACTTTTTGCTGTCATCCTTAAGCCCCACCCGCTCCAGCACCTCATAGATGGCGGAAGAAGGGATGCCTTTGAGATCTGCAAATACCTTCAGGTTCTCAAAGACACTGAGCCTTTCATACAGACCGCTGTTGTCGGTGAGGACGCCGATACGGTCAAAGGCGGACTGGCTCAAAGCGCCGATATCTTCTCCAAAGACCTGGATAAAACCGGCGTCTGCCCGCAGCTGGCGGGTGAGCAGCTTGATGGTGGTGGTTTTTCCAGCACCGCTGGGTCCGAGAAAGCCAAAAACTTCTCCCCGCTTGACCTGAAAGGACAGGTCCGCAAGGGCTGGCTTTTTGTCGAAGGAGAGGCTAACCCCCTCCATCTCCAATAGTTTTTCCATGGTGTTGCTCCTTTCGGCACCGTCTAGATTGACGCTCCTATCATACAGCAAGCAGGGGAGAAAAACAAGCAGGAACTGGTAAATCGTAAGAAATACTTTCTATAAAGAAAAATCCCCCTTCCCGAAGGAAGGGGGATTGTATCAGCCTAAACGGCATTTAAAGTTTTCATATCCAAAGGTGCGCAGAATTTGATCGGACCCGTCCTCATGGCGCAGGACGATGGCGGGCAGGTTCATGCCGTTAAAGGTGTTATTCTTTACCATGGTATAG
The DNA here is from genome assembly GCA_904419775.1 of Candidatus Pararuminococcus gallinarum. Classification (GTDB taxonomy): domain Bacteria; phylum Bacillota; class Clostridia; order Oscillospirales; family Ruminococcaceae; genus Zongyangia; species Zongyangia gallinarum. The sequence goes on along the minus strand of CAJFSX010000028.1, from coordinate 1,121 downwards.
ATGGCCATATCACCAAAGATCAGCCGGTCCCCGGGAGCGAGGGGAGCATCAAAGCTGTAGTCCCCGATAACGTCTCCAGCCAGGCAGGTAGGTCCTGTGAGCCGGTAGGTATAAGGTCGCTCTCCAGCCTTTCCAGAGTCCAGAAGAGGAGGCCGGTAGGGCATCTCCAGCACGTCGGGCATATGGCAGGCAGCGGAGGAATCTAAAATGGCGATATCCATGCCATTGTGAACGGTATCCAAAACGGTGGTGATCAGAAATCCCGCATTTAAGGCCACTGCCTCCCCAGGTTCCAGATAGACCTGGACGCTGTATTTTTCCTGGATACGGCTGATGAGGGAGCAGAGCAGGTCAATGTCATAATCCGCCCTTGTGATGTGATGGCCGCCGCCGAAGTTGAGCCATTTCATCTGGGGAAGATATTCCCCAAAGCGGGCCTCTACCGCCTCCAGCGTTTGGGCCAGGGCGTCGGCATCCTGTTCACAGAGGGTGTGAAAGTGAAGCCCCGACACCCCTTGCAGAAGCTCTGGCCGGAAGTTTTCCGCCGTGACCCCCAGCCTGGAGCCGGGGGAGCAGGGGTCATAGATGGCGTGATCCTGGGTAGAGCATTCCGGATTGATGCGAAGCCCGATTTCCCGGCCGGCCGCTAGAGCCTGAGAACCGAATTTTTCCAGCTGGGCAAAGGAATTGAAGATGATGTGATCGCAAAGCCCCGTGATCTCATCAAATTCATCCTCCCGATAGGCTGGGGAAAAGATATGGTTTTCCTTGCCCATCTCTTCCCGGCCCAGCCTGGCCTCGAAAAGGCCACTGGCTGTAGCCCCGTCCAGATACTTCCCGATGAGGGGATAGAGAGCATACATAGAAAATGCTTTCTGAGCTAAGAGGATTTTGCAGCCAGTGCGCTCCTTGACGCCGGCCAAAATCTCCAGATTGCGGCGGATGAGGGACTCGTCTACCAGATAGCAGGGGGTGGGGAGGCGGTCCATACGCTCCATCAGTCCACCAGCTCCGGATCAAAGGATTCTTTCCAGGGCAGGCCCCACTTGTTGAGGGCCTCCATGAAGGGATCGGGATCGAACTCCTCAATGTTGTGGACACCGGGCTTGTTCCAGGTGCCG
>CAJFSX010000027.1 GCA_904419775.1 Candidatus Pararuminococcus gallinarum | reverse complement strand
CCTATCGGGGAGGATGAAACCTCCGGAGAACTCTATGAGCGGATGGAAAAACTGGGCGCCCAATGTCTGATGGAGACCATCTCCCTTTTTGAAAAGGGTGATGTAGCCAGAGAACCTCAAAAGGATGAAGCGTCCTCCTATGCGCCCATGCTGGATAAAAAGCTGGCGCTTCTGGACTTTCAAAAGACAGGAAGAGAAATCCATAACCTGGTCCGGGGGCTCAATCCCTGGCCTGTGGCCTTCACAAAGCTTCGGGGCAAGGTGCTCAAGGTCTATGCCGCCAAGGAAATCCCGGGGTATACCGGGCAGCCGGGAGAGGTGTTGGATGAAAAGCGCTTCATTGTCGGTTGCGGAGACGGGGCCGTGGAGTTTCTGGAAATCGCCTTGGAGGGAAAGAAAAGAATGGCGTCAGCGGATTTCCTCCGGGGATATCACCTCAAAAAAGGCGAGAAACTGGGAGAATGATTTTCGCATTTTTTTCATCCTTATTCACATACTATCCAAAACTGGGGCGTACAATGCCATACAGCAGTACTGCGTGAGGAGGTAGGGCATGTTCTTTTATCCCTATGATTACTATTATTTGATTCTGGTGGTGCCGGCTCTGTTCATTTCCCTGTGGGCGCAGTTGAAGGTGAAATCCACCTTCAACCGGTATGAGCAGGTGTATGCCCGGCAGGGGATTACGGCGGCCCAGGCAGCCCGCCGGATTCTGGATCAGAATGGGCTGTATGGGGTGCGGATTGAAATGACGGGAGGAAAGCTTACCGATCACTATGATCCCCGGACCAATGTGATCCGGTTGTCCCAGAGTGTGTACAATTCTCCTTCGGTGGCGGCGCTGGGAGTGGCGGCCCATGAAGCAGGCCATGCGGTTCAGTATGGGGTGAATTACTTCCCCATCAAAATACGCAATGGCCTGGTCCCGATAACCAACATCTGCTCTTCTCTTTCAATTCCTCTCGTTATTATTGGGTTTCTTATGAGCGCCCGGCCTCTGGTTATTGCCGGTATCCTTCTTTTTGCGGCGGTGGCGGTCTTTCAGATTGTCACCCTTCCGGTGGAGTTTAATGCAAGCCGCCGGGCCATTGCCGTATTGGGAGAAAGCGGCATGTTAGATGAAGGAGAGCTTCAGGGGGCCAAACGGGTGCTTAGCGCCGCGGCCATGACCTATGTGGCAGCATTGCTGGTCTCTTTGGCGCAGCTGTTGCGTCTGGTGCTCTTGGCAAACCGAAGAAACAGAGATTAGAAGACAATATACAGGCATTTGAAAGAACGACAGGAGGGCGGGGACTGGATGGATAAAGCAAGGATGGCTGCGGCAAAGGCTCTCATCAAAGTAGAACAAAAAGGCGGCTATTCCAACCTTTCCCTAGACAGTTTACTTTCCCAAAGCGGGCTTCCCCGCCGGGACAGGGCCTTTGCGGCGGCCCTTTTTTACGGCGTTTTGGAGCGGTTGCTGACACTGGACGGGGTGATCGGTGCCTACTCCAAAACGCCGCTGGAGAAATTGACGGTCCAGGTGCGGGTAGCGTTGCAGATGGGGCTGTATCAAATGCTCTATATGGACAGCGTTCCGGACAGCGCCGCCGTCAACGAAAGTGTCAATCTTATCAAGGCCTTGGGCCTGTCCAAAGCCTCCGGTTTTGTCAACGGGGTGTTGCGGAGCGTGCTGCGGGCTGAAAAGAAGCTGCCTCTCCCCGACGAGGAGAGCGACCTGCCGGGACATCTGTCCCTGCGCTATTCCTGTCCCCGATGGCTGGTAGAGCGGTGGCTGAAAAGCTACGGCCCCTCCCGGTGCAGGGGGATTTTGGAAGCTTCTCTGGGCCGCCCGCCTCTCTATATCCGGGTCAATACAGTTAAGACGGACATGCCTTCCCTCATTTCCCGTTTGGAAGCGGAGGGGGTGCAGGCACAACCGGTGCCGGGCGTTGAAAATGCCCTTGCCCTTGCGGGAACGGGAGAGATGGGGAGCCTATCCGCTTTTCAGGAGGGGCTTTTCCATGTCCAGGATCTGGCCTCCCAGCTGTGCGCCAGGGCCATGGCCCCTGCGCCGGGAGAGTGGGTTTATGACCTGTGCTCTGCCCCGGGAGGAAAGGCCTTTACCATGGCCCAGCTGATGGAAAACAGAGGGGAACTGTTGGCCTTTGATATTCACAAGCATAAGATCAACCTCATTGCGGAGGGGGCCCAGCGGCTGGGCCTTGACTGCATAAAATCCGCGTTAGGCGATGCCTCCCGGTTCCGTGAAGATCTTCCCGCAGCTGACCGGGTGCTGTGCGACGTGCCCTGCTCGGGGCTAGGCATTATCCGGAGAAAACCGGAGATCAAGTACAAGGAGGAGCAGTCCCTCTTGGGGCTGCCGTCTATCCAGTATAAAATCTTAGAAAACGCCGCAAAATACGTAAAGGTGGGAGGCAGACTGCTCTACTCCACCTGTACGTTGTGCCGGGAGGAAAACGAAAAGAATACAGAGCGTTTTTTGCAGGAGCATCCGGAATTTGGCCCATGTGCCCTGCCTGCGTGTTTTGACCGGCTTTTCCCTCCAAGGGAATCGGCCCACCAGGTAACCATCTTTCCGGAGGATATGGGTTCTGACGGATTCTTTATCGCTGTATTTACAAAGCTGAGGTGATTTCATCGTGGAAAATGGACAAATGGATATCAAATCCCTGTCTCTGGAGGAGATGGAACCTCTGCTGATGGAATTGGGGTTAAAAAAGTTCCAGGTAAAGGAAGTATTTTCCTGGTTACACCAAAAACAGGTCGAATCTTTTGATGAAATGACCAATATTTCTAAGGCGGGAAGGGAAGCCCTTGACAAGAAGTTTTACATAAATTTCTTAAAAATCACAAAAAAGCTTGTATCTTCCCTAGATGGTACGATAAAATATCTTTATAGGCTCCGGGACGGACAGATGGTAGAAAGCGTTCTTATGCATTATCAGCACGGCAACAGCCTGTGCATTTCTACCCAGGCAGGCTGCCGGATGGGATGCAAATTCTGCGCGTCTACCCTGGCGGGACTGGCCAGGAATCTGACCCCTTCGGAGATGCTCGATGAAATTTATACCGCCCAGAGGGATTCGGGGGAAAAGGTGAACAGCGTGGTGCTCATGGGGATCGGCGAGCCGCTGGACAATTATGACAATGTCCTCCGTTTTCTGCGGATTCTCTCCAGTAAGGAGGGAATGAATATGAGCCTGCGGCATGTATCCCTTTCCACCTGTGGGATTGTACCCATGATTGACCGACTGGCAGAGGAAAATCTGCAGCTGACCCTTTCTATTTCCCTTCACGCGCCCAATAACGCCATCCGGGATCAGATGATGCCGGTCAATAAAAGATGGAATATGGATGAGCTCCTCACAGCTTGCGACCGTTATTTTGAAAAAACAGGACGGCGTATTTCCTATGAATATGCCCTAGTGGGCGGTGTCAATGACAGTGTGGATGCAGCCAGGGAATTGGGCCGGCGGATGCATGGGAAGAACTGTCATGTCAACTTAATCCCCGTCAACGAGGTCAAAGAGCGGGGCTTTAAGAAAGGTTCAAAAAAAAGTATTCGAAAATTTGCCAATATTTTGGAGGGCTATGGTGTGACAACCACGGTCCGACGGGAACTTGGTTCCGATATCAATGCTGCCTGTGGCCAGCTGCGGCGGCAGCAGGCATTAGAGGGGGAATCGTAGTTTTGTATAGGATAATCAGCGAAACCGATGCCGGGCTGATCCGGGATAATAACCAGGACTGCCTACAGGCTGGGACCATCGGGGAACATACCCTGTGGGCTGTGGTCTGTGACGGCATGGGTGGAGCCAGCGGCGGCAAGATTGCCAGTGAGACTGCGGTACAGATTATATCTAAAAATATTGTCAGCCATTACAAAGAGGAGATGGGGCTAAATTCCATCCGTTCTGTGCTGTTTACCGCGGTCAGCGCTGCCAACGCAATGATCTATGACATGGCGCAAAACGATGAGGACCTCAAGGGAATGGGAACCACCGTAGTAGCGATGATTATCAGCGGGGATACGGCGTGTATTGCCCATGCTGGGGATTCCCGGGCCTATAAAGTAGGTAGGGAAACATTGGAACAGATCACCAAGGACCATTCCATTGTTCAGTTTTTGGTGGAGCAGGGAGAAATCACCCAAGAAGAGGCGAGAAGCCATCCCAACAAAAACTTCATCACCCGAGCGGTGGGAGTGCAAAGTGATATTGAGATCGACTACAATGAGATTACCCTTGCAGATGATGACAAAATACTGATTTGTACCGACGGGCTCACCAACTGCGTCACCGATGAGGAAATTCACGCGACCTTGATGAGCGAAGATGCCCAGTTGAGCGCCCGGCGTTTAGTGGAAAAGGCAAACCAACATGGCGGACAGGACAATATCTCCGTTGTCGTCATCACACAGTAAGGGCAGGAGGATTTTGCTTTGATGGATAGAAACGATAAGTACATCGGCAAAAAACTGGATGGACGCTATGAGATCCAGGAACTCATCGGCGTCGGCGGCATGGCCAATGTCTATAAAGCCCATGACAGGGCTGCCAACCGGACAGTAGCGGTAAAGATCCTGCGGGACGAATATCTGTCCAACGAGGAATTGCTTCGCCGTTTTAAGAATGAGTCCAAGGCCATTGCTGTGCTCAGCCATCCCAATATTGTCAAGGTCTATGACGTGATCTTTGCCGACAAAGTTTATGCGATCGTTATGGAGTACATCGATGGCATCACCCTGAAAGAATATATTGAGCAGCAGCATGTGCTCAAATGGAAGGAAGCGGTCCACTTCACAGTGCAGATTCTCCGCGCCCTTCAGCATGCCCATGATAAAGGCATTGTTCACCGGGATATTAAACCCCAGAACATTATGCTGTTAGAAGATGGCACCATCAAGATGATGGATTTCGGCATCGCCCGTTTTGCCCGGAGCGAGACCAAAACCATCACCGACCGGGCCATTGGCTCCGTTCACTATATCAGCCCGGAGCAGGCTTGCGGTGAGGTCACCGATGAAAAGACGGACATTTATTCCGTAGGCGTTATGCTCTTTGAGATGCTGACAGGAGAACTGCCTTTTGATGCAGACCGCCCGGTGACGGTGGCCATTCAGCAGATTCAGGCCCAGCCTAAGCGCCCGCGGCAGATTAATCCCAATATCCCTGAGGGATTGGAGGAGATTACCGTCCGGGCCATGCAGAAGGACCGCAGCCGCCGTTATCAGAGCGCAGCGGAGATGCTCAGGGACATTGATGAATTTAAGAAAAATCCCTCCATTCAGTTTGAGTATAAATATATGCAGCAGCAGCCGGAGTACCAAAAGGCTATTGCCAGCGCCCGCAAACAGAAAACGGAGGATGCGGTGAAAAAGAAATCGCCGGCCATTCCCATTATGGGCGGCATCACCTTGGCGTTTGTGGTCATTGCCATCCTGTTTGTGGCGGGTATGATCTGGATCGCCAATCCCTTTGCCAGCGTAGAAGAAGTGGTACTGCCGAATTTTGTAGGGCTGACCTATGATATGATTGTCAATGATGAGCTCTATGAAGATTTTGATATTGTAGTGGAGATTGAGGAACCCAATGATACCTATGATAAGGGCATCATCTTCGAACAGAACCCAAAGGCGGGAAGAACCGTCCGGGTGGGTTCGGAGGTCAAGGTAAAGGTCTCCAGCGGCAAGACGGTCATCACCATTCCTACATTGGCCAACGTAGAGTCGACACTGGCTTCCGGACAGCTGACGGATATGGGGCTGGAGGTCAGCCAGAAGACGGAATACAATGACAGCGTGGCAGAGGGGAATGTCATCCGAACCGATCCGGTGGAAGGATCGGAAGTGGATGCGGGAACATCTGTTATCCTGTATGTAAGCTTGGGCCCGGAGGAAAAGCTCATTGACATGCCCAATGTCACGGGCATCCAGCTGGAAACTGCCCGTACCCTTTTACAGCAAAGCGGCTTAAAGGTCAACAAGGTCAATACCGATCCCAGCAGCGATCGGCCTGCGGGAACTGTCATCCAGCAGGATCCTGCGGCAGGTACCCAGATTGCGTCGGGCAGCGCCGTCACATTGACCATTTCCGGCTCTAGTGAAAGTGAATCGACGCAAACCCAGGAGGGGAATGAGGCAAGGGTTTTTGTGCCATTGCCCATGAGCTATCAATACGAGACCAATTTGACGGCAACCCTCAATGACGAGATTGTCTATGATGAGACGGTGATCCCCAGTGAGGATCAGTCGTGGCAGGGATACTTTGTGGGCACCGGTGTTGGAGATGTGAAAATTTATCTCAACGGGAAGCTCTATATGGAGTGGTCGGTCAACTTCGACGAAAACTCGGCCGAAACCATTGTGGACAATTCTTCCGGATTCGATCCCACACCTTCCATCGGTTAGTAGTAACAAGAAAGATGAACATGAAGAATATTCAAGGACTGATTGTCAAAGCATTGGGTGGTTTTTACTATGTAAAAACCACCCAAGCCTTGTTTGAATGCAGGGCAAGAGGAAAGTTTAGAAAAATTGAACAGACCCCCCTAGTAGGGGATGAGGTAGAAATTTCTCCCACAGAGGAGGGGAAAGGGTATGTAACTCGGATCCTGCCTCGGAGAAATTTCCTGGTTCGTCCGCCATTAGCCAATATCGACAGGTTGATACTTGTAACCTCCATTGATGAACCGGCACCCAATACCCTGGTACTGGATAAGCTGATTGCGATTGCTGAGCACAAGGAGATTGATCCAGCGGTGGTGATATCCAAAGCGGATTTACAGAAGGATCAGGCTGTGGCTTTTGCGGATATTTACCGCGGTTGCGGCTTTGATGTGTTTGTGGTTTCCAATGAGACAGGGGAGGGAGTGGACCAGGTCCGAGCATATCTGCAAGGGAAGCTTAGTGCTTTTTGCGGTAACTCTGGTGTGGGAAAATCCAGCCTGCTCAACCGCATTGATGAGCGGCTGCAGTTGGAAACCGCCCATATCAGCCAAAAACTGGGCCGTGGCCGGCATACCACCCGCCATGTGGAGCTTTATGAACTTCCTGAAGGCGGCTACATTGCGGATACGCCGGGATTTTCCTCGGTGGATTTAGAACGGTGCGAGGTTATCCTCAAAGATCAGCTCCAATACTGCTTCCGAGAGTTTGAGGAGTATATTCCCCAGTGTAAATTTACCGGTTGTTCCCACACCTGTGAAAAAGGATGCGCAGTCATCCGCGCTGTAGAGGAAGGAAAGATCCCCATTTCCCGTCATGAAAATTACCGGGCACTTTATGAGGATGCAAAAAATATCAAGGAGTGGGAGCTGAAATGATCCAAGGAGGGAAATGCTGATGAAACGCTGTGTCATTCTGTCAGCCGCCCCTGTGATGAATACCCGCGGCCTGCGGCAGCTGGTGGAGGAAGGGGATTATATTATCTGCGCCGATGGAGGAGTCAAATTGGCCCAGAGGCTGGGGATTACTCCTAACCTTATTTTGGGGGATTTTGACTCTTTGGATCAGGTGCCCGATATCGCGCCGGTTTTCACCTATGAGAGGGAAAAAGACGACACTGATACCATGCTTGCGATTAAGCAGGGCATTGCGGAAGGCTGTGACTACTTTTTATTGCTGGGCGGCCTGGGCGGCGCGCTGGATCACACCTATGCCAACATACAGGCGCTGTGTTACCTATGCCGCCATGGCTGTCAGGGCTACCTGATGAATGCGGATAACATTGCCACCATTGTGGAAAACACCACAGTGGAGGTGGAAAGGAAAGAAGGCTTCAAACTTTCCTTGTTTTCTTATTCGGATACCTGCGAGGGCGTGACTCTCCGGGGAGTTAAATACCCTCTGACCGATGCGGTTTTGACCCAGGGTTTCCCTCTGGGCGCCCGCAATGAAATTTTAGAGGCAAAGGCCCGGATTACGGTCAAAAATGGCGCTCTGCTCATCATTTTAGCAAGAGATTCGAACACAATCTAATCCGCCGGCGTATAATGGAGCAGAACCGGTTGCTTAACGGGTTTTATACAAACTCTAAGGGGTGGTGGGTCGATTGTCCGCAAGACGTCGGAGGGACCGCAGGGCACTGACGTGCTTGACCATAGCCTTTGGAGCGGGAATCATCATCGCGCTTTGCTTTTCCTTTAAGTTTATTGCCGTGGTATCTCTGATCTGCCTTTTGATTGTGGGGATCGGGTCGCTGCGGTGTTAGCAAGGGGCGGATATGACGGTCTTGATGGAGGTTTTGGTATGAAAATCGTAGTGATCAAAAGCCCTAAGTTTATCGCGGGAATCCTGAGGATGATCTTTAAAATTAAAAAGGAACCAACCTAAAGAAAAAGGAACGCGAAGGCGTTCCTTTTTTACATAAGGGAGAGAAGAGGATGCGAGAAAGCATCCTCTTTTTCTGTGCTGATTTGGACGAACACGGTGCATATTCGGGACAGGGGGGGAATATAGATGTGGTAGGTTACAAAAGACTAGTAAGAAGGAGAGAGCTTCCTTATGGATTTGAAGGTTACAAAGCAGGCGGTTACCATAAATGAAGTGGTTTTAGAGACAACGCTGGAACAATCTCTGGAATGCGACATCGTGCTGGCAGACTACTATCCGGATATTCTGCGCATCCTCAAATGCGAAATCTGCCCTAAAATCATCCAAACCAGTGTGAACGGGGACCGGCTGGTCATCGATGGCTTTGTCAATGTAATGGTGTATTATCTATCTGACAACTCCCAAATTCGGTGCTGTGAGCACAAAATTACCCTGAATAAATCCTGTGACCTCAAGACATCGGCAGAAAATCCGGTAATTATCGTGCGCCCGCGGGTGGATTATGCCAACTGCCGGGCAGTAAACCAGCGCCGTCTGGATGTGCGGGGGGCCATCTCCCTCTTTGTTAAGGTAACAGCACCGAGAGAAGAGCAGTTTATGGAAAATGCAGAGGGTGGGGGTGTTCAGCTGCGCCGGCGGACTTTTGACGCCACCGATCTGGTGGGCTATGTCAGCCGCCAGTTTTCCATTCAGGAGGAACTGGAACTGAGCCCAGGAAAACCTCCTATCTCTTCTATCATACGCTGCGAACTCTGTGCCAATACCACCGACTGCAAGGTGATCACCGGCAAAATCGTGGCCAAAGGGGAGCTGATGATCCACACCCTGTATGCGGCGGAGGAGGATCCCAGGCCCCAGGTTATGGAGAACACCATCCCTATCAGCCAGATCCTGGATATGCCCGGTGTGGATGAGGATTGCCAATGTGACGTGCGGTTTGAGCCTATCTCCTGGGATATGCAGCCCCAACCAGATATTGATGGGGAAACTCGGGTCATCGATGGCGATATAACCCTCTGCGCAACAGCCAAGGCATATCGGAAAAATACAGTGGCGGCGATCTGCGACGCTTACTCTACCACCCACGAGATAAAGCCTTCCTTGAGCCCTATCACTATGATGCAGCTTTCCGGGGTTATCAGCGAAAAGAGTATGGTCAAAGCAACGCTGGACCTGGATGAAGAGCTCAGCGTTATTGTTGATCTCTGGAGTCGGCTGGAGATTATCTCATGCAAACCCGGAGAAGGTTGTGTAGTGGTATCCGCCCGGCTTTCTGTCAGCCTTTTTGCCATGAATGCCCAGAATGAACCGATCTATTTGGAGCGTTCCTCTGACATCAGCGAAAATATCAGCCAGCAAAATGTACCAGAAAGCCCGGTGTGTGAGCTGGACGCTTCGGTGATTTCCAATGCCTTCACCCTCAGTTCCCGGAATCTGGAAGTGCGCTGTGACGTAAAATTTATGGGCTGCGTCTATGACATGATGAAGCAGCAGCTTCTCACCGACATTGAGGTGGCGGGAGAAAAAGAGAAAAACGGCGACGACAGCGCATTGACCATCTACTACGCAGATGAATCGGAGGATATATGGGATATTGCCAAACGCTTTAATACTTCTGTCCAGGCGGTCATGGAGGAAAACGGCTTGGAGGATGAAAGGGTGAGAAGACGAGGCATGATCCTGATTCCGATTTTAGATTAACAACATACACTGAAGATCAAAGGGGGAACTGGAGGCATGGAAAGCCGTAACATATATACAGACATTGCCCGGCGCACCGATGGCAACATCTACGTTGGTGTCGTAGGCCCGGTACGCAGCGGAAAATCGACCTTCATCAAACGCTTTATGGAAACGTTGGTCATCCCGAATATCGACAGCGATTTCCGGCGGGAGCGGGCGGTAGATGAGCTGCCTCAGTCCGCTGCAGGGAAGACCATTATGACCACCGAACCCAAATTTATTCCGGAGGAAGCTGTTTCTATCAGCCTGGACGGAAGCAGTGAGCTCAGTGTTCGGCTGATTGACTGTGTGGGCTTCATTGTCCCCAGTTCCCTGGGATACATAGAAAACGAAATGCCCCGGATGGTCAAAACCCCCTGGTTTGAGCAGGAAATTCCCTTTAACATGGCGGCGGAGATCGGCACCCAGAAGGTCATCAGCGATCACTCTACCATCGGGCTTGTGGTGACCACCGACGGCAGCATCTCCGATATACCAAGAGCCGAGTATGAAGAAGCAGAGGAAAGGGTTATCAAGGAGCTCAAAGAAATCGACAAACCTTTTATTATCCTTTTAAACTGCATGTACCCCAATACGCCTCAAGCCAGACAGCTGCGGGATCAGATGGAGGAAAAATACTGTGTGCCAGTGGTGGCGGTCAACTGTCTGGATATTGAGGAAAGTGATATCAAAGACATCCTCTCCACCATTTTGCAGGAATTTCCCGTCAAGGAAATTTCGGTGGAGATTCCCAAATGGCTGGTTACACTTCCGAAGGATCACTGGCTGAAATCCGCAACCTATGGGGCCATCCAGGGCTGCGCGGCGGGAATTACCCATATGAGCGCGGTCAAGACCGCTTTTGCTTCCGTCAGCGAATGTGAGTACATCACCGGTTCGGATGTGACCTCCCTGGATTACGGCGTAGGCAGGGCCCGCCTGCGGATTCATCTACAGGCCTCTCTGTTCTATCAGGTGCTGGGAGAGGCCACCGGTTTGCAGATCGACGGTGAAGCGGGGCTCATGCCCTGCATGATTGAGCTGGCCCGGGTGAAGAAAGAATATGACAAGATCAAAGGCGCCCTGGAAGAGGTGGAAGCCACCGGATACGGCATTGTTATGCCGTCACTAGAGGAGCTTTCTCTGGAAGAGCCGGAAATTGTCAAACAGGGGGGCCGGTATGGCGTCCGCCTCAAGGCATCGGCGCCCTCTATCCATATGATGAAGGCGGATATTACCACCGAGGTCAATCCTATTGTGGGCAGTGAAAGACAGTCGGAAGAGCTGGTTAGATATCTGCTTCAGGAATTTGAGGAAAATCCCCAAAAGATCTGGGAGTCCAACATTTTTGGAAAATCTCTCCATGAGCTTGTCAATGAGGGACTTCATAACAAACTCTACCGCATGCCGGGAGAAGCCCGCATTCGCTTACAGGAAACCATCGAGCGGATTATTAACGAGGGCTGCTCGGGGCTGATCTGCATTATTCTATAGCCTTCAGAACCGAGGAAAGGTCAGGGACACAGGTCCCTGACCTTTCCTGTGTTTTAACAGGTTTTGCCTTGACATCCCCCTGGGCCATGTTAAAATGAAAAGAGCATCCTCCTGGTTTTCTATTTTTTTGGAGGCTGGGATAAATGAAACATGATTTTGGCACTCTTATGGTGTGGACAAGCTGAGGAACAGGGGACATAGGAAATGATAGATAAGATCAAAGGACTTCTCATCCAATACAAAGAGATCGTCCTGTATGTATTTTTCGGCGGGTTGACCACGCTGGTGAACTTTGTCGTATATTTGGGACTGAAAAATCTATTTGGGGTGCCTATGGTGGCCTCCAACATCATTGCATGGGCGGTATCTGTCCTTTTTGCCTATGTGACCAATAAGATCTATGTTTTTGAAAGCAAAGATACATCTCCCCGTGCCATCCTTCGGGAGCTTTTCTCCTTTGTGGCCGCCCGGATTTTTTCCGGCGTGGTGGACACGGGAATGCTGGTGATTCTGGTGGACTACTGCCACATGAACGATCTGGTGGTCAAGATTATGGCCCAGGTGGTGGTCATAGTCCTCAACTATGTGTTTTCCAAGCTGTGGATTTTCAAGAAGAAGTAGAGGAGGAAGTTTGTAGTGCCACTATTATCCATTGTGGTTCCTGCTTATAATGAGCAGGAGAATATAGCGGCCGCCGCCGCAGAAGTCAAAAAACATATGCAGCAGGCCTCCATCCCCTATGAGATGATCTTTGTGGATGACGGCTCCTCCGATGGTACCTGGCAATCCATTGCAGAGCAAGCCGAACAAAATTCACAAATTCGTGGATTGCGGTTTTCCCGCAATTTCGGCAAGGAGGGGGCCATCTTCGCCGGCCTGAAGGAGGCAAGGGGCGATTGCATGGTGGTCATGGACTGTGACCTGCAGCATCCGCCGGAAACCATTGTGGAGATGTACCGCATCTGGGAGCATAATGATGTGGATGTGGTGGAAGCGAGAAAATCTTCCCGGGGAAAAGAGAATATCTTTTACAAAGGTTTTTCCAAGCTGTTTTACGGACTGCTTAAGGCCGTGGGCAAGATCGATTTGGAAAACTGTTCTGATTTTAAGCTGATGGGCCGGCCGGTGGTGGATTCCCTCAATGCCATGCCGGAGCGGCAAACCTTTTTCAGAGCGCTTTCCAGCTGGGTGGGTTATAAGACCACCGTTGTCTATTTCCAGGTGCCGCCTCGGCATGCCGGTACCTCCAAATGGTCGGTGGGACAGTTATTCCGCTATGCGATCCGCTCTATTTCCGCTTTTTCCACAGCGCCGATGCAGGCGGTGACCATCTGTGGCTTTGTATTTTTCGTCTTTGCCGTCGTTTTAGGACTGCAAACGCTGATCAGCAAGCTGCTGGGACATTCGGAGGCAGGTTTTCCTACCGTCATCCTGTTATTGCTCATCATCGGCAGCATCATTATGTTTAGCTTGGGGGTTATCGGTTACTATATCGCCCGCATCTATGATGAGGTCAAGTTCCGCCCAAGATATATCGTCAGTGAGACCACGGATGATAAGACGAGATCTTCAGAAGACATCCAACCACCCCATCATTCTTAAAAACGTCAGGAGGCGCTACCCGTGCACCATCGTCGAATAAAAAATCCTTTGCAGGATAAGGGCCATTTGGTGGCCGCGTTTTTTATCCCTATTCTCGTTATGTGGACAGTCTATGCGCTGTTTTCTGTCTTTCCCTTTGGGGAAAATTCTCTCTTGGTACTGGATTTAAACGGCCAGTACGTTTATTACTTTGAGCGGATGCGGGACGCCATTTTAGGCGGCGATGGCCTGCTTTATTCCTGGACCCGGGCCCTGGGCGGAGAGATGCTGGGGCTGTATGCCTACTATCTGGCAAGCCCGTTTAGCTTTTTAACCCTGCTCTTTCCCGATACCATGATTACCGAGGCCATCCTGGCCATGACCCTGCTCAAGATCGGTTCTTGCGGATTGACCATGGCCATTTATCTCAACTATCAAAAGCGATCTTCCAGAATATCCACCCTGATTTTTTCCTTCATGTACGCTACCATGGCCTATGTGGTGGCGGAGGCCAATAACATCATGTGGCTGGATGGTCTCATTGCCCTGCCGTTGATTATTTGGGGTATTGAACGCTTGGTAGACAAACGGAAGTTTGCTCTGTTTATCATCCCCTTGGCCCTTTGCTTCCTGGCCAACTACTATATCGGCTACATGGTGGGAATTTTCTGTTTCCTCTATTTCCTTTACTACTACTTCAGCCGGGAGGAAGTGGGCACTTTCCGCCGATTCCTCCGAAAATTTGGCTGGTTCATGCTTGGCGCTGCCATCGCGGTAGCCATTGCGGCTATTATTCTGCTGCCCACCATGTATTCCCTGCGCCTGGGCAAGCTGGGATTTTCCACGCCTGACTTTAGCCCGGTTTCTCAATTTGACTTTTTCCAGTTTTTCTCCAAGCTCCTTCCCTCTTCCTACGATACCCTGCGGCCGGAAGGATTGCCCATGATCTACTGCGGTGTGCTCACCTTGGTGCTGCTGCCGCTATATTTCCTCAACAAGAATATTTCCCTGCGCAGAAAGTTTCTTTCCGCGGGGATTTTGGGGATCATGTTTATCTCCATGAATGTGCGTACCATCGATCTTATGTGGCACGGTTTTGCGGTGCCTAACTGGCTGAATTACCGCTACGCTTTCATGTTCTGTTTCCTGCTGCTCATCTTTGCCAGAGAGGCCTTTGAGCGGATCAAAGAGGTACCCTTTGCCTCTATTATCAAGTGCTATGCAGGACTGCTTTTCCTCATCGCTCTGACCGATCACTTTGCCTTTGAATATATTTCTCCAGAAAACTCTATCTGGCTGGCTGTAATCACCGCTACCATCTATGTGGGGATGCTTTTGCTTCAGCACAAGGATAAGGCAGAGGCTGTGGTTCCCGCAGTACTTGTCTTTACTGTGTTTTTGGAGATGGGCGCCTCTGCCTGGAATACCATCCAGGCCCAGGACGAGGACATCGTCTACTCTACCCGGACTTCCTACCGGGAGTTTATGGACCCCACCCAGCCGGTGGTGGATGAGATGTATGAGCGGGATGGCAGTTTCTATCGGAGCGAGAAGAATTTTACCCGCATGGTCAACGACAATATGACCTTAGGCCTTTATGGACTGTCCCATTCCAGTTCTTCCCTCAACGAAAAAGCCATTAACATGATGCTCAAGCTGGGGATGAGTGCCCGAGGACACTGGACCAAGTACCTAGGCGCCACCGAAATTGTAGATTCTCTTTTCGGTATCAAGTATGTCCTAGACAAGGGGACGATGGACAAGCCCTATCAATTGGCCTTTGAGGAAAACGGCATTGGCGTTTATGAAAACCCCAATGTTCTGCCTATTGTGTTCCCGGCAGCGTCGGAGGTCAAAGAGGTAGATATCGACAACGATAACCCCTTTGAACTGCAAAATCAGCTGCTCAGCGCCATGTTGGGCACCGAATACCAGGAGTTTTTCCGGCCGGCAACAATTGTAAATACCGATCTTGTCAACCTCAAGGAGGAACAAGCGGAAGACCATATCAAATATTCGCCGATCACCGAAGGGGTGACCGCTCAGGTGGACTATACCATCCAGAACAATATTGACGGCCCGATCTATTGCTATTTCCCCTCTGATTATGAGCGGAAGGTCAACCTTTGGGTCAACGATGGCTGGCTGGATACCTTTTTTGACAATGAGACCTATCACATCATGAATATGGGAGATTTTTCCGCAGGGGAAACTCTCGAGCTGACCATGACCCTGACCGAAAGCGAAGTCTATATCAAGGACGCCTATTTCTATACCTTTGACCGGGAGCTGTTTGAGGAGGCCATCCCGCAGCTCAAAGAAAATGAGGTAAACCTTGAAAAGGTCAACGAAACCAAATTGACCGCCACTGTGAACGCCCCGGAAGATATGGTGCTGTATACCTCTATCCCCTATGAGGACGGCTGGACCATCAAGATTGATGGCGAAAAGGTAGAAACCTATCGGGTTATGGATGCTCTGCTGGCTTGCGATCTGCCGGCGGGTGAGCATGAAATCACCCTGACCTTCCTTCCTGCCGAGGTGGTAGTCGGAAGCATTATCTCTGGAGTGGGAATCGCGGCGCTAGTGTTACTGTTGATCTGGGAAAAGAGACATCCAGAGATCCAAAAGCCAGAGACGCCGAAGAATGATGGAGATGTTCCTACATCTTCACCTATGCGCAAGCTTTTGCAGGATGCGCTGCAGGAAGAAAACACCTCCCAGGAATCGATTCCCCAGCAAGCAAGAGAAACGAAAGAATAGGCCTCCATTTTGCTAAATCTCCTTGGAATGGGCACACTACCAGAGAGAAAATAGATCCAAAGGAGAAAGGCAATGAAAATTCAAAACTTTACCAAAGAAAACTTTGAGGAGGAAGTCCTCCACGCGAAAAAGACGGTGCTGGTGGATTTCTGGGCGCCTTGGTGCGGACCCTGCCGAGCGGTGGCTCCCATCATTGACCAGGTAGCAGAGGAAACGGTAGAAAGGGTCAAGGTGGGCAAGGTTAACGTAGACGATGAGCCGGAGCTTGCTGCCCGCTATGGCGTCATGAGTATTCCCACCCTGCTGGTGGTGAAAGACGGCCAAATTGTGAAAAATGCGGTGGGGACAAAAAGCAAACAGGAAATTTTGGACATGTTGTCCTAAAAAGAAAGGAGATATACCTATGGCACAGCACGATCAAAGATTTTTCATCTGTAAGCATTGCGGCAACCTGGTGGGAATGATCCATAACGCAGGGGTTCCCATCATCTGTTGTGGTGAGCCTATGCAGGAACTGGTAGCCAACTCCACCGAGGCAGCAGGGGAAAAGCACCTGCCGGTGGTCAAGGTAGAAGGCGACAAGGTTTCTGTAGAGGTAGGCAGCACCCATCATCCCATGACCGAAGAGCACTCTATCCAGTGGATCTACCTGGAGACAAAACACGGCGGCCAGAGAAAGGGGCTGTGTCCTGACGAGGCGCCGAAAGCAGAGTTTGCGCTGACAGACGACGAGCCGGTTTCAGTTTATGCATACTGCAACCTCCATGGTCTGTGGCGGACTATGATCGAAAAATAAGTCATCTTTCAAAAGCGGGCAGGAGAACAATTCCTGCCCGCTTTTGAAATCGCGGAATATTGGAGTGCTCTGATGGGGGAAAGTCCAGAAATTCCACTTGACACCAGGGGCTTCCTAAGGGATAATATAATTTAGTATTTTGCGCATAAGAATGGCTTTTGTTTTGTCTCGCGGAATGAGAAAGACGGGCGAAAGCCAAAGCGCAAAGATTTGCAAATCCCTGCGCGCCGGTGAGGCGCGTATTTTGATAAGGGAAGCCGGGCCATTCCGGCGGATAAAAATGGGAGGGAATCATCAACATGGCAAAAGAATTAGGCAAGGTGTATGATCCCAAGCAGGTGGAGGACAAGACCTACGCCTTCTGGCTTGCCGGCGGATATTTTCACGCTGAGGTGGATCATAACAAAAAACCATATACCATCGTCATTCCGCCGCCAAACATCACCGGCGTCCTTCATATGGGACATGCCCTGGATGAAACACTGCAGGATATCCTGATCCGCTACCGGAGGATGCAGGGATATTCTACCCTGTGGATGCCGGGTACCGACCATGCCTCCATTGCAACTGAGGCCAAGATTGTAGAGGCCATGAAGAAAGAGGGCCTGACCAAGGAGGACTTGGGTCGGGAAGGCTTTTTAGAGCGGGCCTGGAAATGGAAAGAACAGTACGGCGGCACCATTATCGAACAGCTGAAAAAACTGGGCTCCTCCTGCGACTGGGAGAGGGAACGTTTTACGTTGGATGAAGGCTGTTCCGAAGCGGTCAAAACCGTATTTGTCAACCTTTATAACAAAGGCCTCATCTATCGGGGTGAAAGAATCATTAACTGGTGCCCCCACTGCTTAACCTCCATCTCGGATGCCGAGGTAGAATATGAGGAGCAGGCGGGCCACTTCTGGCATCTGCGCTATCCCATTGTGGGCACTGACGAATACCTGGAGCTTGCTACCACCCGTCCGGAAACCATGTTAGGCGATACTGCGGTGGCCGTCCATCCCGACGACGAGCGGTATAAACATCTGGTGGGCAAGATGGTGAAACTCCCCTTGACCGACAGGGAAATCCCCATCGTGGCGGACAGCTACGTGGAGATGGATTTTGGAACCGGCGTAGTTAAGATCACCCCAGCCCACGATCCCAACGACTTTGAGGTGGGACTGCGGCACCATCTGCCTGTCATCAACATTATGAACGATGACGCTACCATGAATGAAAATGCCGGCGAGTATGCAGGCTTGGACCGCTATGAGGCTAGAAAACGGATTGTTGAGGAACTGGACAAACAGGGATATCTGGTCCGGGTGGAAGATCATGCCCACAATGTAGGTTCCTGCTATCGCTGCCATACCACGGTGGAACCGAGAGTTTCCAAACAGTGGTTTGTCAAGATGGAGCCTCTGGCAAAGCCTGCTGTGGAAGCGGTGAAGGAGGGCAAGACCAAGTTTGTCCCCGAGCGCTTTGACAAGATTTATTACCACTGGATGGAGAACATCAAGGATTGGTGTATCTCCCGTCAGCTTTGGTGGGGACACAGAATCCCGGCCTGGTATTGTGACGACTGCGGAGAAACTGTAGTCGCCATGGATGAGCCTAAGACCTGTCCCAAATGCGGCAGTACCCATCTGACCCAGGATCCGGATACCCTGGATACCTGGTTCTCCTCTGCCCTGTGGCCCTTCTCTACCTTGGGGTGGCCGAAACAGACGGAGGAACTGAAATACTTCTATCCCACTGACACCCTGGTCACCGGTTATGACATCATCTTCTTCTGGGTGGCTCGGATGATCTTCTCGGGGCTGGAGCACATGGGAGAAGTGCCCTTTAAGACGGTACTGATCCACGGTCTGGTACGGGATGCCCAGGGCCGCAAGATGAGCAAATCCTTGGGCAATGGTATTGATCCGCTGCAAATCATCGACCAGTACGGCGCCGACGCCCTGCGCTTTACGCTGGCCACCGGAAACAGCCCCGGCAATGATATGCGTTTTTCTGAGGATAAGGTCAATGCCAGCCGTAACTTTGCCAATAAATTGTGGAATGCTTCCCGGTTTATTTTGATGAACCTTTCCGACGAGCTGACAAAGCCGGAGCTCCCGGGCGAGCTTTGCATTGAGGACAAATGGGTCCTTTCCATCTATAACAACCTGGTCAAAGAGGTCACCGATAACCTGGATAAATTTGAGCTGGGCATCGCGGTCCAGAAGCTATATGATTTTGTCTGGGATATCTTCTGCGACTGGTATATTGAGCTGACCAAAACCCGCCTGCAGGCTGGAGGGGAGACTGCTCTGGCAGCTCAGCAGGTGCTGGTCTATGTGATGAACGGCATCCTGAAACTGCTGCATCCCTTTATGCCGTTTATCACCGAGGAAATTTGGCAGGCTCTGCCCCATGAGGGCGAGAGTATTATGGTTTCTCCCTGGCCGGTATTTGACCCTGCTCTCTGCTTTGAGACGGAGGAAAAGGACTTTACCAAGATTATGGAGATGATCCGTGCCATCCGTAACTGCCGGGCCCAGATGAACGTACCTCCCAAGAAAAAAGCCCGTGTCTTTATTGAGACAAAGTTTGTGGATGTTTTCACCCAGTGCAAGATGTTTATAGAGCGTCTGGCTTCCGCCTCTGACGTGGAGGTAGCGGAATCCTTCCAGGTAGAAGGGGCCGTACAGGTCATCACCGATGCTGCCCGTGCCCTGATCCCCATGGATGAGCTGGTGGATAAGGAGAAGGAGCGGGCAAGGCTCCAGAAGGAAAAGGCTTCCTGCGAAAAAGACATTGCCATGAACGAGCAGAAGCTGCAAAATGAAAATTTCGTCTCCAAAGCGCCGGAACATGTGGTGAATCAAATTAGGGATAAGCTGGCCAAATCCAAAGAGCGCCTTGCGAAGATTGAGGAAAGCCTCAAAGCACTTTAAAAAACAACAGCACAAAAGAGAGGCCGGCCGGATGGGCTGGCCTCTTTTGGTGAGGAGAAGCCATGAACTATAAAGAAACACTGCAGTATATCCATTCACTGCTCCGGTTTGGCTCGCGGCCGGGATTGGAGAGAATCCGCATCCTGTTAGAGCGGCTGGGAAATCCCCAGGATAAGCTCAAGTTTGTCCATGTGGCAGGGACCAATGGAAAGGGATCTACCACCTCGATGATCGCGGCCGCCCTGTCCAGAGCGGGCTACCGGACCGGGCAGTATATCTCCCCCTATGTGGTGGAGTTTCGGGAGCGGATGCAGATTGACGGGGAAATGATCGGCAAAGATGAGCTCTCCGCCCTCATGGACCGGGTACGGCCTGAAATCGAAGCCATGGCGGCAGAGAATGAGATTATCACGGAGTTTGAGGCCATTACGGCGGCGGCCTTTCTTTGGTTTTACGAGCGGGGCTGCGACATTGTCTGCCTGGAGGTGGGGTTGGGAGGAAGGTTTGATGCCACCAACGTCATCGGTACACCGGAAGCGTCGGTGATCTGTTCCATCAGCCTGGACCATGTGGAGATATTGGGCCATACCCTTTCCAAAATCGCTATGGAAAAATGCGGGATCATCAAGCCCCACGGCATTACCGTCTGTTATCCCCTTCAGGAGCCGGAGGCGTTGGCAGTGATTATGGAGCATACCGCTAAAAACGAGAACCTTCTCATGATGGGCAACTTTGCCTCTGCGGAGATATTGGAAGAGAATATGCTGGGCTCCCGGTTTGTGTACCGGGACATGGAGCTGGAGCTTTCTATGGCAGGGCAGCATCAAATCGCCAACGCCATCACTGCTGTGGAGACCCTTTTGGCCCTTCGGAGTAAGGGCTATGCGCTTTCTGATACCGCTATCAAAGAAGGATTGGCCTCAGTCCGCTTTCCGGCCCGGATGGAGGTGCTCAGCCGCTCGCCCCTCATCGTTCTGGATGGGGCTCATAACCTGTCTGGCATGGAGGCGCTGGAGAGGGTGGTGGCGTCTTTGGATAAAAAGGTTACCGTTATTATGGGTATGCTTTCTGATAAGGATTATCAGGCCTGCGCTGCCCTCATGGCGCCCCATGTGAAGAAATTTGCCGCCATCCGGCCGGAAAATCCCCGAGCTTTAGACCCCAAGGTGCTGGCAGATTTGGTTCGGCCTTATTGTCAGGAGACGGAAGCCTTTGAAAGCTATGACGTAGCGATTTCCTTTGCTATGGAAGGGCTTTTGCCAGAGGATGCCCTTTTTATCTGCGGCTCTCTCTATCTTGCCACCTCCATGCGGGAAAAGATGACGGCAATCCTCCAAAATCGATAAAAGAAGAGCGAAAGGGCGAACCAGCTTCGACCAATATTTTATGGAAAATCCGATACCATAGAGATATGGTATCGGATTTTTGCGTTTGCCGTCATTGGAACGCCGGATAACATGGTAAATGAGGACAAGCAGCATAATAATGTGTGGCAATAAGGAGGGGAAGCAAAATGCTGAGAATAGAGACATCCCAGGAGCTGATGATGGTATTTCTCATTGGCGAAATTGACCATCATTGTGCCGGGGAACTGCGGGAGGAGATCGATAGGGCGGCCGAACGGGCACGGCCGAAAACCATGATTTTAGACTTTTCTGATGTAGGGTTTATGGATAGCTCCGGCATTGGGCTGGTCATGGGCCGGGTACGGCTGATGAAGTCCTTTGGCGGGGAGGTAAGGATACAGGGCGCCCATGGAAACATCCGCAAGGTAATGCAGATTGCGGGATTACACCGTGTGGCGCAGATGGATGACGAAAAATAGAGGAGGACAGCAAGGGATGAATATCATCAATGAAATGAAACTGAAGATACCCGGAAAATCTGTCAACGAAGGATTCGCACGCTCTGCTGTAGCTGCGTTTGCAGCCCAGCTGGATCCGACGGTGGCGGAGATCGCCGATATTAAGACGGCGATCAGCGAGGCGGTGACCAACTGCATTGTCCACGCCTACAGGGACACCATAGGCACCATCTATATCGAGGCCAGGGTATTAGAAAACCGGGTATTCATGATCAAGATCAAGGATCGGGGTTGCGGTATTGCGGATGTCAAGCAGGCCATGGAGCCTCTTTTTACCACCGCACCAGGAGAAGAGAGGGCTGGACTGGGGTTTTCTGTCATGGAGTCCTTTATGGATAAAGTCACTGTCCGTTCCACCCTGGGTAAAGGAACAGTAGTTACCCTAACTAAAAAAATAGGGGAAAAGGGAAAATAAGATGCCTCTACATAACTTTGGACAGGGGGCATGGCTTTGAAAACACAGGAAAGTTCCCGGGAACAGGTGATTGAAAACAACCTGGGGCTGGTTCACTCCTGCGCCCATCGATTTAAGGGGCGTGGCATTGAATACGACGATCTGTTCCAAGCAGGCTGTATGGGACTCATCAAAGCGGCAGATGCCTTTGACACCCAGCGGGGGGTCAAATTTTCCACCTATGCAGTACCAGTCATCCTGGGAGAGATGAAGCGGCTGTTTCGGGATGGAGGCAGTGTTAAGGTGGGGCGTACCCTCAAAGAGCTCTCCCTCAAATGTGTCAGGACTCGGGAGCAGATGGCGGTGAAATTAGGCCGAGAACCTACCGTATCCGAATTGGCCCAGCAGCTGCAGGTCGATGTGGCCGCTGTGGTGGAGGCGGTAGGGGCTGCCCAGCCGCCGGTCTCCTTGACGGAAAACGAGGAGGAGGGCGGAAGACAATTCGATATCCCCGTTGCCTCCCATGAAGAGAATGTGTCAGATCTTTTATCTTTGCGGGAGGTGATCACCACCCTGGATGCACGGGATCGGAAGCTGATTGTCATGCGCTATTTTGGCGGGAAAACCCAGACTGAGGTGGCAAAAGTGTTGGGAATGACCCAGGTTCAGGTTTCCAGGGCGGAGAAAAGGATTCTCAGAAAACTGCGGCATGCAGGAGAGTGAGGAAGGAAACAGCAGAAGTTCCGACAATATTTACAGCCTGAATCTGAAAACGATATGTAAAACTTAAGAAAAATGCTGAATAGGGGTTGACAATTTGCTGAAAAAGTTGTTAAATTAATCACAAAGTGAAAAATGTTAGTTTACTAAAGTCAAGGAGGACTAGAGACATGGGCAGAAAAATTACTATTATCGGAGCTGGAAGTGTTGGTTCTACAATTGCGTATACACTGGCAATGGAAGACAACTCCGTATCAGAGATCGTTTTGATCGATATTAACAAGGAAAAAGTATTAGGCGAGGTTATGGATATCGCCCAGGGTACATTTTTCAGAACTCCTATTTCTATCATCGCAGGCGATTATGAGGACGCGAAGGGTTCTGACATTGTAATCATTACCTCTGGTATCGCTCGTAAGCCGGGTCAGACCAGAATTGAACTGACGCAGACCAACGTAAACATTCTGAAGAGCATTACGCCTCAGATTACAGCGGTTGCTCCCGAGGCTCTGTATGTAATCGTTGCAAATCCTGTAGATATTATGACATATGTATTTATCAAGACCTCTGGTATTCCGGAGAATCGGATCGTTGGTTCCGGTACAATCCTGGATACGGCACGTCTCCGCTACGGACTGTCCGAGCATTATGATATTGCTCAGAAGAACATTCACGCGTATGTGTTTGGAGAGCATGGCGATACTTCCTTTATTCCCTGGTCCTGCGCGGACGTTTCAGGCGCGTCTTTAGACGACTATCCTGAGCTGATGAAAAAGCACGGAAAGGAATTCGCGCCCCTTGACAAGGAGGCTATGACCGAATAT
>CAJFSX010000026.1 GCA_904419775.1 Candidatus Pararuminococcus gallinarum | reverse complement strand
GATCACTTTTGCATCCTTTTCTTGAGAGAAAAGGATGGCGGGCAGTGCCCGCTGCCAAACCGCGCTGTGGCGTCATTCGAGACAAAGTCGTGGGCAACGTGAACAGTGTCTCGGATAAAACTGTGGGCGCGACTTGCTGACCGCAGGTCCGCGGCATGAGCGCAGAACCGGCTGCCGCCGCAGCCAGACCGCGTTGTGGTTTCAATCGCAACTCAGTCGCGTGTGTCGCGACAGTGGTTTTAGCTAGGCCGTGGTCGCGTCATCCCCGCCGGAAGGCGCAAGTTTTGCCGCCCGCTAGGGCTGTTTGTTCATATTTATGCGGTATTTTTCAATTGTTGGATATGCTATAATATGGACGCAACGGGCGGCCAGCTACCGGTGGGCGGCGAGTCGCCGCAGCCAGACCGCACTGATGTGTCAATCATAGCTTAGGTGCGTGCGCCGCGGCAATGTTGCAAATAAAACCAAATGCGCATCATGCTGCCCGCTAGGGCCGTGGGCGGTTTCGGCGGCAGCCGACGATTTTTCGGAACATCCCGGGGGAATCCAGTGGTGTTAGCCCCCGGGATTGGGAGAAAAATCGCCGCCCATACTGGCGGGAAAGCAGCGAGCCCCAATCAGGGGGATATCCAAGGGGCGCTCCCCTTGGATCACTTTTGCATCCTTTTCTTGAGAGAAAAGGATGTGCCTGCGCGGCATGAGCGCAGAACCGGCTGCCGCCGCAGCCAAGCCGCATTGTGGCGCAATGGGTAACTCAGTCGCGAGTGTCGCGGTAGTGTTGCAGATAAAACTCCGGGCGCGTCTTGCCCGCCGCCAGGCGCCGCTAGGCGCGGGAGAAAGTTTCAACGAAAGGAGGCAACAGGTGTGGAAAACTTGAACGAACAGCCCAATCAGAGCGACAAATATCCTTATCAAATGCCTTCTTACGGCCCTGGGGATGATGAATATACCTATGTCTCTGGATTTGGATTTGTCCCCACCCCTCCGGATGTGGCGGAGCGGCAGGCTATCCGATCCCGTGGAAACGCCTTAGGCGCCGCCTTTTTGGTTTATTTCCTGGTGCTCTCCTTTGTTCCCAATGTCATGATGGTATTTTTCTCCATGATCTTTAGTGATGTGGTGATCACCGGCGACGGGGTCTTTGTGGCCCATCCAGCGGTCTACGAACTGCTGAGTATGGTGATTACCATCATAGCATACCTGTTCCCCTTCCTTCTGATTTACCGGTTTTCGGTCAAAGAAAAATGCCAAGACTCCTTCCCCCTCCGGGTCCGCAGCCGTGGGATTGCGCTCCTTTCTATCCCCATCTGCCTGGCGGTGACGGTCATTGCCATGGAGGCCACCCAGATGTTGGCGGCGCTCTCTTCCGCCATCGGCGTCCCGATGACAGAGGAGCTCTCCATTGTACCTCCCACTGATACGGCGGCGCTGGTGCTCTTTTACCTACGGATGACCCTATTGCCCGCCGTCATGGAGGAGATGGTATTCCGGGGCGTTATTTTCCAGTCCCTGCGGAAGTTTTCTGACCCAATGGCTCTGTTCATCTCCGCTGGGCTCTTCAGCCTGGCTCATATGAGCGTGGTCAAAATCCCCTACACCTTCCTCATGGGCCTGTGTATCGGCTATTTTGTGATGAAAACCAATTCCCTGCTGACGGGAATGGCCATCCACTTTGTCAACAACACCTATGTGCTCACCAAGCAGCTCATCGGCTCCAATATACCAGCGGAATTGCTTCCTATTTTCCAAGATATATCCAGTATCGCCCTGATTATTCTAGGATTTGTGGCCCTGCTCCTGCTTGTCAACCGGTACAGCGGTATGTTTACCCTGCGGCCCAACAGCGGCTATCTCCGGGTCTATGAGCAGATACGCTCTTTTGCGGCGGCTCCGGCCATGACCATTACAGGGGTGCTGCTGGTCATGCTGACAGTTTCCCCTTATATCGCAGCGATTGGTTAAAGGAGGACCGTGATGCAGACGGATTTTGCGGCGGATCAGGAATATATGGGCTTGGCGCTCCAAGAGGCGGAGAAGGCCGCTCGGCTGGGAGAAGTCCCCATCGGCGCGGTCATCGTCCGGGATGGGGAGGTTATCGCCCGGGCCCACAACCTGCGGGAGACGGAAAAAAATGCCCTGGGCCACGCGGAACTGCTGGCCATTGACCGGGCTTGCAAAGCTTTAGGGGGCTGGCGGCTGACCCGCTGCACCCTCTATGTCACATTAGAGCCCTGCACCATGTGCGCCGGGGCCATCGTCAACGCCCGGCTGCCCCGGGTGGTCTTCGGCGCCCGGGATCCAAGAGCCGGCGCCTGTGGATCGGTCTGCTCCCTCTTTGATATGCCCCTGGGCCATCGTCCCGCCCTGACCCAAGGGGTGCGGGAGGAGGAATGCAGGGCCATCCTCTCCCAGTTTTTTCAGCAGCTGCGGAAAAAGAAATAGAACAAAAGCCTCCGGCAGAAGCCGGAGGCTTTTTTGGACCCCTTCTGTGAAACCGTTTATCCCTCCTGGGCCATCCGGTACATCTTTTCATACAGGTCGGGATAATGACGCTTCATATTCAAGGGCTTAAAGGTCTTGGAGTCCACCCAGGCATGGGTGGTGGAACCGGTATTGCAGGGCTTCTCCTCCCCCTCCTTGTAGACTTCATAGCAGAATTGGATGCGGGCCGGCGTGATCTGCCCAATATGGACCCGCACCGTCAGTTCGTCCTCGTAGCGGGTCACCCCTTTGTAACGGGACGTCAGCTCCACCAGGGGGGTCATGACCCCCATCCGCTCCATCTGGGAATAGGTGATGCCGATGAGTTTGATAAAGTCGGTACGGGCCACCTCATACCACACCGGATAGACCGAGTGGTGGGTGATCCCCATTTGGTCGGTTTCTGCATAACGAACTGTAATTTTACTCTCAGAATATACCATGAGTTTCTTCCTTTCCGAAGATTTCATTGTAAAATGTATCATAGCTTACTGCTATTATACCGCATTTTTGAAGATTGGGGGAAGTCAATTCAGGACTTCAAAGTAATCCTTGACAAAATATGAGGAAAATGGCATCCTAATATTGTAAAATAGCGGATATTTTCCGGAGGAATTTTTGTTCCCACGGAAAGAAAGGAGTTTTGCAAGATGAGGATGAAAAAGATGCTCTGCGGCCTGCTGGTCGCGGTGCTGGTCTTCGCCATGGCTCCTATGGCAGCCTTTGCCGCCGGTGAATTATGGGTCAACGGCGTGGATATTCTGACAGCAGACAGCTACACCGTCCAGTGCGGCGAGGGCACAGCGGTCTATGACCCGGACAACGCCATACTGACCCTGACCAACGCCACCCTGAATCAGGCAAATAGGGCAAGCAGGGTCATTGACGTCCCCAGCAGTATAGGGGAATTGACCATCCGCCTGGTGGGAGATAACACCATAGAAAATCATTCTGAAGGTATTATGGCCTTCTGCCCATTGACCATTGACGGCCAGGGCACCCTGACCATTACGACGGGAACCGTCGCTGGATTAATTTCAAGTGGCGACATGGTGATCGACGGCGCTACGGTCACCGTTACCACCACAAATGACGGCGCTATCCAGGCGAATGGGGCGAATCTCACCCTCCAAAACGGCGCTACCCTAAAAGGGACAGGCAAGTATTATGGGGTGAACGCCCAGCAGGTTTCAGTGACAGGAAAAAGCACCCTGATAACTGCCGGCACTGAAGAGCTCTATAACGCGATTCTTGCTAACACCAGCTTAATAGCGGAAGATTCGACGATTACCGGGACAAGCGACGGCGTAGCAATCCTTAGTTTTGGCCCCATCACCCTGACAGACAGCACTGTAACCGCTACCTCTACCTCCAGTTATGGTATGTGGAGTGTTGATCTGTTGAGCATCGCGGGGCACTCTACCGTAACAACCCAGGGAGAGAATGTTGGTATGGACGGCAATTCTGGCGTTCAGATCAGCGCCCCATCAGACGGCTATGTGGAAATTCTGGTGGGAGATGACGCGGAAAGCGCCCAGCCATCGGCAAGCTCCCCTGTAGGGCCTGGCCAGAATGTATCTGTGACCGATATGGGAAACTACAGCTATGCAAAGGTAGCGCCTCATACCCATGAATTGACCTATGTGCCGGCAGTAGATCCCACCCCGGCAAAACCCGGCAACATTGAGTACTGGTACTGCGAAGGCTGCGGCACATACTTTGCCGACGCGGAGGGCGCCCAGGAGATCACCGAGGCGGACACCTATCTGGCGCCGGAAGGCACCGCGGATATCCCCGGCTCCAATGAGGGCCAGGTGGGCGGCGGCGACTGGGATTGGCCCAGCTCCTCCGGCGGCTCCACCAGCGGATCCGGCAGCGGAACTACCACCGGCGGCAAGGAGAACCCCTCCACCGGCGACAGCTCCCTGATGGCAGGCATTGCCCTGCTGGCAGCGGCGTCTGTAGGCGGCATCCTCCTCTCCAAGAAGAGAAAATAAAATAAATAGAATGATTAAGAAAACCGGCTCCCAATGTTGGGGGCCGGTTTCTTCACCTTCCGGGCGGCCGGCTACCGCCGGGGGAAGTCGCGCTGTGGCATCGTTTGTAACAAAAGCGTGTGAGACGCGGCAATGTCACCGACAAAACCCAGGGTGCGACTTGTCCTCCGCAGGAGCGTGGGCGGTTTCGGCGGCAGCCGACGATTTTTTGGACCATCCCGGGGGAATCCAGTGGTGTTAGCCCCCGGGATTGGGAGAAAAATCGCCGCCCATACTATTGAGAAAGCAGCGAGCCCCATCAGGGGGGATATCCAAGGGGCACTCCCCTTGGATCACTTTTGCATCCTTTTCTTGAGAGAAAAGGATGTGCCCGCCCCGGCATGAGGGGCTGCCACCTACTGGGTGGGCGGCGAGTCGCCGCTGCCAAATCGCGCTGTGGTGCCATTGGTAACAAAAACGCGGACGACGCGGCGGTGTCTCAAACAGAACTCAAGGCGCGTCATCCTCGCCAGTAGGCGCGCGTGAGATGCGGCAATGTCACAAACGAGACTTAGGGCGCGACTTGTCCTCCGCAGGAGTGGTACTTGTTCCCGCTTTGGTGGGACGAAGGGAATTTTCTTGACAGGGTGCCGGCGGGGAGGCTACAATATATGTAAAGTCATTATCATTTTTAGGGAGGTAGCACTATGTTAGTCACCATGAAGGAAATTCTGGATCGGGCAAGCACAGGCAATTACGCTGTCATCGCCCCCAACGTGTTCTGTGAAATTGACACCCGGGCTGCCATTGCAGCGGCGGAGAAGCTCAATTCCCCCATGATTATCGATCTGAGCGTCGGTTCTACCAAAGATATTGTTGTCACCGGCCGCAACCTGGTGGACATCGCGAAACAAACCGCAGTTCCTGTTGCGGTGAACCTGGATCACGGCGGCGACGTCCACAAGAGCTTTGACGAGGTCACCGAGGAGATCATGCAGGCCATTACCGCCGGCCTTACCTCGGTCATGGTGGACCGCTCCAGTCTGCCCTATGAGGAGAATGTCAAGGAGACCGCCATCCTGGCCAAGATCGCCCATTCCATGGGTGTGACGGTGGAATCGGAACTGGGCCATGTAGGCTCCGGCTCCAAATATGACACCGACGGTTCTTCCATGTATACCGACCCCGCTATGGCCAAGGATTTTGTGGAGCGAACCGGCATCGACTGCCTGGCTGTGGCGGTAGGCACGGCCCACGGCGTATACACCTCCACCCCCAAGCTGGACTTTGACCGGATCAAAGCCATCAAAAAAGAGGTAGGCAACCTGCCCCTGGTCGTCCATGGCAGCTCCGGCGTACCCTATGCCGATCTTGCCAAAGCCGGAACCATGGGTATCAACAAGGTGAATATGGGCTTTGACTTTATGGATAACATTGCCAAATCCCTCCAGAAGCGGGACTTCTCCGGGGCAAACTCTTACAACGTATGGCAGTACATCCAGGAAGCCTATATGGAAAAGGCACTGGAGATGATCGAGTACTTAGGCTCCAAGGACAAGTCCTGGAAGGTAGAGGGAACCTACTGCACCGCCGCCAGCAAGCTGCTGGGCGAAGGCGGAGAAGGCTGATTCCCCTGAGAAAGAAAAAAAGCGCGATGCTTTCTGCATCGCGCTTTTTTTATAGCAACCCAAGGGGATAACCCCGGCTTGGGATTATATTTGGGTGGTTTGGAGAGGCGCCGGGGGGATGACCTCCACCGTCAGCTTGCCATCCTTGAAATCGATGGTCATCCGGCTGCCGGGCTGGATGTCCTCGGCGATGATCTGGCGGCCGATGAGGGTCTCCACATGATGCTGGACAAACCGCCGCAGAGGCCGCGCGCCGTAGACAGGATCGTAGGCGCTGTCGATGATGAAGTCCTTGGCTTCCTCGGTGAGCTGGCAGGAAAGCTGCTTGTCGGCAAGGCGCTCGTTTAAGTCCTTCACCAGCAGGTCGATGATCTGGGTGATATCCGCCTTGGTCAGAGGTTTATAGAAGACGATCTCATCCAGCCGGTTGAGGAATTCAGGCCGGAAAGAGCGTTTAAGCAGTTCGTTCACCTGATCCTGGGCCTCCTGGGTGATGCTGCCGTCCTTGTCGATGCCGTCGAGGAGGAACTGGCTGCCCAGGTTGGAGGTCAGGATGATGATGGTATTCTTAAAGTCCACGGTGCGGCCTTGGGAGTCGGTGATCCGGCCGTCGTCCAGCACCTGGAGCAGGACGTTGAAGACGTCGGGATGGGCCTTTTCCACCTCGTCGAAGAGGACCACGGAGTAGGGTTTGCGGCGGACGGCCTCGGTGAGCTGGCCGCCTTCCTCATAGCCCACATATCCCGGAGGCGCTCCGATGAGGCGGGAGACGGAGTATTTCTCCATATACTCGCTCATATCGATCCGGACCATGTTGCGCTCGTCGTCAAAGAGGCATTCGGCCAGGGCCTTGGCAAGCTCGGTCTTGCCCACGCCGGTGGGGCCCAGGAAGAGGAAGGAACCGATGGGACGGTTGGGGTCCTGGATGCCGGCCCGGGAGCGGATGATGGCGTCGGTGACCCGGGAGACGGCTTCGTCTTGGCCGATGACCCGTTTGTGGAGGATCTCATCCAGGTGGAGGAGCTTCTCCCGCTCCCCTTCCATGAGCTTTGCTACAGGAATGCCGGTCCAGCGCTCCACAATCCGGGCGATTTCTGCTTCGGTGACCTTATCCCGGAGCAGGGAGTCTTTCTTGCTGCTCTGGGCCAGAGATTCCTGCTCCTCCAGCTGTTTTTTCAGGGCGGGGAGCTTGCCGTATTTGAGCTCGGCGGCCTTGTTCAGGTCGTATTCCCGCTCCGCCTTCTCAATCTGGCCGTTTAACTGCTCCAGCTGCTCCCTGAGCTTCTGGACCTTGCCGATGGAAGCCTTTTCGTTGTCCCATTTGGCCTTCATGGCGTTAAACTGCTCCCGCATCTCGGCCAGTTCCTTCTGGATCTCCTTCAGATGCTCCTGGGAGAGGGCGTCCTTCTCTTTTTTCAGGGCCGCCTCCTCGATTTCGTGCTGGATGATCTTCCTCTGGATCACATCCAGCTCGGTGGGCATGGAGTCGATCTCGGTGCGGATCATGGCGCAGGCCTCGTCCACCAGGTCGATGGCCTTGTCGGGGAGGAACCGATCGGTAATGTACCGGTTAGAAAGGGTGGCGGCGGCGATGATGGCGCTGTCCTGGATTTTGACCCCGTGGTAAACCTCATACCGCTCCTTCAGGCCACGGAGGATGGCGATGGTGTCCTCCACCGTGGGCTCGCCCACCATCACCGGCTGGAACCGGCGCTCCAGAGCCGGGTCTTTTTCAATGTACTGGCGGTACTCGTTTAAGGTGGTGGCGCCGATACAGTGGAGCTCGCCTCTGGCCAGCATGGGCTTTAACAGGTTGCCGGCGTCCATGGAGCCTTCGGTTTTGCCGGCGCCTACAATGGTGTGAAGCTCATCGATAAAGAGGATGATCTTCCCTTCGCTCTTTTTGATCTCCGCCAGGACGGCTTTCAGCCGCTCCTCAAATTCGCCTCGGTATTTGGCGCCGGCAATGAGGGCGCCCATATCCAGGGAGAAGATGGTTTTATCCTTGAGGGAGTGGGGCACGTCCCCCCGGACAATCCGCTGGGCCAAGCCCTCGGCAATGGCGGTTTTGCCCACGCCGGGCTCGCCGATGAGGACCGGGTTGTTCTTGCTCTTTCTGGAGAGGATCCGGATGACGTTCCGGATTTCGTCGTCCCGTCCGATGATGGGGTCCAGCTTCTGGTTCCGAGCCCGCTCCACCAGGTCGTCGCCGTATTTCTTCAGGGCGTCGTAGGTTTCCTCCGGGCTCTGGCTCATGACCCGGGCGGAACCCCGGACCCCCATGAGCACCTTGAGGAAGCCGTCCTTGGTGATCCGGTAGTCCCGGAAAAGCTGTTTCAGATTGGAGTTGGCCTGGGAAATCAGGGATAGGAAGATGTGCTCCACCGAGACATATTCATCCTTCATGTTGTCGGCCAGCTTTTCCGCCTGGATCAGGGCTGTGTCTACATCCTGGGAGACATAGACCTTCTCCGGATCCCGGCCCGGGCCGGACACCTGGGGCAGTGCGTCGATCATCCCCTCCAGCCGGGAGGTCATGGCGCCGGCGTCCACCTGCATCTTCTGCAGCAGCTCGGGGATTAAGCCTCCCTCCTGGGTCAGGAGCGCGTAAAGCAGGTGCTCCTGGGAAATCTGCATGTTCTGATGTTCTATACTGATCTGTTGTGCCGCCTGGATGGCCTCCAGGGACTTCTGTGTAAATTTCTGCGCGTTCATAAAGTTCCCTCCTTTTCGGGGCTGGGCAGGGCTTTCCAGGCCCCGCCTGTGCCAACGATATTTAGTATACCGGTCAGCTGTGAAGAAATCACAGAAACTTTATGGCGAAATTGTAAAAATTAGCACTCAAATAGTGAGAGTGCTAATTTGTAAAGAATGAAATACTTTTCCCAGAAAAAGGAACGTGGAAAAGCCTGGGGGAAACAAAAATTATACAGATTGCAAACGGGGATTTTATCCTAGATCTTGTGGATTTATTTTTTTAAAAATCCAGAAATTGTAGATATGCTACGGCGGGTATTAAAATCGAGTTTTAAACATATTCCACCGACTTTTCCACTGGTTTTGTGAAAAGTCCGGATTTCCAGTTGATAACTTGGTGGAAAGCGTGGAAACTTCTGACTGCTTGTCAGGAGAAAACCGCATAAGTTCAAAGTTTTTTCAAAATTTGCTTTTCCAGTTTTCCCCCAACAGGCGGTGGAAAAGGGAAAAAAGGGCTGCTGTGGAAAAATTCATATCCAGATCTTGCCCTCCCATTACATTTTGTATACATTCTTTGCGAAAAAGAGAGAATCCCCCGCCAGTGCTTTCCACAGCTGGCAGGGGATCCTTTCCGGGCAAAAAAGATGACGGGTTACAAAGCAACCCGTCGCAAGTAAAGGTAGTATGGAGTTAATTATAAAGGAGGGGGATTGACAGAGAACCCAGAACCGAAATTCTGTTGTTCTCTATGGCTTTATTATATCAGGTTCCCCAAAACGGTGGTGAATAAAATGAAAATAAAAATGACGAAATTCTTGAACACCAGCTGCCGCTGGGGGATATTGCGCTGTGGTGTCGTTCGCAACAAAATCGCGTGTGCCGCGGACGGGCAGTGCCCGCTCCCGAGTCGCGGATAGGCGCTGTCAGTGACCTATTCGCGTGCTTCGCGAACAGTGTCGCAAATAAGTCTTAGAGCGCGTCATGCTCTCTGAGGGAGCATGGGCGGTTTCGGCGGCAGCCGAGTCGCGTTGTGGCGCTATTCGCAACAAAAATGCGGGTGTCGCGACAGTAGTTTCAACTAGACCGTGGGCGCGACCTGCTCTCCGCAGGAGCGTGGGTGCAAAAACAGGAGCCTCCTATTTCAGGAGGCTCCTGTTTCAAGGTCCGCGGACCTTAACTTTTTGATTAGTTTTTTCACCTTGGCCTTGCATTTGCCGCAGGAACTCCCCGCCTTGGTCAGGGCTTTGACCTCTTTATAGGACTGGGCCCCTTGAGCCACAGCCTGGGCAATATCCCCTTTGGTCACCTTGCGGCAGGGGCAGACCACCTTATGGGGGTTCATTATAATACCAGGGATGGAGCGGTGTAGACACGGGCCGCCAGCTCAGAATCCAGCATATACAGGCTCTTGGGATCGCCGCCGAACAGATCCATCTTCTTGATCAGGTCGTCGGCGTTCTTCTCCTCTTCCCCCTGCTCCTTGACAAACCAATCGAGGAACTGCATGGTGCGGAAATCCTTGACGCTGTAAGCGGCGTCATAGATGTTGTGGATCAGGCTGGTCACATACTGCTCATGCTCCAGGCCGGCCACCAGAGGATCCTTCAGCGCCACCAGCTTTTTGTCCGGCCGGTCGATGGCCTCCAGCGTCACCTTAGCGCTGTTGTTCTGCATGTATTGCATAAAGAGGAGAGCGTGATCCCGCTCCTCCTGAGCCTGGACATTGTACCAGTTGGCAAAGCCGTTCAGGCTTGCATCGGTGTAGAAATTGGCAAAATCCAGATAGAGATAGGCGGAATAAAATTCCTTGTTGACCTGTTCGTTTAACAGTGCAGCTACTTTGGCATCCAACATAAAAATACACTCCTTTTTCTGTTTGTTTGCCTTCAGTATAGCACCGCTAACAGTGGTATACAAGGTTTTTACCAAAACATACACCGAAAAAGTATACAAACTTTATGGAGAAAAGAGGCCCTAGCGGGCAGCAAGACGCGCTTTTGGTTTTATTTTGCGACATTGCCGCGTCGCCCGCGCGCCTGCGGCGGGCAAGACGCGCCCATTGTTTAGTTGAAACCACTGCCGCGTCTCACGCGCGCCTACCGGCGAGGATGACGCGCCTTGGGTTTTGTTTACGACACCGCCGCGTTGCCCGCGTTTTTGTTGCGATTGACACATAAACGCGATGTCCTCCGGCGGTAGCCGGCGCGGCTTGGCTGCGGCGACTCGCCGCCCGCGGCACACGCAAATAGGTCTCGATTGACACATAAACGCGATATCCCCCACCGGCAGGTGGAAATTTTCGTTTCAGATGTACTTGACTTCCTATAGCAAGTCCATTATACTATAGATCGCTGGAATAAGCGGTGGAGTCTGTCATAGGGAGTAATATCGTCTCTATTTATTCGCAGTGTTTGCTTTTGAAAAGCTGAGTTATCGGCTATTTTTTGATGAATTGCGAGGGACAGGACTTCCATAGCGGGGTTTTGTCCTTTCTTTATAAATACAGAAGAAACAGATATATATTTCCGAATCGACTTCTTTCCATGGTTGTTTGAGGGAAAGAAAAGTCTGAGGAACATAAGGAGTCTGGCGATGATGGATCAGGTTCTTGCAACATACAAACACTTATTGGGCGCAGTCGCTCCAGGCCCTTGGGCCGGGGTTTTATGGGCCTTCTATTTTTTTGTAAAAGGATCGGTGGATAAAATTCGGGACAGGCAGGGTGGTGGTTCCCTGGCGGGACGAAAAACCCTGAGCTGCCATGGATATTGGCCGGATTCTTTTGTACCCATGCTGCGTACCAGTTTTCAATGCGCTCCTATGCTGCAATGAGAAGCACGGATGAAAATAATGAGAGAGAGAAAGGTTGGAAAACATCGGGTGTATTGAGAATCCCGGTATCAAAAATGAAACATTTTATATTTTCCATCAAAAAACAGCCTCCCGGCAGGCTGATTGTCATGGGATTTGCCCTCGTCATCTTACTGGGAACCGCCCTGCTCCTGCTGCCGGTTTCGGTGAAGGATGGGGCTACGGTTACCTTTATTGACGCTCTGTTTACATCAACCAGCGCCGTTTGTGTGACGGGGCTCATCGCCATTGATGTGGCCGACCACTTTACCGCTTTTGGGCAGACGGTGGTGGCGGCCCTCATCCAGGTGGGAGGTCTGGGTGTGACCTCTATCGGCGTGGGGCTCATTCTGGCCGCTAGAAAGCGGGTGGGCATCAAAGGCCGTGTGCTGGTCAAAGAGGCCTTTAACGTGGATGGCATCAAAGGTATGGTGCGGCTGGTGAGGTCGGTGCTGCTGATGACCCTCTGCTTTGAGGTGGTGGGGATGCTGCTGAGCCTTATTGTCTTCGCCCAGGATTACCCCTTCCCCCACGCCCTGGGCATCAGCGCTTTCCATTCGATTGCCGCCTTTAACAACTCCGGCTTTGACATTTTAGGAGGGCTCCGCAACCTGACCATCTATCCGGACAACCTGCTGCTCAACCTGACCACCTGCGGGCTGATCATCTTCG
Source organism: Candidatus Pararuminococcus gallinarum (assembly GCA_904419775.1). Classification (GTDB taxonomy): domain Bacteria; phylum Bacillota; class Clostridia; order Oscillospirales; family Ruminococcaceae; genus Zongyangia; species Zongyangia gallinarum. The sequence goes on along the minus strand of CAJFSX010000026.1, from coordinate 12,698 downwards.
GCGGCTTGGGCTTCCTGGTCATTCTGGATGTTTTGAAAAAACGGTCCTTTAAAAAGCTGACCCTCCATTCCAAGGTGGTCATCACCACCACCATTGTCCTGTTGGTGGGTGGGACCCTGCTGCTGAAGGCCACCGAGGATATCACCTGGCTGGGGGCGTTTTTCCAGAGCGTTTCCGCCCGTACAGCGGGCTTTTCTACCTACAACATCGGGGAGTTTACCAACGCGGGATTGTTTACCTTAATCGTGCTCATGTTTATCGGCGCCTCCCCAGGGTCTACTGGCGGCGGTATCAAGACCAGTACCTTCTTTGTCCTGATGCAGCAGGTGCGGGGCATCTTTACCAAAAAGCATGTAGGCGCCTTTAAGCGGAGCATTTCCAACGACGTGCTGGCCAAGGCGTCCATGATCGCCCTGGTCTCCCTGCTGCTGGTGTGCGGCGGCACCTTCCTGCTGTGCGTTCTGGAGCCGGACTGCACCTTTATCCAGCTGCTGTTTGAACAGGTTTCCGCTTTTGGTACGGTGGGCCTTTCCACCGGCATTACGCCGGGGCTCTGCGACGGCAGCAAGCTGGTGCTCATCTTTACCATGTTTGCCGGACGGGTGGGAATGTTCACCCTGCTCTCCATCTGGATAGAGCGTCCCGCTCCGACAACCCATTACACAGAAGAAGCGATTACGGTTGGTTAATTTCGAGGAGGATATACTACGATGAAAAAGAAAACACGGGAGACGGCGGAAAGTTTTGGCGTCATTGGCCTAGGCCGGTTCGGCTCCGCCCTGGTGGAGTGCCTGGCCCAGTCGGGCAAAGAGGTCATTGCCATTGACAAGGATGAAACTAGGGTCCGGGAGGCCAGACGGTTTACGGATATGGCGCTGGTTGTGGGCGCCCTGGATCGGGAGTCCTTGGGAGAAGCGGGGATCCAAAACTGCGATACTGTGATCATCTGCATCGCCGAGCAGGTGGACGTGAGCATCCTGACCACCATGACGGTGCTGGATATGAAGGTGCCCCATGTAGTGGCCAAGGCCAGCAGCATTATGCATGGCGATGTGTTAAAACGGCTGGGGGCCAAGGTGGTCTATCCGGAGCGGGATATGGCCATCCGCTTGGGCAAGGGCCTGGTCTATCACAGCTTCCTGGACTCGGTAGCGTTGGAAGGTAACGTAGAAGTCCGCAGGATCCAGGTGACAGAGCCTCTGATTGGCCTCACCGTCCGGGAGACGGATTTCCGGCAGAAATATGGGCTGAACATCATCGCCATTGAGCATAATCATCACACAGATGTGGAGTTCTCTTCCAGCTACCAGTTCAAAGCGGGGGACATTATCTCTGTAATTGGCCAGACGGGGAACATCGAACGGTTTGAGAGCGATATGCAATAAATTTGCCGTTAATTTTTGTCTAAATTTTCGCAACAAAGCATTCACAATTGCATTGACAATTGCAAAACCAGCGTTTATACTTTATGATGGAATAAGCGGTGGAGTCTGTCATAGGGAGCAATCACACCCCTATTTATTCCAAGAAGGTTGCGAAAAAAGAAAGGAATTTTCTTACAAGACGCGATTTTTAAGGCAAGGGCAGACCCAAGGGGGCTGCCCTTTTTTATTTTCTGACCGCGTGGAATTTTCCAGCGTTTGGATTTGCCCTCCTGCTTTTTTCAAAATTTATCGAAAGGTTTGGTGATCCTTAAGTGGAAAGTCAACTGTCACTCTTCTACGGGCTGTCGTTCCTCACGGTAGCCATCGCGTTTGCCTTCGCGTTTTACCTCTACCTGTGGGTAAAGAAACAGAAGACAACCAACGCAAAGATTCAGGAGGTCTCCGCCTTAATTAAAGAAGGCGCCAACACCTTCATGCGTCGTGAGTACCTGGTACTGGCCAAATTTGCCCTGGTGGCGGCCATTGTCATCCTGGTGCTGCTGCCCATGCCCATCTGGCAAGGCAACATTATTGACAACATCTCTATGGCCATCGCCTATATCGCAGGTACCGTCCTGTCCGCCATCGCCGGAAAAATCGGTATCATGGTGGCGACCCACTCCAATGGCCGTACGGCGGAAGCAGCCCAGAAGGGCCTGAAACCCGCCTTCCTCATCGGCTTCCGCGGCGGCGCTGTCATGGGCCTGCTGGTGGTAGGCTGTTCCCTGTTGGGCGTGGCGGCTGTTCTGTGGATTACAGGCAACTCCAGCATCCTGCTGGGCTTCTCCTTCGGCGCCAGCTCCCTGGCCCTGTTTGCCAAGGCCGGCGGCGGTATCTTCACCAAGACAGCCGACGTTTCCGCCGACCTGACCGGTAAGGTAGAGCTGGGCATCCCCGAAGACGACCCCCGCAACCCCGCTGTTATCGCTGACAACGTAGGCGACAACGTAGGCGACGTGGCCGGCATGGGCGCCGACCTGTTCGACTCCAACGTAGCGGCCATGGCTTCCGCCCTGGTTCTGGCCCAGTCCCTGGCCGGCGGCGCATATAACAACATCTCCATGGTGTTCTGCTATGCCATCCTGGGCCTGCTGGCTTCCATCATCGGTATCGCAACCGCAAGGGTTGGCAAAAACGGCAACCCCACCCATGCGCTGAACTCTTCTACTTATGTAACCACCGCCATCTTCCTGGTGCTGACCGCTCTGGCTACTGTGGTCTTTGACGGCTTCTCCTGGAGAATCTGGGGCGCTTCCGCAGTAGGTCTGCTGGTAGGCGTTGTCATCGGTATTACCACCGACTACTTTACCGACGACACCAAACCCATCGTCAAAAAAGTGGCCCATGCTTCCAGCTCCGGCCCGGCATTTACCGTTCTTTCCGGTGTGTCCTATGGCTTTATCTCCGCTCTGCCTGCCATGGTAGGTATTGCTCTCTCCGCTCTGGTCGCTTACAAGCTCTGTGAGCCCATGGGCGCTGGCTACGCCATCTTCGGCATCTCCATGGCCGCTGTTGGTATGCTCTCCATCGTCGGTATGATTATCTCCAACGACGCTTATGGCCCCATCGTGGATAACGCCCGCGGTCTGGCTGAAATGGGCGGCTTGGGTGACGAGACCATCCGCACCGCCGACGAGCTGGACAGCGCAGGCAACACTGTAAAAGCTATCACCAAGGGCTTTTCCATCAGCGCTGCCGGCCTGACCGTTATCTCCCTCCTCGGCGCCTTTATGTCCGAGGCCAACGACGCCTTGGCAGCAGCCGGCAGAGAACTGATTACCGGCTTTGATATTATGTCCCCCACCGTCTTCTTCGGCGTCCTCATCGGCGCCGCCATCCCCGCTGTCTTCTCCGCCATGCTGATTCTGGGCGTGGATAAGAACGCCCAGCGGATGGTACAGGAAATCCACCGTCAGTTTGTGGAGATCCCCGGCCTGAAGGAAGGCAAGGAAGACGCGAAACCCGAGTACGGCAAGTGCATCGACATCGCCACCTCCGGCGCTATCCGGGAACTGATCCCCGCTGGCCTCATGAGCATTATCGCCACCCTCATCGTCGGCTTTATCGGCGGACCTCTGGCCATCGGCGGCTTCCTGCTGGGCAACATCGTCAGCGGACTGCTCATCGCCCTGTTTATGTCCAACTCCGGCGGTCTGTGGGATAACGCGAAGAAATATGTGGAATCTGGCGAAGAAGGCGGCAAGGGCAGCGAAGCCCACAAAGCCGCTGTTATCGGCGATACCGTGGGCGACCCCTTCAAGGATACCGCTGGTCCTTCCATCAATACCCAGATCACTGTTGTATCCCTGGTATCTTCCCTGGCCTCTTCCCTGTTTGTATGGTTCTCCATCCTGGGCTAAGAGAAACGGGAACTCTATTTTAAAAGCATTGTCCGGCGGGGATTTCCCCGTGGCTTAAAAATAGCAAAAGAAAAGAAGCCGGGATTCGGATACCCTTTTGTGGGTGCCTGAATCCCGGTTTCTTTTTGTTCCTCCCGGGGCGGGACGACGCGCCCATAGTTTAGTTGAAACCACTGCCGCGGCACACGCGTTTTTGTTTCTCATTGCGCCACAGCGCGCTCCTGCGGAGAGCAAGACGCGCTTTTGGTCTTGTCTGTGACATTGCCGCGGCACACGCGCGCCTACCGGCGAGGATGACGCGCCTTGAGTTCTGTTTGAGACACCGCCGCGACACACGCGGTTTTGTTGCGATTGACACATAAACGCGATGTCCTCCGGCGGTAGCCGGCGCGACTTGGCAGCGGCGACTCGCCGCCCGTGTTGCCCGCAGTTGAGTTGCGATTGACACACAAACGCGATATCCCCCAGCGGCAGCTGGGCCCCTGCCGGGGCGGGATGACGCGCCCATGGCCTAGCCAAAACCACCGCCCGCGATGCCCGCAGCTGAGTTGCGATTGACACCACAGCGCGACTTCCTCCACCGGCAGGTGGCCGGTTTAGATTGGAAAGGGTGTATCCAATAACCCGCAAAAGGTTGGTAGCGCCGCAAAGGCGTCGCGAGGGCGTTTACAACCGAGCAGCCGGAGCAAGCGGGACCTTTTGCGGAAAAGGAGGAATGACGGAGCGGTATGAGAAAAGCCCGGTCTTCGACCGGGCTTTTTGAATGGAGCGCAGTCCATTCCGACGTGGCGCGCTTGAAGGGATTCGAACCCCCGGCTTCTTCCTTAGGAGGGAAGCACTCTATCCAGCTGAGTTACAAGCGCAGATGTAAAAATGTGTTTGCAGGGAAATACGAGATAGATGATACCATTTCATACTACAACAAAAGCGGCCTGATGTCAACCGAACTCGACCAGACTGGAAGAGAAAGACAGGACGAAAGACGATAGATGACTTTTTGACAGTGAGGCCTAGACAAATCCGCAGTCTGGATGAAAATGCGCTTTGCTTTCCTTATAAAAAGTGCTATAGTAATAGAATAGAGCGACGGGAGAAAGACAGGATTGCTGGGAGACGCCAGCCATAGGATCGACCTGTAAAAGGGATGGAAGAAAGGGAAAGATCCGGAGCTGTCTTTGGCCGCGGCAGACGGCCGTGGTAGAGAAAAGAAAGGGAGAAAAGAGTGTGAAACGGGAGAAATCATGCGGAGCCCTGGTCTATCGGCTCCTGGACGATAACAGGACCCAGCTGCTGCTGCTCAAGCACCGGTACGGCGGCCATTGGTCCTTCCCCAAAGGCCATGTGGAGCGGGGGGAAAATGAGGTGCAGACCGCCCTGCGGGAAATCAAGGAGGAAACCGGCCTCAGCGTGGACCTGCAAAATGGGTTTCGGGAATGCGTATCTTATTCCCCCAAGCCCAATGTAAAAAAACAGGTGGTCTATTTCTTGGGCTATGCCCGGGACGACCGGGTCCAAAAGCAGGAGGAGGAGGTCAGCGAGATCCGCTGGGTGGATATTGAGGAAGCTCCAGCCCTGGTGACCTTTAAAAACGACAAGAATCTTATTAACAAAGCCACCCGATTCCTCTTTGAGGAGAAGGAGCCACGCGTATAAAAGCCAAGACGCCGCTTCCGGTTTCGGGAAACACAGATAAAAAAACAGCCGCATTGCGGCTGTTTTTTTATGACTCAGGGTCTTTGTGTCATGGTGATCTTTTCATAGCAGGGGTCACAGATGAGGTAAGGGCCTCGGGCATGCACCAACTCACTGCCGCCACACAGGGCACATGTTACCCCGGCCTTCCGCAGCAGGATGGCATCTTCCTGAATAGTAATCTCAAGAATTTGATCTTTTTCAAAGCCCATATGTTTCCTTACGTCCATTGGCAGTACAATGCGTCCCAGCTCGTCAACTTTGCGGGTGAATTTAATTTGCATTTCCCCCCACCTCCCAATACAATTATAAACATAATTGGTAAAAATTTCAAGGGGATGTTGTAAAATTTTGTAAAAAAGTGAAAGGGCAAAAGACACTCATTTAATTAGAAAAAAATGGAAGCTATCTCGGAAAAATCTTTTTCTCATGCCGGGAGGAGAAAGGTTAAAGTGAAAACGATGAAGATTTCTTTCCAGCCGGTCCATAAAATAACAAGGTGAATATAAATTCGGCGGCTGGAATAATAAGAAATTTATATTTTTGTGCAGAAAGTGAATTATTTATAAACGCAGGAAATCGCTAAAATGACAAAAATAGTATTTGCCTAGGAACAGAGATTTTCAAGAAAGATTACATGCTGAATTTTTGATTAGGTTTTTGGAGGAAATAGACAAACAACTTTACAGCGAGACAAATAATAATGATCGTTTACCATTAAAGACGAAAAAATGTATGAAATTGTTTGTGAACTATGCGTAATTTTTAAACTTAAAATTGTTTATTATGCTCTATTGGGAAGCTTAAAATTAAATATGACACAAAAGATATATTCAAAATATGTACACAATATACAAATGCGCTGTAAGGGATGGGTAGATATTGCGAATTTTTGAAGGACATGTTATCATAACAAAGCATTATGATGTCTTTATGAGGATGTTTTTCCATGAAAATGAAGGGGAGGTTCCTCAATAAGGACAAGCCGTTTACTTTTCCAAGGGCAAAGCCCTGAAAAAGAACACCAATGAGGAGGAAATGTGAGAATGAGAAACGGTTCACAAGCGCGTAAAGGCGCGACCCGTTGCGCATCCCTGCTGTTTGCGCTGATCATCGCCTTGACCAGCGTACTTCCCGGCGGGCTGCTGACAGCGAGCGCTGCCGCCGTTGGCTTGGGCGATCTCAATGGCGACAGCGTCATCAACGGCGCCGCAAGCTATGAGATGGCCAATACCCGCGGCAACAACCTGGCGGTTTCTGACAGCCAGGAGAATACCGAATTTACATATTCGGGAGAAATTACCTTCCAACAAGGTAACAACGCTTCCATTATGTTTGGAGCGGACAGCAACGACCCCAACAAGATCGGAAATCAAGATGGCTCTGAAGGCAAGTTCTTCGCGGTAGAGGTTTCCCGCGAAGGCGAGGCTTCTGACGCCACCATTTTCATCAAAATGTTTGAGGACGGCCCTGGCGCCATGGGCGAGGGCATCATTGACAGGGCAGTGGCTCTGAGCAATGTGGATACCACCCAGCCTGTCAAGTTCTCCCTGACTGTGGATAGCAATAAGGATGTGTCCATCTCCATTAACGACACCCCCTTCAGCTACACTCCCGGCGGCAAATACGATCAGTATAAGGAAGAGTATGACGGCGGTTATCTGGGCTTTGTCACCTGGAATACCAACGCTGTATTCTCTAACCTGATGGTAGATGGTTCCGCTGTGACTGGTATCGACGGCCAGAGCATGACCACCCGCACTTCCTATGAGCTGGCAAAACTGAATGGCAACAACCGTGCGGTTTCCAACACCAAGACCGCTTACTTCGAGTATTCCGCCGACATCCTCTTCCAGGATGGCGCCTCCGCCTCCATGATGTTCGGCGCCGGCAGCAATGTCTACTCTGACCTGGGCAACGCGGACGGCACTACCAAGAAATTCTTCGGGGTGGAACTTTCCCGGGACGGCGACGCAGATAACGCCAACCTGTTTGTCAAGATGTTTGAGGACGGCCCTGGCGCTATGGGCGAGGGCATCATCGACAGACAGCAGGTTGCTACCGGTGTAGACACCACAAAACCTGTCACCTTCAAGGTGGTTGTCACCCCTGAGAAGGAAGTCGAGCTGTATGTCAACAATAACAAGATTGAATACACCAAAGGCTCTAAATACGAGCAGTTCCAGAACGCCTATGCCGGCGGCTATCTGGGCCTTGTAACTTATGAGACCAAAGCCCAGTTCTCCAATGTATCCGTTGTCAACAACGGTACCGAGGTCACCGATGGCTTCCGCACCAACCTGACCGGCCTGACCTTCCTCAACGGCACCTGGAACCGGACCGACGACGGCCTGTATTCCAGCGGCAACGATGTTTTCGCTATGAGCGACATCAAAGTTAAGAACTTCACCCTGGAAGCTACCGTCACCATCGAAGGCAACGCGGCGGCTGGCCTGGTCTTCCGGGCGGCCAGCAACACCAACCCCAAAGGGGACGGCACCTATATCGCCAACATCCACGTGGAGCGGGAGGATGCCCGTATGTTCACCTTTGGCACAGGCGGCGGAGACATCGGTTCTTCCTATGCCCTGCCCGACTCCACCAAAGGCACTTATCAGATGAAGATTGTCGCCATCGGCGACAAGATCAACTATTATGTAGATGATGTGCTGGCAAGCTCTGTGACCCATGATCAGTTCACAGAAGGCTATCTGGGCCTGATGACCTTCGGCGGCTCTGTCACCTACCAGGACGTCAAGTACACCGACCTGGGCGATGGCGCTACCGCTCCTGTCCTCACCGGCCTGGAAGTCACCGGCAGCAGCTTGGAGCTGACCCCGGACTTTGACCCGGAGGTAACAAACTACACCTATTTTGCCGGCTATGCCGACAGCATCACCGTGACCCCCTCCGCCGCGGATGACGTTACCCTGACCATTGCGGCCACCGGCCCTGAGGGCACCATTCTGGAAGAGACCGATATCGCTTCCGAAGAGGGCAAAGAGATTGCCCTGCAGGTGGGCAGCAACACTGTCAGCATCCTGGCAACCAAGGACGGCGTCACCATGGGTACCACCATTGCGGTGACCAAGAAGGCAAGCGCTGAGTATATGGCGGCTGAGCCCTATCGTCCTCAGTTCCACTTCTCCCCTGAAATCAACTTTATGAACGACCCCAACGGTCTGATCTACGACCCCAGCAACGGCACCTGGCATATGTACTTCCAGTACAGCCCCCAGCTCCCCAACATGGGCAACCAGACCTGGGGCCATGCACAGTCCAAAGACTTAGTCACCTGGGAAGAGATGCCGGTAGCCATCCCCATGGATGACCTGGGCGCCATCTTCTCCGGTTCCGCCGTAGTGGATGACAAAAATACCTCCAGGTTCTTTGACGACAACGAGGAAGGCGACTCCAAGCTGGTGGCCATCTTCACCCATGCAGGCAAGCTGGGCCAGGTCCAGTCCATCGCCTACTCCACCGACCATGGCGTGACTTGGACGACCTATGAGCACAACCCCGTCCTGGGCGAGGACGACAGAAATTACGGCAACGACTTCCGCGACCCGAAGGTTTGGTGGCAGGAAGATCCCGAGGATTTAGATGATGGCGGCCTGTGGCTCATGGTTGTGGCCGGCGGACGTGGCCAGATCTTCTCCTCTGAAAACCTGATCGACTGGAAGTTTGAGCAGGCCCTGACCTTCGCCGACGGCAGCGAGCTGCACTCCGAGTGCCCGGCCCTCTTCCCGGTGGATACCGAAGAAGAAGGGGAGAAATGGCTCTATGTGGCCTCCAGCGACTGGTACTGTGTGGGCGACCTGGTGAAAACCGAGGAGGGCTGGCGTTTTGAGGCCGACACTCAGGCGATCACCAGTGCCAACGGCGGCGCCTCCAAGATGTACGCCGGACAGCATTACTACAACGATGCCTCCAGCCAAAACCGGAAACTGATGGTTCACTGGCTCCAGGATTACTCCGCGCCTGGCACCCTCACCGACAAGCGCTGGAACGGCGTACAGTCCCTGCCCCGTGTCACCGGCCTGAAGAAGATCGACGGCACCTGGCATATGACCGCTTATCCGGCGGAGGAGATCAATTCCTACCGCAGCGACGTCATCTATGAAACCGAGAACCTGACCGTCAGCGCTGAGGATGGCAACATCCTGGGCGGCGCGGCTGGCCAGTACTACGATATCGAGGGTATCTTTGATCCCGGCACCGCCACTGAATTTGGCTTCAAGCTCCGCACCGGCAACGGCCAGGAGACGGTGGTCAAATACAACGCGGAAACTGAGCAGCTCATCCTTGACAAATCCAAATCCGGCCCCTGCAACACCGATTCCTTCAGCTGGACCCTCCATCCCATGGAGGACGGCAAGGTGCAGATCCGGATCCTCATGGATAACTCTGTGGTCGAGGTATTCGGCAACTACGGCGACGCCGATATGGCCGACCTGTGCTTCCCGGATCCCGGCAGCATCGGCATGGAATTCTTTGTAGAGGGCGGCGAGGTCACCATCGACGAGCTGCACATCTGGCAGATGAAATCCATGTTCAACGGCGAAGGCGCTACCAGCACCGAGCCTCTGTTCCTGTCCCTGTCCGCTCCTGACATTGTGGATCCCGGCGAGGAATTCACCGTCTACGCCAGCGTCCTGCCCATCACCGCTGAGGACAAGACCGTCACCTGGGACATCGGCGCGGGCCTGACTGTAGTGGAGGAGACCGACACCTATGTGGTGCTGAAAGCTGACGCGGAAGGCGATTACACCGTCAAAGCCACCAGCAACACCGGCGGCCTCACCGCTGAGGCCACCATCAGCGCCGAGCTGCGGGTCTTTAACACCAACGTGGCCGACTGGGTATCCAAGAGCGGCACCTGGTACAAGACCGGCGACGGCATGCGGGGCCAGAACGCTGGTTCCGGCGACTGCTTCTACCTGTCTGAGAACATCCTCCCCAACACCCCCTTCACCCTGACGGCGAAGGTCAAGACCCTGTCTGGCCAGGCTACTTCCCTGGTCTTCGGCATTCAGGACTTCAATAACCCCGGCGCTTCCTGGTACTGCTTCAACATCGAGAACACCTCCGGTAAGTTCTTCAAGAACATTAACGGCGCTGAGGTCATCCGCAAGGATTACAGCCTCACCGCGGAGCAGCAGGCAAGCCGCACCTTCGACATGAAGGTCGTCTACGACGGCAACGAGTTTATCGCCTACCTGGACGAGGTGGAGGTCGCGAGATTTAGCGACACCGAGTACAACGGCGGTTACATGGGCCTTCTGACCTATCGTTCCGACAGCGTATTCAACGACGTATACCTGACCCTGGAAGAGGAGATCACCGCGGTTGATCCTATCGCTGACATCGAGGTCCAGCTGGGCTCCGATACCACCATCGAGGACATCATCGCCTCCCTGCCGGCGCAGGTCACCGTGACCACCGAGTCCGGCGCTAAGGTCCTCAAGGACGTTGTCTGGGATACCTCCAAGGTTGATCTGACCCAGGCTGGCACCACCCAGATCACCGGTACTGTAGAGGGTACTAACATTCCGGCTATCATCAACGTGGTAGTCAAGGAAGAGGCGGTCATCGAGTCCCTGACTCCGGAAGAGATTAACATCACGGTAGAGAAGGGCGCCACCGCTGACGAAGTGTTCGCGATGATTAATAAGAATGTCACCGCCAACCTCTCCGACGGTACTTCCATGGATCTGGTGATCACCGACTGGAACTATGACAACGTTAACTTTGACGAAGCTGGTATCTACGCTGCGTTCGGTCTGCTGAGCGCTGAAGGCCAGCTCATCGAGCCGACCATCCCCATCAATGTGACTGTCACCGAGCCCCAGGCTCCTGGCACCGACAAGCCCAGCATTCCTGGATCTGATGAAGATCAGGTAGGCGGCGGCGATTGGGATTGGCCGGAAGGCAGCGGATCTGATTCCACCACCGGTTCCGGTTCTGGCGATAAAGAGAACCCGTCTTCCGGCGACAGCAGCATGATCCCCGGCGCGCTGGCAGTCCTTGCCCTGAGCGCCGCTGGCGTTGTGGTTCTCACCCGCAAAAAGAAATAAGGATGAATCCTTAGAAGAATAGGAGACGGAGCGCGGATTCCCGCGCTCCGATTCCTTTCTTGGGTATAGAAGAGGAAAGAGAAGAAGAAGGAAAAGGCTTGGGGCCGTTTGGGCTCCAAGCCTTTTCTGCGTCCTGTAAAAAAACGTTTTGAAAAAGTTGTATGCTCCGGCGCCAAGAAAATATTGATTTTGCGTGTTTTCTATCGAAGTTTTGAAGAAAAGGTACAAAGCAATATTGGATTTCCTGGGCATAGCGCTAAGAATAAAAAACATGAGGCACTTATATTGCATTATTTGTGAAGAAGTGCTATGATAAAAACGATTTCATTTATGCGGGAAGTTGCATATCTTTTGACCTGTTTGAAGCCATTGAGAAATGCTTCGTCCCAGTGATGAAGGGTTTACTTCGCGTACACGGTAGTTTTTCTCACCGATTTATTTTCTTATCAGCAAAGGGCCGGCGATCGTTCGCCGGCCCTTTGTCTGTACCTTGCGGGCGGCAAGTTGCCGCAGCCACCACCTACCGGTGGGGGAAGTCGCGCTGGCGGGCAGTGCCCGCGGCCAGATCGCGCTGTGATGCAATGGCAGATCGCGCTGTGATGCAATGGATAACTCAGTCGCAAGTGTCGCGGCAGTGTTGCTAACAAAACCAAGTGCGCGTCATCCCGCCCCGGAAGGGGCCGCAACCTGCTCTCCGCTAGGAGGGGGATATCCAAGGGGGAGAGGCGGCCATGGGGCGACTGGGGCGTATTCCCAGAAGGGCTGTGTTGGAAGAAAGAGCTTAGTTATAAAGGAAGGCCATGTGGCAGCCAGCCGCCGCCCCCTTGGATCACTTTTGCATCCTTTTCTTGAGAGAAAAGGATGTGTCCGCCCCGGCATGAGGGGCTGCCACCACCTACCGGTGGAGGATGTCGCGCTGGCGGGCAGTGCCCGCTCCCAAGTCGCGTTGTGGCGTCGTCCGTAACAAAAACGCGTGAGACGCGACAGTGTTACAAATAAAACCAGAGGCGCGACCTGCCGACCGCAGGTCCGCGGGCGGCGAGTCGCCGCGGCCAGATCGCGCTGTGATGCAATGGATAACTCAGTCGCAAGTGTCGCGGCAGTGTTGCTAACAAAACCAAGTGCGCGTCATCCCGCCCCGGAAG
>CAJFSX010000025.1 GCA_904419775.1 Candidatus Pararuminococcus gallinarum | reverse complement strand
TTCTCATTTTTTTAAGGGATAAGAACGGATACACTGGGTGGGACAGGCCTCTTCACAGGCATGACAATTGGTGCATAGCTTTGGATCAATAGACGCCAAGTTCTCGGTAACTTTTGCCGCTCCTGTGGGGCAGACCTTTTCACACTTTTTGCATCCAATACAGCCACGGCTACAGACCTTTCTCGTAAAGGCTCCCTTGTCATGGGAAGAACATCTTACAAATACCAAGTTGCTTGTAGGCCGCAGCTCAATAATAGAATTGGGACATTCTCTTACACACATACCGCAGCCTGTGCACTTTTCCTTATCGACGACAGCAATTCCATTCTCCAAATGGATCGCGTCATACATACAGACCGCAACGCAATCGCCAAATCCAAGGCAGGCGTGGCTGCATTTGCCACGGCCCTGATAAAAGGTATTGCAGGCAGAACAGGTCTGCGGGCCACGATATTCCATGGCGTAACCGGTGGCGTCGCAGTCTCCCCCGCACCGGACAACAGCAGACATCCTCTCTACATTGGCAAACTCCACCCCGAGGATTTCACTGATGGACCGGGAAGTATTTTCACCGCCAGGAATACAAAGATTCGTTTTGACCCCCTCTGTGGACGCCAATGCCTTGGCATAATCATCGCAGCCGGTATAACCGCAGGCACCACAGTTGGCTCCTGGAAGCGCTTCTCTAATCTGATCAAATTTGGGATCGCTCTTCACTGCCATAAACTTAGCCGCTAAGGCCAACAGCAGTCCGGCAATCAAGCCGAGAGCTGATAGTATGATGATTGGCAATACAACAGTAGTAAACATGACAACCTCCCTCTACTCTCGGCTTATTTGAACAGCCCGTCCACGACACCTACAAAGCCGCCGAAGGACAGGGATACCATGGAAGCCGCCGCCAAAGTGATGGGCATTCCCTTAAAGGATTCTGGAATATCACAGCCTTCCATCCTCTGACGTACACCGGAAAAGAGGACCATGGCCAGAAGAAATCCGAGCCCGGCACCGGCGGCGTTGACAATGGACTCAAGGAAGTTGTAATTGTTGTCCACATTGAGAAGTGTGACACCCAGCACCGCACAGTTGGTGGTAATCAGGGGAAGATAGACCCCCAGAGACTTGTGAAGCGCAGGAATGAACTTTTTCAGGACAATTTCTACCAACTGGACAAAGGCCGCAATGACCAGAATAAATACGAGGGTATTCAGATAGGTTAAGTCAAACTGTAACAGTAAATACCGATAGATCGGATAGGTAACGGCAGAGGCCATAATCATTACAAAGGTGACTGCCAAACCCATACCTACAGCAGAATCCAACTTCTTGGAAACACCGAGGAACGGGCAGATGCCCATAAATTTGGAGAGGACAAAGTTGTCAACCAAAATAGCGCTGACTAGTATCATAAATATCTCTTTCATAGCTAGCACTCTCCCTCCTTAGTTTTTCCGCATTGCTCCGCCATGGGGCAGGCAGCACATCCCGTGGATTTCTTCACCGTCTTGCCTTTTTTCCTTGAAATAAATTGAACTGCCGCAATAACGCAGCCAAATACAAAGAAACCTCCGGGAGCAGACGCCAAAATCTTCATCGGCTCCACCGACGCTGGCAGGACCGTCAGCCCAAACCAAGTGCCCGAACCGATGATTTCACGGATTGAACCGATGATCAGCAATGCCATGGTGAAGCCTAGTCCCATTCCTAAGCCGTCAAAGAAACTATCCAGCACCGTATTCTTGCTGGCGAACATCTCCGCCCGGGCTAGAATGATACAGTTGACCACGATCAGAGGAAGGAAGATGCCCAGTTCCTTATCCAAGAAGGGCACGTAGGCCTGTACCAACAGCTGGATAATGGTGACGAATCCAGCGATTACCACAACATACGCCGGAATGCGTACCTTATCGGGAATTACGTTTTTCAAAAGAGAGATCACTACATTGGAACCGATCAGGACAAAGGTCGCGGCCAAACCCATACCCAGTCCATTTCTGGCCATGGTTGTTACGGCCAATGTAGGGCAGGTACCCAAGAGAAGCACCAGCGTAGGATTCTCTTTGATGATACCATTGAGTAGGATTTTCATTCTGTTCATCTTAGAGTTCCCCCTTTACCTGGTCATAAGCAGAAAGCGTCGCATTGAGTATCCCCTTCATGGCATTGGAGGAAACGGTAGCTCCTGCAATGGTTTGGACATCATCTACATCCCCGGTCTTCCCCAGGAACTGGTCAAGGAAATCTGGTTCCGCCGTTTTGGTACCGACTCCCGGCGTCTCGCTGGATGTTAGCACCTTTACCGCCACAATGGCTCCGTCAGCGTCCAGTCCGGTCATGACGGTAATATCCCCGCCATAACCTTTCCCCACCGCTTGAACGGTGATACCCGCTCCATTCGTTGCCTTATATACCTCAACAATGCCCTGGTCTATCAGGGTCTGGTCAATTTCGATTTTTTCAAAGTCATCGCCTTCCGGCAGGACTTCCCTTCGGGCCGCATTTGCTTCTGCTTCTCCCTGCGCCGCGATGACCGGTGCGGTCAGCTGGTAAGTTCCCACCAGACAAGCGGTAACGACCAAACAGATGAGAAGTAAAACTACGGTAGGTTTCACAATCTCTTTCATCGTACTCATGCTTTCACACCTCCAAACACTCTCGGACGGGTGACTTTCTCAATATAGGGGGTGAGGATGTTCATGAGCAATATCGCAAAAGAAACCCCCTCTGGATAAGAGGCAAAATTCCGAATTAGTAGGGTAATCAGTCCACATCCTACGCCAAAGATAAGCTTACCCCAGAAGGTAACAGGGGTAGTTGCATAATCCGTGGCCATAAAGATGGCGCCCAACATCAGTCCTCCAGAAAGGATCTGGGCCACAGGATCCAATCCCAGCAGGAAGCTTCCCACAAATACGGTACCGATAAATGCTACAGGCGCCATGGGGTTGATGATCCTCCGGATCACCAGATAGACCCCGCCGATGAGCAGGGCAAGCGCGCAGGTCTCCCCCAGACATCCGCCGTTGATCCCCAAAAACAAGTCCAGATTGTCGGGAGCAGCCGCCGCAGGATCAGACAAAAGGGCCAAGGGGGTTGCTGTGGTTACAGCCTCCGCATTCCGGTAATAGAAAGGTTCCACCCAATTGGTCATAGCGCTGGAAAAGGAAAGGAACAAAACAATTCTTCCCACAATGGCGGGATTGGCAAAATTCTGTCCAATGCCGCCGAAAAGCTGCTTGACAATGACAATAGAGACAAAGCAGCCAATGACCGCCATCCAAATGGGGATGGTGACCGGCAGATTAAAGGCCAAGAGCATACCGGTAACGATGGCGGATAGATCGCTGGTCGTATTGTCTTTTTTCATTAGAGCCCTGTAAAGGTACTCAAAAAACACACAAGAGACTACACAAACCGCAGTCACCAAAAGTGCCCGGAATCCAAAGATGACAACCGAGGCTATCAGCGCAGGAATAAGAGCGATGATCACATTCAACATGATCTTTTGTGTCGTCATGCCATCTTTGATATGGGGAGAAGATGTTACTATCAATTGGTTGTTCAATGTGTTCACCTCTTACTTCTTCATTGATTTTCTCACAAGATTTTTTGCCAACTTATTGGTTGCCACCAGTTGACGCTTGGCAGGACATACATAGGCACAGCAGCCGCATTCCATACACAGCATCACCTTTAGTGGCCCCGCAAGGGCTTCTGTCTGCTTGAGATGATACGCCTTTTCAATAGCTGCAGGCATCAGTCCGATAGGGCATGCTCCGCCGCATCTTCCGCATCGAATACAGTTGGTTTCCTTTTCACGGGACACCTGGCTCTCATCGAAAGCGATGATGGCGTTATTATTTTTAATCACTGGATAATCCAGATCAAAGACGTCGATTCCCATCATGGGACCGCCCATAAAGACCTCTTTGGGTTCTTTCTTCAGCCCGCCACAAAAATCGATGACACTCTGGAAGGAAGCTCCCAATGGCACCATAACATTTTTGGGGTGAGCCACTGCCCCGCCATCCACCGTAAGCCGGCGGGAAACTAGGGGCATTCCCGTCTTCATATACCGCGCTATAAAAGCGACCGAACTCACATTGAGGGGAATCACTCCCACATCCGCCGGGATCATTCCCTCACCTACCACACGCCTGGTAGTGTTATAGATCAATACTTTTTCAGCACCCTGGGGATAGACGGATTTAAGGGGAACTACCTGGATTCCCTGTTCCTTTTCTACCATCTTTGAGAGAAGCTTGATCGCCCTGGGCTTGTTGTTCTCAATCCCGATATAGCATTTGGCAATCGAAAGATAATGCATCACCAACTTGATTCCCTCAACGATATCATCGGGATTCTCCATCATTTCCCGATAATCCGCGGTGATAAAAGGTTCACATTCCGCCGCGTTGATAATGAGGGTATCCACCTTTTCTGGATGCTTTGGATTGAGTTTCACATGGGTGGGAAAACCTGCTCCTCCCAATCCTACTAGTCCGCTTTTGCGTATGGCGGCCAAAAATTCTTCTTTGGTTGAGACAGATGGGATCTGTATCTCTTCACTGATGGTCTGCTCCCCATCGCTCTCAATCGCGACAGCAGATGTGCGCATTCCCATGGGATTGATAAATTCACTGATCGCTGTCACCTTGCCGGAAACACTGGAATAAATAGGCGCGGACATCGGAGACCCAGCGTCTCCGATGAGCTGCCCCACCTTGACCTGGTCCCCCACCTTGACCATTGGCTCACATGGTGCTCCCATATGCTGGATCATGGGAAGCAGCACCCTCTCCGGCACCGGCATCATCTCGGTAGCACAGTCCATGGTATTTTTATAGTGCGGCACCGAAATGGAGTGCAGAGATTTTTGTACAAACTTTGACACGTCGTTTTCCTCCATTTACATATTTGCTGGACCACAGTGGAATCACTACCTTGCGCGTTATGCTTTTCCACGCGCATTTTCTGTCCACTTTCGGATGATACCGCTGCAGCAGTCAGCTAAACTCCTGTTGATCCTCAGCGGATTTTATTTTGCAGCCTGTTGAGAACAGGCATGACAACCCTGACAGTCAGTCCTGTAATCAGACCCATGCCAATTCCGGACAGAATCAGCACAGGCAGGTAATATAGGGCCATTTCCGTTTGCAGCAAAAAAGATGCTGCTACCAACTGGCCAATATTGTGAAACACGGCTCCCAGAATGCTCACTGTAAGATAGGAAACTTTCTCTTTCAAAATGACAGATACTCCCACCATTACTGCTACCGAAAGAATTCCTCCGCTTAAGCTGAGAATCCCCGCCACAGTACCGCGGGTCAAAAGCACAAATATAGATTTGAGCACAGCAATCAGCAGCGCTCTTTTTTTCCCCACGCAGAACAGCGCATACATGGTGATAATATTGGAAAGGCCCAGCTTGACACCGGGCGGTAAAAAGGCCACCGTCGGAAGCAAACCTTCTAAAAAGGCCAATGCCATCGACAGGGCAAACAACATTCCTGTAAACGCAACCTGATAGGCAGGGCGGGTTTTTCCTTCTGTATCTGTTCTCATTTTTCTACTGCCACCCCTTCATAAAAGGTGTAGCCGGTACTCTCATCTATCTGGCGGATGGAGTCCAGAATGCCCTGGGAAGCATATACATTTTTATCCTTGTCCACAATAATGAAATCAAACATATCGTTATCCGCATATGCCAGCACCTTGTCTTTTCCCATCATAAAAAGAGTGGTCGACAGAAAATCCGCCAGCATACCATTTTCACAAATTGCCGTGGCCTGAATCAAATCGGTTTCACAGGGATAACCTGTTCTTGGATCTATCACATGATGATAGCGTTTCCCATCCTGTTCAAAATATCGCTCATAGTCTCCGGTTGTGGCAATCACTTTGCCTTCTACGACGAGCTTGGCAATCACATCGTTTGCAGTACCTCTGGGATCCCGCAGCCCAATAACAAAGTCTTCTCCCTGAGACTTTGGATCAATCACCAGCACATTTCCTCCTAGGGAAATACTGGCAGCGGTTACCCCCATCTCCTCATAAATTTCCCTGACCATATCCGTTGCCATCCCCTTGGCAATACCGCCCATATCCAAGGCCTGACCTTTTCTTCGAAGCATCACCGCCGTATTCTCTTCATCCAGCAGGATATCCTCATAGTTCACCAAGGACTTTGCCTGGTCAATTTCCTCTTGGCTGGGCACTCTGGGATGATCGGATGTAATCCCCCAAAGGCTGGTGAGCGGAGCGATGGTCACATCGAAAAGGCCGCCAGACAGTTCAGACATAGACTTTGCTGTACTGATTAAGTCAAACGTTTCCTGGGATACTTTTACATAATCGACACCTGCATTGGCATTGATCTTTGAAATTTCAGAGTCATTCAGGTGCATGGAGAGTTTTTCTTCAAAACGGCGGAGCTGCTCATTGACTGTGTCCGCCACTTCCTGACCATGAGAACTCACAACGGTTTGGGTAATAATTGTATCCATGATGAACTGTTCTGTTTTGACCGTCTTGTCCTTTCGCGCATTGTATATTCCATCAAAAATGGCGACTGCGGCAATCGCCACAGCGGCCAGAGTAACCCAAAGTATGGTCTTTTTCCTTTTTGTCAACTACCACATTCCCTCGCTTTTCTATCATTGACATGACCATCTGTCATATCATTTATTCTATACTATTCTTGGTTTAAATTCAAACTTTTTTACATGCTACAGAATAAAAGTTTAACCAGATTTTTCTTCACTTTCTACAATCTTGATAATAATTTAGCAGGCCCTCCTTAAGATGACAAAATGCCCCACGGATAACGACAGCATATTTTGGCTCTTGGTGAGTAAAATATACAAGAGCACAAAAGATTTGATCTTTCCAATTGTATTTCATTGATAGACAAAAAGATAGGAGGAGTCCTTATGAAAAAATTTGCAGCCGTTATGCTCAGCTGCCTGTTGATTGCTGCCGTGTTGTCCGGTTGCGGCGCATCTATGAAAGATGGTACCTATCGGGCCGAATATGACGCATATTCCCACGGCTACAAGGAATTTGTAGAGCTGACCGTCAAAGATGGTAAGTTTACCGATGTCACTTTTAACGCTGTCAGTGAAGCGGGCGAACTCAAAACCGACGATGTGGAATATCAAGAGTCTATGGAGTCCGTCAGCGGCACCTATCCGGCGAAATTTTATCCCGAACTGGCTCAAAAGTTAGAGGATACCCAAGACATTGATAAGGTCGACAAGGTTGCGGGTGCAACCAATTCTACTGTAAGTTTTAAGACTTTGGTAAAAACGCTTTTGAAAGAAAACGTCAAAAATGGAGATTCCACTACCCTGGTCGTGGAGAGTGAGGCTGAAGGCTAATGAACAAAAGGGAGAGGTGATCGCCTCTCCCTTTTTCTTGTTTAGTTATCACCTTCATCTTTCGTTTCTCCCGATCTGTTATCTTTTCAGCTGTTCATCGATAGGAGTTTATATTATAATAGAAGAAAATGCAGATTTATGATTTTTGTTACAGGCGGACAGCAAAAGGAGCTTTTTCATGGAAGAGAGAATCATCCAGCGGGGTAACGAAACCATTTCCTATACCCTGCAACGGAAAAAAGTGAAAAATATCAATGTACGTGTGACACCTGAAGGAAAGGTGATGGTATCGGCGCCCAAACGAATTGCCCTTGCCACGGTAGAAGGTTTTCTTCTCTCCAAATTTGATTGGCTGCTGCTACATATACGGCATAAAGATCAAACGGAACATTATAGCAGCCCTGCCGCCTGCGGCTTTGCTTTCTTTTTAGGCCGGCGGTATCCTTTGGTTATTACGGATCTGGGCCATCCCAACGTCCATTTGAGCGGAGGGCTGTTGGTTGTTTCTGTGTCAAAAAAGGAGGACTCTGCCAGCATTGACCAAGCCGTTAGAAAATGGTATCAACAGCAGGCGCTGTCTCTGCTCCCCCAAATTTATACTGCCGTGGCGGAGCCCTTTTGTTCCGGCGAGCATCCTATACCACAGCTTTTCTTGCGCCAGATGTCGGCAAGCTTTGGCAACTGCAATCACACACAAAACAGAATCACCCTGAATAAACGCCTCATCCTGATGCCCCAAAGGTGTATTCAATATGTAGTGATCCATGAACTATGCCACACTATTATTCCCAACCATAGCCCCGCTTTCCATGCTCTTGTCCAAACTTTCGTTCCTAAAGAAAAAGAGCTTCGGGCCGAGCTCAATGAGCTTTATCGCATCTATGGGGAAATGATGTAAAAATCCAGGCAAATTGCCGGGATTTTTGTCACTTATTCTTCTTAATCTTGGTTGACGTATTGCTGGTACAAGGCGACAATGCGAGCCCATGTAAGGGGTCCCACCGCTCCGGTTAGAGGTAATCCTCTTCCCTTTTGTATTTCAAGGACCGCCTGCTCTGTAGGTTCATCAAAGATACCCGTCACTGTCACCTGAGGAATAGCGGGATCATTGGCAGAGATAACAGTTAGAAATCTTTGCAACGTTCCCACATCATCCCCCTCCATTCCAAGGGTCAGGTGCCGTCCAGGATAGATTTCATCACTGGCCGACAGATATTCTTCCGGCAGGTTGCTGATCGTAGAACGATAGATTTCCGTCAGTTTGTTCCAGGTATCCCGGTTGACCTCTCCTGTAGGCTCAATGCCGTAGGCCTGCTGAAAGGTGCGAACCGCGTTGGCGGTCTCCGGACCAAAATACCCATCAGGAGCGATAAAGGGAAATCGGTTGTCAAAGTAGCCGATTACCGCCAAATAATACTGAACAACGCGAACCTGATTACCGCTGTCCCCCTCCCGCAAGACGGTGGCAAAAATACGGTCGGCCTCAGAAAGGGTAATCCCTTCGGATGTTAACTCTGCTAGGTTTTTCACACTGTTATACAGGTATTTAATTTTATACCAGGTGGCCTTTCCCACAATCCCATCCACGGGAAGGTTAAAAATCTCCTGAAATTTCCGCACGGCTGCGTCGGTCTGCAAATCAAAAATTCCATCGGTTGGATCAATTTTGGGAATGGCAGGATAATTGTCGCCAATGCGGTTGAGCTGCCGCTGTATTGTCCGGACCTCTTCTTGTGCGCTTCCCAATCGCAGCGGTACCCCAGGATAGGAGGGGATGTTATCCTCCACCGGTGCGTTGGACACTATATTTATATCATCTCCATAGTAATGCTGCAAAATTTCGTAGGGCGTCATTCCCTGGTTGGCCAACTCCACAGTCCCCCACTGGGAAAGACCGGGGCAGGTGCTGGTAGTTCCGTTGCAGTATTGGGTAAAATAGGGAGAGATGCTTTCCCCTTTGACCACATAATTGTTGAAAATATCGTCCACAATCTGGCTGATATTTTCATAAATGTCCCGGTTTTCTACAAAATACTGATCATATTGGGTTGAATTGGTAATATCAAAGTCATAGCCTCTGCTACGATACCATTCAGTGTAAATCCGGTTGAGCGCAAAAGAAATCTGCGCCAAGATATTGGCCCGGATTGCGCTTTCCGGCCAGGTGGGATATATTTCACTGGAAGCAACATTCTTAATATATTCTATAAAAGGCACCTCTACATTCCGGGCCGGCTCATCCGGACGGCCCAGATGGACAGTGATTGTTGTTGGAATTGTCGGCACTGCGTATTCCGGCATCTGGATCCCTCCCATCTATTCCTGCGGTAATTCTTTGGGAATCAGACGGATGGGCAAAATAGATTTTATCCCTTCAAACACCGGCGTATTTTTAAATACCTGCTGATGATAGTTGGGATGGGTCGCTGTAACATTGTAGGTGGCAAAAGGTTGTTCAGATTCAGGATGCTGGGATAGATTTTTATCCGGTGTTGGTAGATTGATATGATCGATAATCCCATCTGCGTCTGTTGTCAGCCGATAAAAGTTTCGAGGGCCATCGGTAAAATTGCGGTCAATAGATATCTCTACCCCTTCTACCGGCATGGTACCCCTGCCTGTAAAAGCCTGAATTTTCATCAGTCCCCAATGGGGGTTCCGCTCAAGGAATTCCCCATAGGTCATGGTTTCTTCGATAGGATCTGTCCCTGCCTCTTTGCTGTTCTGCAAGCTGGAACGCTCTGGTACCTGTTGTTGGTTTTCTGATTCATTTTCTCCTGTAGTGTTTGGTCTAGATTCCCCAGTTATAACTGGCGTCATATTGACTGTGAGAGAAGGCTTCTGTTCCCATCGCTTTTCTACGTTATCTTCTGAAATCTTTGGCTGCTGAGGGGCTTCCCTTTCCGAAGCTGACAAAGGCCATTGGGAATTTTTCTGCTTGGCAGCCATCGTCAAAAGCTCCTGTCGGTATTTTTCCACCATTTTGTCAAACTGCATTGTTTCCATCGTTGTCCCTCCATCAATACATATACTACAATATAGTGGTTTTATCTCATTTATGTTCCAAATCAGCATAATATAAGTAAAAAACGGGATACACGCAAGCTTTTGGACTTGCGAGTATCCCGTTTAGGTTTATAAAGACAACTAGGAAAGTTCCAGCTTACCAGTGTAAAGCTGATAGTAAGTACCCTTTTCTTTTATAAGATCTTCATGGGTGCCTCTTTCGATAATTCTACCGTGTTCCAAAACAATAATCGCGTCACTGTTTCGAATGGTCGACAGTCTGTGGGCAATAACAAATACTGTCCTTCCCTTCATCAGATTGTCCATACCTTTTTGGACAATGCTCTCGGTACGAGTATCGATACTAGAGGTTGCCTCATCCAGAATGAGCACCGGCGGATTGGCAACAGCCGCTCTGGCAATAGACAAAAGCTGCCGCTGGCCCTGAGAAAGCTCCTCGCCGTCGCTGGTCAGCATGGTCTGATATCCGTTAGGAAGTCTCTGGATAAACTGGTCAGCATAGGCAAGCTTTGCCGCCTCGTAAACCTCTTCATCTGTGGCATCCAGTTTTCCATACCGGATATTTTCCATTATAGTGCCAGTAAACAGGTGGGTATCCTGCAATACAATACCCAAAGACCGGCGAAGATCCGCCTTTTTAATCTTATTAATGTTGATGTCATCATACCGGATCTTTCCGTCCTGCACATCATAGAAGCGGTTGATCAGGTTGGTAATGGTGGTCTTTCCTGCGCCGGTAGATCCTACAAAGGCCAGCTTCTGACCCGGCTTCGCATACAGACTAATATTGTGGAGAACCATCTTATCATCTGTATAACCGAAGGACATATCATAAAAGCGGACATCGCCCTTCAGTTCGGTGTAGGTGACATCTCCATTAGCTTGATGGGGATGTTTCCAAGCCCACATGCCTGTTCTTTCCTTGCATTCCACAATGTTACCCTGCTCATCTTTTTTAGCGTTGACCAAGGTGACATAACCGTCATCCACTTCCGGCTCCTCATCCATCAGGCGGAATATCCGCTCTGCACCGGCCAAGGCCATGATGATGGAGTTAAACTGCTGGGCCACCTGCATGAAAGGCTGAGAAAAGCTCTTGGTGAACTGAAGATAGGATACAATGGTACCAATGGTTACCCCGCCAATTCCTCCAATCAGCAGCACGCCGCCAAAAACCGCTGTCAGCACAAAATGGATATTGCCGATATTACCCATGATCGGGCCCATAATACTGGCAAAGGTATGGGCCTTGGAGGAACTGGCATAGAGCCGCTCGTTGAGCTGGTCAAACTCCTCCTCTGACTTGCGTTCGTGGTTAAAGACCTTGATAACCCGCTGGCCGTTCATCCGCTCTTCTACAAAGCCGGTCACATTGGCCAGATCCAGCTGCTGCCGGATAAAGTACTTACCGCTATTGCCGCCCAGCTTTCGGGCCACCAGGAACATGACAAAGATCATCACCACAGCCAAGACGGTTAACAGTGGACTGAGGACCAGCATAGCGATGAAGGTAACTACTACCGTCAGGGTGGACATAAGCACCTGAGGGATAGACTGGTTGATCATCTGCCGCAGGGTATCGGTATCGTTGGTATACAGGCTCATGATGGAGCCGTTGGTGTTTTGGTCAAAATATCGGATGGGCAGTGTCTGCATATGCTCAAACATCTCATCCCGGATCCGTTTAAGAACGCCCTGTCCGATTTTGACCATTAACCTGCTATAGCAGAAGGATGCCAAAATTCCCAGCACAAAGATGCACGCCAGCACCGCCAGCGCCTGATAAAGGTCGGAAAAATCGGGATTTGCCTGACCGATCAGTGGGATAATGTAGTCATCCAGCAAAAATTTCATAGAAATGGAAACCGAAATGGAGGCTATGGAGCAGACGAGAATACACACAAATACAAAGATAAACTCCGCTTTGTATGTACCAGTTACATATTTTAGCAGCCGCTTCGCCGTTTCCATTGGTTTTTTGGGTCCTTTTCTCTGTGTGCTATTCATCTTCATCCCTCCCTTTTACCTGAGATTCATATACTTCCCGATAGATCTGGTTGGATTTCAAAAGTTCTTCCGAGGTACCAATGCCGTTGATCTCTCCGCCGTCCAACACAATGATCTGGTCAGCATCCTCAATAGAGGAAATTCTCTGAGAAATAATTATTTTAGTGGTGTCGGGGATTTCCTCTCGGAATGCTTTACGGATCATTGCGTCTGTTTTGGTATCAACCGCACTGGTGGAATCATCCAGAATCAGGATCTTCGGTTTTTTCAGCAGCGCTCGGGCAATACAGAGCCTCTGTTTCTGTCCTCCGGAGACGTTATTACCTCCTTGAACAATCATTGTCTCGTAACCGTCGGGGAATTCCTGGACAAAGCTGTCAGCCTGGGCCAGCTTACAAACCCGCTGCACCTCTTCGTCAGTGGCGTTTTCATCACCCCAGCGGATATTGTCATAAATAGTCCCGGTAAAAAGCACATTTTTCTGCAGAACCACTGATACCTGATCACGCAGGGACTCTAGATCATAGTTTCTGACATCAATATCTCCTACCTTCACAGATCCGCTGGTTACATCATACAGACGTGGAATCAACTGAACCAAAGAGGACTTGGAACTTCCGGTGCCGCCAAAGATACCGATCATCTGCCCAGATTTAATATGCAGATTAACGTCTTTCAGGGCCAGTTTTCCATCCTTTCCGGAATAACTGAAGTTAACATGTTCAAAGTCAATATCACCATTGGGAACTTCTTTGATTGCCTCAGGGATGTTCTCCATCTCCGGTACTTCTTTGAGCACTTCGGTGATACGATCTGTAGATGCTTCTGCAATCATAATCAGGACAAAGACAAAGGAAACCATCATCAGAGACATTAAAATTTGCATGGCGTAAACCAACACACTGGTCAGTTCACCTGCTTCCATGCTTCCAAAAACAATCGCCTGTCCGCCGATGAGAACCATGACCAAAATAACCGTATACATGACAAACATCATAACGGGGTTGTTAAAGGCGACAATCTTTTCCGCTTTGGTAAACAACTGAAATACGGTCTGAGAAACCCCATGAAATTTCTTAATTTCATGATCTTCCCGTACATAGGCCTTAACTACACGGGCAGCGTTAACATTCTCCTGGACATCATTGTTGAGCACATCATACTCGTCAAATACCTTAATAAAATATTTGTGCGCTTTTTTTGCAATGAAGATCAGCAAGAACCCCAACACAGGTATTGCCGCTAAAAATAGCAGGGCAATATCCACATTGATGGTCAAGGTCATAATCCAGGACAGGATGATCATGACCGGTGCTCTCGCTAAAAGCCGGATGGTCATCATATATGCCATCTGAACGTTGGTAATATCTGTGGTCATCCTGGTCACCAGGCTTGACGTGGAAAAATGATCGATATTTTTAAAAGAGAATTGCTGTATCTTATAAAAAATATCGTGTCGCAAGTTCTTGGCATATCCTGCTCCCGCTTCAGCCGCAAACTTTCCGGCCAAGGCGCCAAAAAGCAGCGCCAGCATTGCCATGACCACCAATACAAGGCCTACCTCTATCACATAGGTGAGGTTCTGCCCCTGGATTCCTTCGTCGATGATCTTGGCCATCTGAAATGGAATCAGTACTTCCATCAGGACCTCAAGTACAACAAACAGCGGCGCCAGGATTGACTGTTTCATATACTCTCGTATAGACTTGAATAATAAGCGGTTCATACTTCTCTCCTTCCATTTTGCTGATTCAGTCCCATATCCCTTAAATTAGTCATTCTCCATCAACTGGCTTCGGTAAGATTTTCGTACATTTTTTTCAAATACCACCGTAGGTTTTCCTGATCTTTCTGTGTCAAACCCTTTACCAGCTGCTTTTCCATCTCTTCCCTTTCGGAAATTACATCTTTCACAAATTTATCTTCCTTGCCTGTGAGCCTCACAATTTTCATTCGCTTGTCCTCGTGGCTGGTAGATGTTTCAATGAATCCTTTTTCTTTCATCAATCTGAGAATATTTACAACTGTGGGATGGGATATCCTCATGAAATTTTGAATTTCTTTTTGGCTAGCTTCCTTCTCCCCTTCCCTCATTCTTAAAAAGTGCAGTATCTTCATTTGCTGCATCGTCAAGTTAAATTCCTTACAGTTTTTGTTTACTTTCTGTCCGATGGTCTCACTCAGGATTTTGATCATTGATCCGATACTTTGAGCTTCCATCACTGAACCACCTCCTTTATTTTAATATGTAGCATGCTACTTATTACTGTCGCATGCTACATATTATAGGAAATATTAATTGATAAGTCAACATCTTTCTAAAATTCTTTTCTTTGATTCCTACATCTTCAGCGAATCGTCATGACTTTTCCAGGGATGTGCGATATTCTTGTGCTAATATTCCAAAATTAAATCCACATACAAATAAGAAAATACAAAAAGAACCTGGAGTTAAAACTCCAGGTTCTTTCTTTGTGTGGTCCGAGTATAATTATAGGACTTGGAAAAGTTCAGGAATATCAATGGTTTGCAAGCAAGGGGGGGTATCTTAAACTGACCGAAACACAACAGTAACCTTTGTGATAATATCCCGCAGTTGGTAAGAATCTACCTCGTACTCAAGGATATCCCCGGATGTTGCAAAAGATCGTTCTGTTTCCTGAATGCCGCTGTGGGAAATATAAATTCTTCCATTGCGATGGGTAATGCTGTAATGGACTCCATTCCAGAGAAACTCCACTTCTCCATGCCATCTCATGCAGGTCTGAAAATCGCTTATGGTTGTAAAGCGATTTTGTTCCAAGGAATTGGAGGGGACAATTGTGTTTTTCATCATATAGAACCTTCTTTCAAAGTTCTTAAACTCAGGTGCGCCATCGGGGTAATTGATAGGAGGCTGTGGATCAGGGAAACCAGCAGGGTTATCCCAATTGATGGGATGATCGTGGGGATTTGTATGTGCCCAAGGTTGCCTGTGGTCAGTATAATGTCTTTCCAGTTCTGCTCGTCCATCGCTTCCAATTTTTGTATCAACACGATAGCCGTTCTTATATGTTGTTTTAATTTCTCCGGGTTTACCAAGAAAACGCTGGTCGTCAGGTTTATTTGGGCTGGGTTTCCATTTTCCACCATACGCACTGCCGCCGCCCTTGTCAATCAGGAACGGCTCTATTGTATCATGATTTGTATAGAAAGAACCACCAATTTTGAAAAATTCCAGGTCTTCTTTCTGAAATCCGCGCTCGTAATTCATATACCGCCAAGAACTGCGTTCATAGTCCACATCAATAATATTTCCCTGCATCTCTGGAAACGGCGTGTTATAGCAGATGATTTTCTCCGGCTCAATGCGCCGCAGCATCTCGTTGTAGCCAGCCAGAAACCATTCCTTTTGATCACAGCGATTGTCGTGCTCAGATGCCATATAGGTGGAGACAGCAACAACACTTCCTTTTTCGATCCCCTCAAAACAGAAATCAAAGGAGGATTCATCGCCCCAGTTGACGGTGGGGATCACCCGGAGCCCTTTGGATGCCCAGTAGGCGCCGCACCAGCGATTGCGGAATACATTGTATAGTTGCATGACAGGCGCCATTTCCAGGTACATACTGAAATCCGGCGACAGCACCGCACGGTAGCGGGAGAGTTTTTCAATGTCGTTGTCGGAATTCTTCCAGACTCGCTCAAAGCGGTAGTCGTAAAGGAAAAAATGCACCATGCGGTCAAGATGGTTTTGATCTTCCAGATGAGTCTTGTCAAAACCAATCAACAAAAGATCATCAAAGTCTCCGGGCTTTTCTTGGAACTTGGGAATGATGGGGATTTTTAACTTTCCTTTGCCTGGAAACTGGTTGCGAAGCAGCGTCTGACTCGTTCGGTAATTGTAGTTTTCTTCAGTCATAGATATGCCTCCTGCACGAAGTAAGAAACAAGTCCTTCTACATACAGGTTCCAAAGCGGCGAGAGTTATACATTTTCATGCAACACCGTAAAACTTATCGATCAGCAATAAAAAAATCGGAGTATCCAAATTGGATACTCCGATGGTCGGAGTAGGGAGACTCGAACTCCCGGCCTCTTGGTCCCGAACCAAGCGCGCTACCAAGCTGCGCTATACCCCGTTCCTCTGATTAACAGCAAGTAGTATTATACATGATCCTCCATTTCTTGTCAATATGAGAAAACCAT
Organism: Candidatus Pararuminococcus gallinarum; assembly: GCA_904419775.1. Taxonomy (GTDB): domain Bacteria; phylum Bacillota; class Clostridia; order Oscillospirales; family Ruminococcaceae; genus Zongyangia; species Zongyangia gallinarum. Next base: position 8,544 of record CAJFSX010000025.1, on the reverse strand, counting down.
TCCTTACTTTTTATAGAAATAGGTCATCACAGCCCTATTTTTGCATTTTATTTTTATCATCATTCATTTTTCGCTTCTCACCTCCATAATATCGCATTTTTTTAATTATTTCTGCATTTTTTAGCATTAATTCTTGCAAATTTATTGCATTGTTCCAACTCTTGTGCTAGGATAATATTAGATGAATAAGAAATGTAAAACAAAATGATTTAAAAGATGCTTATAAATGAGGTGATGGTATGAACCGAACGGAACAACTGCTCGCGCTGTTATGGGAACAGGCAAAGCGGAATCCGAAATTGCGAGAGAAACTATTGGCTTCAAAAAATGCGAAGGATCCCATGGATGACTTCTGCCAAAGCGCCAAACAGGCCGGATATGATATCAGCGTCGGTGAGCTTTTTGCGTTGGGCCAGGAGAGCAGCGACAACCAATGCAAAAGCACCAATGGAGGGAATCCATCTCCTTATGCTTCCTTTGAAGATGCCTATGAAAATTTTATATCCTCTTTAGAATGAATGATGAGAACTCCCCAGGTCATACTATCCCTGAGGTGATTGCCTATGGATCAATTTCATCCGGTTAGTTTTGGATTTGGCGGCGATCTGGAAATGGCAGGTTACTATGATTCCTTGCCAGATGCCCTCAAACGGGCTCTATGCTACCACCTGTCAGAATTTCGCTCGGTAGATGAGCTGAAGGACTACGTAGACAAGCTCAATTCCCATGAAAAAAACGTCTGAGTTCCCTCAGACGTTTTTTTCATATAGCGGGCTTAGGGGATCATATTCCCTGCTGCCTCATAGATTTCATACCATTCTTCTTTGGTCAGCACAAGCTCAGAACCTTGGCAGCTTTCAATGAGACGCTGGCTGTTGGTTGTACCCAGGATAATCTGCATATTGGCCGGATGGCGGGCAATCCAGCCGGTAGCGATCGCATTTTTGGTAACCCCATATTTCTTCGCTACCTTATCCATCACTTCGTTAAGCTCTGGATATCTTTCCATATCACCTACGAAAACACCTTCGGTAAAGCCCCACTGGAAGGGAGACCAAGCCTGGATGGTCATATCGTTCAGGCGGCAGTAATCCAAAATAGCGCCATCCCTGTCAAAACTCTGGGGAATATCCATGTTGACAGCAATGCCAACATCAATCATGTTGGTATGGCAGATACTCAACTGCAGCTGATTGACTACAAGTTTATAGGGCACATATTTCTGGAGCAGCGCCACCTGCTGAGAATTCTGGTTGGAAACGCCAAAATACCGCACCTTGCCGGTAGAATGTAGAATTGCAAATGCCTCTGCTACCTCTTCCGGCTCCACTAGGGCATCCGGCCGGTGGAGAAGCAACAGATCTAGATAGTCGGTTTTCAGCCGATGGAGGCTGGCATCCACTGCCGCCAGGAGATGTTCCCTGGAAAAGTCATAAATGGTGTGCCCACTGGGCAGTCTGCGGATTCCCACCTTGCTCTGGAGCACCATTTTCTCCCGGATATCGTCATTCATGCCAATGGCCTCTGCAAACAGGCTCTCGCATTTTCCTCCATCGTATACATCGGCATGGTCAAAGAAGTTGATCCCCTGCTCCATAGCGGTCTTGATGTGCTTTTCTGCCGCATCTTTAGAAAGCTCGCTCAGATGCATGCAACCCATCACAATATTCGAAGCGCAAATGTCAGTATTTTTGATCTTGATATATTTCATGATAACACTCCTATCTTCCGGAAATCCGGTCCTTTTTTCGTCTACTCTTTCATCATACCCCTGCTGTCCTTAAAGTCAAGCCCTATGGAGAAAAAACGCGGCTGGAACAAGTTGCTAAATTGACAGTCTCACTGCCAACAGGTTATACTTAGAAAAACAGCATTTGTGCCAATAATGTGACGGAAAGAAGTGACCATATGGAGATGCCAAAACAGACCAGAGAAGACGTAATGCAGCATCTAAAATACCTGCGGATGCTATCCAACCAATATCCCAATATTCAGGCCGCCTCCACAGAAATTATCAATCTCCAGGCCATTTTAGGCCTTCCCAAAGGAACAGAGCACTTTATGTCCGACCTCCACGGAGAATATGAGGCTTTTATTCATATCCGCAACAGCGCTTCCGGGGCGATCCGGGAGAAGGTCGATGCCCTTTACCAAAATACTGTCACCAAAGAGGAAAGGGCCGAACTTTCTACCCTAATCTACTATCCCAAAGAGAAGCTGGAGGAAATCACCTCCCGGGTTGCTGATCTGCCAGAATGGTATAAGATTACCCTCAACCGGCTGTTGGAGCTATGCCGGTTGCTGGGAAGCAAATATACCCGGTCCAAGGTGAGAAAAGCCCTTCCTACAGACTTCGACTATATCATTGACGAGTTAATCAATGTCAATTATGATGCCCATAATAAAGAGGAATACTATGCCAACATTATTTCTACCATCATCGACATTGATCGGGCTGATGCCTTTATTATTGCCCTCTGCACTACCATCAAGAGGCTCATTGTAGATCGGCTCCATATTGTTGGGGATATTTTTGACCGCGGCCCTCGGGCTGACATCATCCTGGACAACCTGATGGAACACCACAGTGTGGATATCCAGTGGGGCAACCATGACATTCTCTGGATGGGTGCCGCCACCGGCAGCCGCACCTGCATTGCCACCGTCCTCAACAATTCCATCACCTACAACAACCTGGAAGTCATTGAAAGCGGTTATGGCATCAGTTTGCGTCCTTTGGCCCTCTTTGCCAACGAAGTTTATAAAAATTCCGATCTTTCCCGCTTTATGCCAAAGGTTCCCAATGAGCGGGATTACACCCTCAAAGACATGCTGCAAGGCGCGCGGATGCACAAGGCCATCGCCATTATCCAGTTTAAGCTAGAAGGCCAGATTCTCCTCCGCCATCCGGAATATAAGATGGATGACCGGATGCTGCTGGGAAAAATTGATTACCAGCACAAAACAATTGACATCGATGGGGTCACCTATTCTCTCACCGACTGCGACTTTCCCACGGTGGATCAGAACGATCATTACGCCCTGACAGAAGAGGAAGCCCTGCTGATGAAGCAGCTAAAAACTGCATTTCAGCACAGCGAAAGGTTACAGCGTCATGTGGGCTTCCTTTATTCTAAAGGCAGCCTTTACCGTTGTTTCAACTCCAACCTGCTTTTCCACGGCTGCATTCCTCTGAATCCCGATGGTTCCCTCATGGAGTTTAACCTAGGCGGGCAGACCCTTTCCGGAAAAAGGCTGATGGATTATGCCGACACCATTGCCCGTCAGGGCTATTATGCCAAAGAAGCCACCCCTCAGAAGCAATATGGCAAGGATTTTCTCTGGTTTTTATGGTGCGGCCGCAACTCTCCCCTGTGCGGCCGGGAAAAGATCACCACCTTTGAGCGGCTGCTCATCGATGACAAAAGCAGCTGGATGGAGCCGAAAAATCCCTATTACCGTTTTACCGATGACGAGGCCGTCGTCACCTTTTTGCTCGGGCAATTTGGACTGGGTTCTTCCTACTCCCACATTATCAACGGCCACATGCCCGTTAAATCAAAGGATGGAGAAAATCCTATCAAGGCCGGCGGAAAGCTCATTGTCATTGACGGAGGATTTTGCCGGGTTTATCAGCCCACTACCGGAATTGCGGGATACACTCTCATCTATAACTCCTATGGCCTCCGCCTATGCTCTCATGAGCCCTTTAGCGGCTTGGATAACGCCATTAAATTGAATAAGGATATCCTCTCTACCCAGGTGGTATTTGATCGGGCTTCATCCCGTATCACGGTTGACGAAACCGATGCTGGGCAGGGAATCCGAGAGCGAATCGCAGATCTCAAGCTCCTACTCAGCGCTTATCGGTTAGGAGCTGTCAGCGAGCGGCACGACTGACAATTTCATATCCGCTAATCATGGCAAAATAAAACTGGCTGTTGCATTTTTAGCAACAGCCAGTTTTATTCGCTGGGGAAAGTTCCGAAATTTCTATTCACTTTCCCCTTTTCGATTCTTTTTTCCGTGTCCGTAGCCTTGGTTTTTTCCGGCTCCCCAATGTCCCGTTTTATCCTGTTCATTTGCTCCATTGCTTCCGGCATTAGATAAGGTATTTAACAGATCACGGATTTCTCGCATTGACATCTCTTGTATCTGCTCCGGTGTGATCTCAGGATCGAGAGCCTGTACCTCCAAAAACGCCTTATACTTTCCATAGGAAAGCCCTACCTCATGGGCCAAGGCGACCTCTTCTGTATCAGCCGCATAGCAGTAGGCATTACTTTGATCGGATGTGTATAATCTCATGCTGGAAACAATTCTTTCGCTTTGTTCTTGGTCATCCCCTACGACGGCAATGGATATGATTTCATCTTGCGACAAGTACTCTGCGATACTGGTGTTTTCCATAATCTCTTCTACCGCATTTTTATAGTCCATATTATTGACGCTTAGCGATGATGCCAGCTGCTCCCCGTCCTCATTATATCCTTTTACCGATATGACCTTATCAAAGCGATTGACACCCAACTCTAAAGATGGGTTAATATCTATGCTAATCGTTGAGGTAGGCGTAAAGTATATATGATAGCCGCCCCAACCGATCAGAAGAAGCAAAAAACAGACGGCTACTGGTATAAGTTTCTGAATGCCAAAATGTTTGCTTTTTTTGTATCCATGGGTCTCCTTGGCAAGAAAGGCTTTGGTTTTATCCTTTAAATCCTCTTCTGCGTGAATCAAATCAAAAGTTTCTTTCAGCTTGTCATTCATATTCATCACCTCCCAGCTTTTCCTTCAACATTTTTTTGGAACGAGTCAGGAGTGTATACACCGTATTGACGTTCTTTCCAAGAATACGGCTGATTTGAGGCGCAGTATAATTCTCGTAATAATGCAGATAGACCACGTCTCTATATTTTGCTGGAAGTGACAAAACGGCTTCTAAAACTTCCCTATTGTCGGGAGGAAGTTCGGCCGCTTGTTCTATCAATTGGTCAATTGATAGCGTCCGGCTACGGAAAAAACTTTTGAGCAGATCTTTACAGGTATTAATTGTCACCCGGATTAACCATGCCCGTTCGTGTTCATCACTTTCAAATTGAATCGCACTTTGCACATATTTTAAAAATACAGTCTGAAATACATCTTCCGTATCTGTATAGTTTTTCAAGTGTACCATACAGATACGGCGAACTGTATCCGCATATTGCTCAATCGCGCGATTGGCCTCTTGTTCACTCCTCATTTAAAAAACTCCGCATTTTTTATCTTTTGCATCTCCTATGCGCTCCATAGCCCCTACCTGCTCCATTTTGTGAGCACCTGCCACCGCCATAGTTATCGCAAACGCCATTATTATCCGCATCTGCATAGTTTCGGCCGCAATACCGCCCCGCCGCTCTCACGCCGTCTACTATGGCCTCATAGTTATCGCAAACGCCATCGTTATCCGCGTCTACATAGCTTCGGCCGCAATACCGCCCCGCCGCTCTCACGCCGTCTACTATGGCCTCATAGTTATCGCAAACGCCATTATTATCCGCATCTGCATAGTTTCGGCCGTAGGCAGAGCCAATTGCAAATGTGCTTGTTATTCCGATGGAAATTACCAATACTGCCACAACAACGCCTAAAAGTATCTTTTTTATGTTACTTCCTCCATTTTTATAAGTTTTTTCACTTAGAATACGATTGAAACGGAGGATTCCATTCAAAAAAGAAAAATATTTTAGATAATTTATAAAAGGGATGGCCGCTGTAGTTCGGTTTCGTGGAGAACCTGGGCCACCTTGACTAGAAATCGATAGATAGGGGTGAGCAACTGGAAGTCTTGGCTGAGTTTCTCGGCCAATTGATCCGAAAACAGAAGCTGAGCGTCGGCGCTCTCTGTATAAAACCCGATATTTCTCCGTTCCAGCCAAATTTTTTGCTCTTCCGGTGCCGACTGATAACGGGGACGTTTAAAGCATTCCCCTTCCATAAGAAACAGGGACTGTTTTTGATAGGCTGCCATTGCCTGTTTAGCGTCCTTGTCCCCTTCCTGTATTAGTTTCCTCATGGTGTTCATATAATCGGTAGAGGCGTGGTAGAATCCGCTTCCGTAATTAAAGCCATCGGGGCTAATTTCAAAATAAAGGCCGGGGACTTCTGTGCTGTGCATCTTGCCACGCTTAAAAATGATCCACATATGATCTCGATACCGTGATTTATCCTTGGAATAACGAGTATCTCTCCAAATGCGGCAGATGGTTCTGTCAATTTTGGGTTCGGTGGTCACCTTTGGGTCAATATCCAGCATGGTGGGCGTCAAAGCGATCACCAGCTCCCGCAAAGGCGAGATTACAAAGTCCCGGTATTCTTTTTTGTGGCTTTCAAACCACTCCCGGCTGTCGTGAAGCCGGTTTTCTATTAGAAAATCGATGGTTTTTGGGGAAAAGGGCATGGTGTTTCCTCCTTCATCAAAAACGTAGTACTTTTGCCACATCTTACTTTTTATTTTATTATTTTACTATCTCTCCTTTCAAAAGACAAGCAACCCTTTTTGTCTCAAAAGCTTGCTCTTTTTTCCAGCTTAAATAAAGATACTTGTGGAAAAACTAAAGTGAAAGGAGCGTGTTATCAATGAAGAAAAACAATCATCCTCCCCGCCCCTATGATGCGGTGGATGAAGAGGAGCTTTATGAAGAAATGATGGATGTTGCGTCTTCTACCGAATGCACCGGACTGATGCCAACACCACCGGTAACCAAGCGAGAAACGGAATCCTACTCTAAAATTTATGATATCCCTCTGGCAAAAGACGAAACCGTAGATCACATGACCGACCATCCCAATACGTAGGAAAGCGCACGGCAGTTTCTCTGCCGTGCGCTTTGAGTTTATGGTTTATCTTGTTAATGTGAGGCTTCTGGCGATCTCTTGTATCTGGCTATCGCTAGCCGCTCCTTCATCGATGGAGATAGCCACATATCGAAGCAGCTCGGTGTTGTAGGATAAAATGCCTGGATTGTACCAAACCTCTCCTGACGCGTCCCCCTCCCGGTGATAAATCTGCACCGTAGCGGTACAGGTGGTCTCTGTCTGGGTCACCGGAGTATACTCGTTGTCCCAATTGACCATGGAGCCCAACATCAATTGATTATAAACGGAACGGTAAAAATTCTCTGCCGTTGTTCCTTCATATAACTCAAAATCGCAGTAGCTGATGGTTCCAATCTGTTCATCCCCCCTGTAAATGGCTACAGGGGCGTACAAAGTTGTTTCATTGGGTAATATGAGTCTGAGTTCCCAGTCTTCTGGCAGCTCCAGTTGAAGCTGAAAAGTATTCCCATCCGCCTCTCGGTAGGTTAGGGACGCAGTTCTACTTTCCAAGATGAACTGCACCGAAGTATCCCACAGAGAAACTGGCGCCTTCGGCTTGCCTCCCTCAAAAATCCAGGTAAGCGTATCACTATAGAGAACTTCCCCATTCTCCGAGGTGAAGGACACGTCAAAATAGAGTTCCGTCCCATCTATCACATCGCCGCTAAAGAGTTCCTGCTGATAGGTTTTCCCTGGTTCCCAGGAGGAGTCTGCCTCCTCCCCCTCAAAGGCGTGCAGCGACATATGAGACCCATCTCCCATAGGAGCTGTACCGCTGACATGAAGAAAAAGCTGGTACCTATCCGGAATATCAGCGGGAATGGTCATTGCTACCGTCCCGTTCTCAAAGGTAATACTCTGAAACAGGTTTTGAATAAATGCCTCTTCACTAAAATGGGGCGTCGCTTCGAACCATTCTTCCCCTTCTTCACCATATTGCCATATTTCCCCTGTCTCTTTGTCTACTCCTACCAGAATGGCTGGAGGATCACCTTCTCCTTCTGGAGGAAGCTGCACCAGAAAAGCGGCCAAAACCCTGTCCCCCATACTCCGGTCTCCATCCATTTCCACATTATATCCTTGGTACATATTTTCCACAGAGGCCAACATAGTATCAATGTCTAGTTGCGACTGGGAAGCGCTAGGGTTCTCTTGTTCTTCCCTGGGATTGGTCAGCAGCCCCACACCGACGGCAATAACCGCAATCAGCGCCACCACAGCGGCCCAGAAGGCCGGCTTCCGGTAACCCAGCACATTCTTAATCCTCCCCTTGGTGTTCCCCTCTCCAAAGGCAAGGGGTGATCCTCCCACAATGGTTCGTCCTGTAGCCAAAGCCAGCAGGGTCGCCGAATAGCCCCGCTTGGCTTCGCTTCCCAGCTTTTTGATGACGCTTTCATCACAGGACATCTCCATGTCTTTGACCATGCAGCGATATGCGATGTGCACCAGAGGATTCATCCAGTGAACGCAGAGGACGGCATATGCGGCCAGCTTGACCCACAAGTCCCGCCTGCGGACATGGATCTGTTCATGTGCCAGCACACATTCCTGCACCGATGCGTCCATCCCGTATGGCAGATAGATGCGCGGGCGAAACAGGCCGACCGCAAACGGAGCGCCGGATACCTCTGTCTCATACACATTTTCATGCAGATGACGCGCATCCCGCAGCTGTCTGCGCAG
>CAJFSX010000024.1 GCA_904419775.1 Candidatus Pararuminococcus gallinarum | reverse complement strand
CAATGGCAGCTGGCTTCGTAGCACTGAAAAAATAATTGACGGAAGATAGATTCTGTCGATAGAAAAAGGGAGTACCTAATGGTACTCCCTTTTTTGTGTGATGGGATACAGAAAGCTAGGGGGATTGTTATTGCAATTCCCCCGGCGAATTGTTACAATAGGAATAACAAGTCTGGGGAGGGAACATGTGTGGATAAGCTAAACTTTATTTGGAAGGATCGCAAACGGATTTTAGGAATGCCCATTAGTTTTACAAAATATGCTATAAACGAAGACAGGCTTTTTGTGGAGAAGGGGCTGCTCAATACCAATCAAGAGGAAGTGATCCTTTACCGGGTGCGGGATATCAGTCTTCACATTTCTCTGTTTCAGCGAATTTTTGGGGTGGGTTCTGTGATTGTCCAGTCCTCCGACCGAAGCACGCCGGTACTTACCCTAAAAAATGTGAAGGCTCCGCGGGAGGTAAAAGAGATGCTCCATCAGCAGGTGGAAAAGGTGAAAATCCAGCGCCGGCTGCGTGTGGGCGAAGTCCTGGAGGATGATGGATATGGACAGGACTTGGACGGCGATGGAGAGATAGACGAATTATAAAATGAAATGAGGACGACTGACCGATCTCCACCAATAAAAGCTAGGATGATTGTTCAAGCGGCCCGATATCAAATATTTCCGGCTAGGTGCTGGAGGATAGGAGAATTCCCATGAAGACAGAAAAGATTTTGACGGTAACCCTGAATCCCGCGATTGATGTCAACGTCTATGTGGACACATTGGACAAAGAGCGGGTCAATTTTGCTTATGACGAGCATTTTGATGCGGCTGGCAAGGGAACGAATGTATCCCGTGCACTGACCAAATGGGGCATTGACAATACAGCCCTCTTGGTTACTGGCAGGGACAACGCCAAGCAGTATTTTGACCGTCTGGCGGAAGAGAACATCAAATGTTTAGTGGTGTATAACGAAGGGAAAATTCGTGAAAACCTGAGCATTATTACCGACGACGGCAACCTGTTCAAGCTCAACCGCAAGGGCTCTGATTTCACCGAAGAGAACTATCAGGAAGTGCTTGACAAGATGGATGAGTTTGGCCTTCAGGATGCCATTGTGGTTTTTGCCGGCAGTCTGCCGAAGATCGGTCTTTCCAAAGAAAAATTTATGGACATGATCCGCTATGTACAGCAGAAGGGCGCTGTGGTGGCACTGGATACCACAGCGTTGACGGCTCAGCAGATTGTGGATCTAAAGCCCTGGATCATTAAGCCTAACCAGGAAGAGCTGGAGGATATGACGGGGAAAAAGGCATCCTCTTATGAGGACATTGTAGCCATTGCCAGGGAAATTATCGACAAAGGAATTGAAAATGTAGTGGTGAGCTTGGGCGCTGATGGACTGATCGGTATCAATAAAGATCAAGCAGTCAAAGTAGATGTACCAGACGTACCTGTGCGCTCCAACGTTGGGGCAGGGGATACCACCCTTTCCGGATTTATCGCCGCCATGTCTCGTGGAGACAGCTTTGCAGATGCGGTAAAATTCGCCGGCGCCTGTGGATCGGCGGCGGTAACAACCGAGGGTACCAATCCTCCTTCTAGCCAGGTGGTCCAGGAGATGTTGGATTTGGTTGTGGCAAAAGAACTTTCTTTGTAAGAATTCTATATGTAATAAAAACCAAAGGGTATCTTGGGAACAGGATACCCTTTATTTTTATTTCTCCAAAGAAAAAAAGACGGGAGAAAAGCATATCAAGAGTCATTTAAATTTGTAAGAAATGTAAACGATAAAACTATATTTTTTACAAATAAATAAAAGTTTAATATACAAGTAAGATGACTATACAGACATTTGATTCGATTATTATGCAATTTCTATGAATTCTAGAAGTTATGTGTAATCTTATTGCAAAATAAGGGCTTTTGATGCTATTATTATAGTAAATTGCTTATTATTACCAAATAGGCAATCGGAGAAGAAAACTAGAAGGAGGAAAATGAAAATGAAGATCTTTGGTAGCAAGACAAAGCGGACAACCAAACGGTTGGCGGCTTTGTTCTTTGCGCTGATGGTGGCTTTTACCAGCGTAGTGCCGGTAATCGCTGCCGATCCCACCTCACTGGAAATCACCTTCCCCGCAGGGGATGGCTATACCGAGTCAGGTGGTGTTTATACGCTGATTGACAACAATGGTGGAAACAATGTTGTTCCCTCTAACGCATCGGCCAAGACCTTTGATTATTCTTTGGATCTGAAGCTGTTGGATGCTAAGGGAGCAGCGACTGTTATTTTCGGTTATGCCGGAAACCGGTTCCATGGCGTGGAATTTAAGCAGGTTGATGGCAATATCGAAGTGACTTCCTTTGTGGACAATGATCCAAATCATCCTCATCCCAACAACTATATCTTCAAGGCTTTGAAGGTTGAGAATGAGGGAGACATTACAGCGGACTATGTGCGTGTCCGGCTGACCATGGATGAAAACAACAAGCTCACCGTCTATGTGGGAGATACCCAGGTAGCGGAGCACACCTTCGCGACGGTTAATGGCGAGGGAGTTGAAGGCATCGCATATTATGGCGGCCAACTGGGCATCATGACCTGGAATGCCAGAGCAGAGTTCAAAAACCTGACAGCTACCACTACTGACGCCCCGGCGGAAGAGGGCGAGTTTATCACCAACCTGGGCACCGAGGGCTGGCTGGCCGCGGGTGAAAACGGCGCGGGCACCTGGACGGTGACCCCCGACGGCATGCAGGGCAACAACCAGGGCCTGGGCGACACCTTCTACACCTCCAACAAATATATGCCGGCCAACTCCGCCTTTGTGCTGGAGGCTGACATGCACCTAGAGGCGGGCCAGGCGGCGGGCCTCACCTTCGGCATCCAGAACCGGGAGACCCCCAAGGCCACCTGGTACTGCGTCAACGTGGACAAGGTGATGGGCATCACCAAGCTCTTTAAGAACACCGGCGGCGAGGTTTGGAACGTCAACCGTCAGCTCACCGAGGAAGAGCTGGCAGAGAAGGACTTTAAGATCCGCATTGAATATCTGGACGGCGGCCGGATGAACTTCTATCTGGACGGCGAGCTGGTGGGCACCCAGCAGGAAAATGATTTTGCAGGCGGCTATATCGGAATTATGACCTTCCAATCCAACGCCACCTTCAATAACGTCATGTTCTACGAGGCGGAAAATCCCCAGCTGACCGCTTTGGAGGTCAAGGATGTAGAGATTATCCCCGCCTTTGACGCGGACACCTATCAGTATAACGCCACTGTCCCCTATGAGACAGAGAGCGTAGAGGTGAAAGCTTCTGTTGCCGATGGCTTCGGCCTTGCCATCAACGATGCGGCGGCGGAAAACGACACCTATGTCACCGTGCCCCTGGAAGTGGGGAACAACAACATCCTGGTGAAGGCCATCGATGAGGATACCAACGTTTCCAGCATCACCACCGTCACCATCAAGCGGGAACAGGATCCGGCCTACGCCTACACCGAACAGTGGAGACCCCAGTTCCACTATTCCCAGGAGATCGGCTGGTGCAATGACCCCAACGGTATGGTTTACTTCGATGGGGAATGGCACCTGTTCTATCAGTACAATGTGCAGAAAACCTGGACCAGCATGCACTGGGGCCATGCGGTTTCCACCGACCTGATCCATTGGGAGGAACTGCCTATCGCCCTGTATCCCGATGAAAACGGCACCATCTTCTCCGGTTCCGCTGTGGTGGATAAGGACAACACCACCGGCTTCTTTGATGGCATCGAAGGCGGCGGCCTGGTGGCCATCTTCACTCATGACGGCGGCGGTCAGAAGCAGTCCCTTGCCTATTCCCTTGATAAAGGCCGTACCTGGATCAAATACAAAGACAACCCCGTCCTCACCTCGGAAGATGATCCTTGCAAAGACGGTGCTTTCCGTGATCCCAAGGTCTTCTGGCATGAGGAAAGCGGCAAATGGATGATGGCTGTGGCGGGCGGACCTTTCCGCATCTTCTCCTCTACCAACCTGATTGACTGGGAGGTTGAAAGCGTCTATAACCAGAATCAGGTCATCGATGGAAAACAGGTCAATAGTATCTATTCTGAGTGCCCTGATTTCTTCAAGCTAGAAGTTGGCGACACCGGCACCTATAAATGGGTCTATAGTGGCGGCGGCCGCTACTATATCATCGGCGACTTTAAAGAAGTTGAGGGGAAATGGTACTTTATCCCTGATACAAATGAGCAGTTTACAACAAACTACGCCCCCGACGCTTATGCGGCCCAGACCTACTTTGGTTGGGATGAGGGCGGCACTCCCGATGGCCGTCGGATCATGATCCAGTGGATGAGTAACTGGGCTTATGCCAACAACCTGGCAAATATCACTGATCCTTATAACAATGCCCAGACCATGATGTATGAGCTGACCCTGGAAGAGACTGCAAACGGCATCCGTCTGTTCCAGAACCCCATCAGCGAGTATGACTCCCTGCGCCAGGTGGACAAAGCCACCGAGATCAACACCACCCTGACCCCCGACGGGGAGAACCCGCTGGCGGGATTTAGCGGCGACCAGTACGAGATTGTGGCGGAATTCACCCCCACAGAGGATACCACCCAGGTGGGCTTCAAGCTGCGCACCGGCGGGGACCAGGAGACCCTGGTTTACTACAATCTGCAGGATGGCAGAATGTATATTGACCGCACCAAGTCTGGTAAAGACGGCGGCGGCGGTTTCCTTGGCGTTTACAGCCAGCAGACATCCATGACCGAGGATGGCAAGATCCAGATGCGGATTTATGTAGACTGGTCCGCAGTGGAAGTCTTCGGCAACTACGGCGAGACCTTGGGCACAGCCCTGATCTTCCCCGACTATGCCAGCACCGGCGCCGAGGTTTACACCTTAGGCGGCGACGCCCAGGTGGAAGCTACCATCTATCCTCTGGACAGCATCTGGAGAGAGACCCCCGACACCCCGGCGGCTGCCACTGATGTAGTCGTCACCGACGGTTCCAAGGTGTATGCAGGCGAGACGGTAACCCTGAGCGCCAGAGTCCTGCCCGTCACCGCGGAGCAGAAGGTGGAGTGGGCTATCACCGACGGCGAAGGCCTGGTGGAGATCGTTTCCCAGACCAGCAATACCATCACCTTGAAAGGCGTTGCGGTAGGCGACGTCCAGGTGACAGCAACTGTACCCGGCACCGAGATTTCCGGCACCGGTACCTTGCAGGTCATTGAGCCCAACTTCAACACCAACCTGACCGGCTGGGAGACCACCGGCGGTACCTGGGCCATTGATGAAAACGGCTATTACGGCGTTGGCGGCGGCGACATGTTCACCGTGTCTAGCGAGTCCGTCACCGACTTTACCCTGACGGCGGACGTCACCCTGGAAGCCGGAGACGCCTTCGGCATCGTCTTCGGCGCGCAGGACGCCAACGCGGGCCAGGGTTCTTATGTCCTGAACTTTGACCTGTCCAGCGAGGGCAACGGCCAGCGCTTCCGGATCTTCGAATTCCCCTACCGGGGTGCAGATATCAGCGATGTTGCTGTCATGACATTTGAGGATCTGGACTTTACTCCGGAGCGTGGAAAGACCTATCCTGTGGAGCTGACCGTCAAGGATGGCAAGATGAGCTTCACCTTTAATGGCAAAGAGGTCTTCAAGGATGTAGAAGATACCAATAAAGCCCAGTTCTACAGTGAGGGCCGTATCGGCTTTATGGGCTACAATGCTACTGTCCGGGCACAGAACTTCTTTGTAACCACCGATTCTCCCATCGAGTCCGTTGTGACGGTCATCGATCCTATCGAGCTGCTGGTTGGCTCTGCTGAGACAGCGCTGACCGACCGCCTGCCGGATACCGTTACGGTACAGCAGGAGGACGGCATCCGCAAGGATGTAGCAGTGATCTGGAATATTGACGACGTCAAGTTGAATGAGATCGGTGAATACACCGCAGTAGGAACTATCGATGGATTTGTTACTCCCATCAATGTGAAAGTCATTGTGAAGGCAGAGAAAGTCATCGAGTTCCTGACACCGGAGGAAATCAACGTCTCCGCGGTGGAAGGTTCTACCGCAGAAAAAGTTTGGAACATGATCGACAAGAATGTCGTTGCCAACTACTCTGACGGCAGCACTGCCAACCTGGTAGTCTCCGACTGGGATTACGAGAACGTCAAGTTTGACGAGCCTGGCACCTATGTGGCAACCGGAACCCTGACCCTGGATGGCGAAGCGATCGAGATGACCATTGCGATCAATGTGACCATCACGGCAGAGGGCGGCCAGGAGAATCCTGGCACCGACAAGCCCAGCATTCCTGGCTCTGATGAAGATCAGGTAGGCGGCGGCGACTGGAACTGGCCGGATGGCAGCGGAAATGGTTCCGCCAACGGATCTGGTTCTGGGGACAAAGAGAACCCGTCTTCTGGAGATCACAGCATGATCGCTGGAGCACTGGCAGTCCTTGCACTGAGCGCAGGCGCTGCTGTGGTTCTCATCCGCAAGAAAAAATAAATCCAAGTAATCAATAAAAAGTAGTATGGAAAGAAAAACAGCCGCTCTCCTTAGGGAGGGCGGCTGTTTATTATGTTTCTGTTTTTGGGCAAAAAATAATGCCGCCCCCGCTATTGCAGGAACAGCACCCCTGGTGGACGATGAGGAACTCGAATCCCCGACCTTCCGCACGTCAAGCGGAAGCTCTACCAGCTGAGCTAATCGTCCATATTTTCTGAAGATGTTTTATATTATATCTCAAAGTTTCTGAAAAATCAACATTTATACATAATTTTGACATATTTCATAAAAACAATCTTTAATCTAAGTCTGTTGATGATAATTTTGCCATAAGCAGAGCGAATTGTAAATTTATTCCATCGAAATAGTCGAGTTTTCTTTTGGTTTGTAACAAAGAAGTGAACATTTTTCTGTCTGCTTGCGAGGATTTTGATCCCATGGTATAATAATTTGAATATAATGTGTGGGGTATGCCCGAAAATAAGAAATAGAAACGAAATGGAGAAAAATAGATGATAGTGATGGGAATTGACCCGGGTTATGCCATTGTGGGTTACGGGGTTTTGGAATATCACCGTGGGAAATTCCGTACCTTGGGTTACGGCGCCATTACCACCCCCGCAGATATGCCCTTTGACTCCCGGCTGGAGGTCATTTATGATGAGCTGACCTATCTGCTCCACAAATACAAGCCGGAATCTATGGCGGTAGAGCAGCTGTTTTTTACCAGCAACCAGAAGACGGTCATCGCCGTGGGACAAGCTCGTGGAGTGATTGTCCTGGCGGGGAAAAAAGCCGGAGTCCCGATTTATGAGTATACGCCGTTACAGGTTAAGCAGTCGGTAGTAGGCTATGGCCGGGCAGTGAAAAAACAGGTGATGGAGATGACCCGTATTATGCTGGGCCTTGAAAAGGTACCAAAGCCCGACGATACAGCGGATGCTCTGGCCATCGCCATCTGCCACGCTCACAGCGCTGGCTCCTTGCTTAATAAAGAAAAACTTCTGCAAAGATAGAAGGAAAGGAACGCATTTTTATGATCTACAGCATCCGGGGCACAGTGGTTCACACAGAGGCCAATATGATCGTTGTGGAATGCGGCGGCGTAGGCTACCAGTGTTCCACCACCAATCAGACCATTGCAAAACTCCCGAAGGAGCAAAAGCAGGTGCTCATCTACACCTACCTCCAGGTCCGGGAAGATGCCGTGAACTTATTTGGATTTTATGACCTAAATGAGCTGAGCTGTTTTAAGATGCTCATCTCGGTTTCGGGTGTGGGCCCCAAAGCGGCATTGGCTATCCTTTCTGACTGCACTCCGGAGAAATTTGCATTGTGTGTAGCTTCTGGGGATTACAAGACTCTAACCCGCAGCCAGGGCATCGGCCCTAAAATTGCCCAGCGGATTGTGCTGGAACTTAAAGATAAGATCAGCAATGAGCAGCTGACCCAAGCAGTTTCTGAGGGACCAGTCAGTATCGATCTGGACGCCTCTAATGTTTCAGAGGCCATCGGCGCTTTGGTGGTGTTGGGTTACAGCCAGTCGGAAGCAGCAGCAGCGGTGGCCAAACTGGACGGCTCTCTGCCGGTGGAGGAACTGATCAAGGGAGCGCTGAAAAAGCTGGCTTTGGGGTAAAATATGCTTTTAGGACAGAAATACAGCGAAATGCATAGCATAGAAGGAAAAAGGGGAAGAAACCATTGATTAACGATTTTGAAATGGATTTCGAAAACCGGATTGTAGCTCCGGAAAACGTGGCAGAAGATAACGATATCGAAGCTTCTCTGCGCCCCAAAACACTCAGTGAATACATTGGTCAGGAAAAAGTCAAAGAAAACCTGACCGTGTTTATTGAAGCGGCCAAACGGCGGGGGGAAGCGCTGGACCACTGTCTGCTTTATGGACCTCCGGGCCTTGGCAAGACCACACTGTCGGCCATCATCGCCAACGAGATGAATGTAAACATCCGCATTACGTCGGGCCCAGCGGTGGAAAAACCGGGGGATTTGGCGGCGCTGCTGACCAATCTCAACGAAAACGACATCCTGTTTATCGATGAAATTCACCGTCTGCCCCGCACGGTAGAGGAAGTGCTCTATCCAGCCATGGAGGACTATGCGTTGGATATTATCATCGGCAAGGGCCCGTCAGCCAGGTCTATCCGGATTGATCTGCCCAAGTTTACCCTGATCGGCGCCACCACCCGTGCGGGACAGTTGACATCCCCTCTTCGGGACCGGTTTGGCGTCATGATGCGTTTGGAACTTTACTCGCCGGAGGAACTGTCCCAGATCATCCTTCGCTCGGCGGGAATTTTGGAGGTTCCCTGTGATAAGGGCGGGGCCATTGAATTGGCCCGGCGCTCCAGGGGAACGCCCCGTATCGCCAACCGCTTTCTCAAACGGGTCCGGGATTTCGCCCAGGTCATCGGAGATGGAACGATTACCAAAGAGATGGCGGCCCTGGCGCTGGATAAGCTGGAAGTGGATCCCTTGGGGTTGGATAGTATTGACAGACGGATGCTTACCACCATCATCCGCAACTATAACGGCGGTCCGGTGGGGCTGGATACCTTGGCGGCGGCCATCGGAGAAGAATCCATCACATTGGAAGATGTCTATGAGCCATACCTGATGCAGATCGGCTTTCTCAGCCGGACCCCTAGAGGGCGCTGTGCCACACAGCTTGCCTATGATCATCTGGGGCTAAAACGGCTGAGGCCGGAAGAGAACTATCAACAGATGAACTTAATCGACCTTGAATAAATTTGTGGAGGCAGAACATGGGAAAGATATTTGGTACAGACGGCGCCAGAGGGGTGGCCAACAAGGAACTAAGTTGTGAGCTTGCCATGAACATCGGACGGTGCGCGGCCACGGTATTGACCAGCCACACCCACCGCAAACCGAAAATTCTCATTGGTAAAGACACCCGTATTTCTTCTGATATGCTGGAAGCAGCATTGGTGGCCGGACTTTGTTCCGTAGGCGCCGATGTCATGCTCATCGGCGTGGTTCCCACCCCGGCGGTAGCTTATTTGGTGCAGGAGTATGAAGCGGATGCCGGCATCATGATTTCCGCCTCCCATAATCCGGTGGAATTTAACGGCATCAAGATTTTCAATGAAAACGGTTACAAGCTTTCCGACAGCATCGAAAACGAAATTGAGGCGATGCTGGAGCAGGGAGTGCCGGAGAAAATGCTGAAAACTGGTGGGGAGATCGGCTCAGTCATCCGGGTCAAAACCGCCACCAAGGATTATATTGACCATATCCGCTCTACGGTGGATGTGGATCTGACGGGCTTGACGGTGGCTATTGACTGCGCCAACGGCAGCGCCAGTACTACAGCTCAGACCCTGTTTACCTCCATGGGCGCTAACTGCATGATTATCAACGACGTGCCTGACGGGATCAATATCAACGACAACTGTGGGTCTACCCATATCGAGGTTTTGGCCCGGTATGTGGTGCAAAATGGCTGTGATGTAGGCGTAGCCTTTGACGGAGACGCGGATCGCTGTCTAGCGGTGGATGAGCACGGCGTTATTTTGGACGGCGACAAGCTGATGGCCATGTTTGCTCACGATATGAAGAAAAACGGCAGGCTAAAAAACGATACGGTAGTAGCCACCGTTATGTCCAACCTGGGCTTTTTCAAATTCTGTGAAAAATACGACATCCATGCTGAGTCCACCAAGGTTGGAGACCGATACGTGCTGGAAAATATGCTGCTGGGCGGCCATAACCTGGGCGGCGAGCAGTCAGGCCATATTATTTTTCTCGACTATATGACCACAGGCGATGGGCAGCTTTCCGCCGCCCAGCTGCTCTGTCTGCTCAAAAAGAGCGGCGGCAACCTGTCGGATCTTTCGGAAATCATGGAGCGCTATCCCCAGACGCTGGTCAACGTTACAGTGGCAAACGACGCCAAGGAACGGCTGGATGGGGAAGAGACCATTTGGAACAAAATCAGAGCCTGTGAGCAGCAGCTGCAGGGCGACGGCAGAATCTTGGTCCGCTGCTCTGGGACCGAGCCCCTCATCCGGGTCATGGTAGAGGGGAAGGACGCCGAGACCATCGGCGCTATGGCGGCGGATATTGCTGAGACTATCAAGGAAAGACTGGGATAAATGAGGACAGCTGAGCACTGGAAAGACTATCAAATACTGGACACATCCGGAGGGGAAAAGCTGGAGCGATGGGGCAATGTGGTTCTCATCCGCCCGGACCCTCAGATTATTTGGAACACCCCCAAAGATCCTGGCCTTTGGAAGAAGGCCAACGCCCGCTATATCCGGAGTAGTTCCGGCGGCGGACATTGGGAAAACAGCCATATGCCGCAAAACGAGTGGAGCATCTCCTATGGGGCGCTTCGTTTTCATATCCGGCCCACCGGCTTTAAGCATACCGGCCTTTTTCCGGAACAGGCCGTCAATTGGGACTGGATGATGGATAAAATTGAGAGGGCAGGAAGGCCCATAAAGGTTCTCAATCTCTTCGCCTACACCGGCGGAGCCACCCTGGCCTGCGCTAAGGCGGGAGCCAGTGTCTGCCATGTGGATGCTTCCAAGGGGATGGTCAGCTGGGCCAGGGACAATGCCCGCCTCAGCGGCCTGGAGGACAGGCCCATCCGTTGGATTGTAGACGATTGTAAAAAGTTTGTAGAGCGGGAAATCCGTCGGGGCAACCGGTATGACGCGGTCATCATGGATCCGCCCTCCTACGGCCGGGGGCCGGGGGGAGAGGTGTGGAAGCTGGAAAGCGAGATTTACGGCCTAGTGGAGCTTTGCTCCCGGGTGCTCAGTGAACGCCCCCTCTTTTTCTTGCTTAACTCTTACACCACCGGCCTTTCGCCTTCAGTGATGCAGTATCTGCTGGGAGTAACGGTACGAAACAAATTTGGAGGAGAGGTCAGCGCCGATGAGATCGGCCTGCCGGTGAAAAAATCAGGCTATGATCTGCCCTGTGGCTGCACAGCTATCTGGCAGTGTGAATAAAGGTGTAGAACTTGATTGCAGATGTGCCGAAAGCGGTGCGGAAATGGAGGTTAGTCCCGGTGGAAAACATCGTTACAATGCAGGATGTCTCCTATGCCTATACGGCGGAGGGGAACACGGCTCCGGTGCTGGAGCATGTGAACCTGGACATCCCAAGAGGCCAGTTTTTGGCGGTGCTGGGCCACAATGGTTCGGGTAAATCGACGTTGGCAAAGCACCTTAACGCCATCCTTACCCCGTCGGAGGGGGTTGTCTATGTGGATGGCATTGACACCCGGCAGGAGGAGATGATCTACGAAATCCGGCAGAATGTGGGCATGGTGTTCCAGAACCCGGACAACCAGATTGTCGCCACCATTGTGGAAGAGGATGTGGCCTTTGCCCTGGAAAACCTGGGTGTGGAGCCGAAGGAGATGCGTCAAAGAGTAGACGACGCCCTCAAGGAAGTGGGAATGTACGAATACCGGGAGCATGCGCCTCATCAGCTCTCCGGCGGACAGAAGCAGCGGGTAGCTATTGCGGGTATTATCGCCATGCGTCCCGAGTGCATTGTGCTGGACGAGCCCACTGCTATGCTGGATCCCAAAGGCCGGCGGGAGGTCATCAAGACGGTGCGAAAGCTCAACCGGGATTTCGGCATCACGGTAGTACTCATTACCCATTACATGGATGAGGCGGCCAAGGCTGACCGGGTGGTGGTGATTGATAACGGCCACATGCTGTTGGATGATACCCCCAAAAATGTATTCTCCCATGTAGAACAGCTCAAGTCCGTTGGTTTGGATGTACCCCAATCCACCGAGCTTGTATATGAACTAAAAAAAGCGGGTTACCCCGTAGACAGCCACATCATCGACGAAGAGGAGTGCGTGGAACAGATTCTGCGCCTTTTGGAGGAATGAGAATTTGTCAGTCATCAAAACCGAGCATCTTACCTACACTTACAGCGCCGGTTCTCCCTTTGAAAAGGTAGCTGTCAGCGATGTCAACATCGAAATAGAAAAAGGGGAGCTTGTGGGCATTATCGGCCATACAGGCTCGGGCAAATCCACCCTGATCCAGCATCTTAACGGACTGCTCCGCCCCACCTCGGGCAAGATTTACATCGATGGGGAGGACATCTGGGAAAATCCCAAGGATATCCGTAGAATCCGCTTTAAGGTGGGGCTGGTTTTCCAATATCCGGAATACCAGCTGTTTGAGGAGACGGTTTATAAGGACATTGCCTATGGCCCCCAGAATATTGGCCTTTCCGCGGAAGAAATCGACGAGCGGGTCCGGGAGGCGGCTATGTTTGTGGGCTTGAAGCCTACCACTTTAGAGAAATCACCCTTTGAGCTCTCCGGCGGACAGAAACGCCGGGTAGCCATTGCCGGAGTTATCGCCATGCGCCCGGAGGTGCTTATTCTGGACGAGCCCACGGCAGGACTGGATCCAAAGGGCCGGGATAAAATTCTAGGCCAGATCAAGGAATATCATGAGCAGCAGAAAAATTCGGTTCTGCTAGTTTCCCATAGTATGGAGGATGTGGCTAAGTATTGTTCCAAGGTGCTGGTCATGAACAAATCCAAAGTATTTATGTATGATACCATTCAAAATGTCTTCTCTCACACCGAGGAGTTATCCTCCATGGGACTTGCGGTGCCTCAGGTTACCCGCATTTTCCACGCGCTCAAAGACCGCGGTGTGGATGTGAACCCCGACATCTTTACGGTAGAGGAAGGAAAGAGGGAGCTTTTGCAGCTGCTTTCCCGGCATCAGGCGGAGAAGGGAGGAAATGCCCGTGCTTAAGGACATCACCATTGGCCAGTATTACCCGGGCAAATCTCTCATCCATCGGATGGATCCCCGGATGAAGATTGTCATCACCTTCGCCTATATTATCATGCTCTTCGTCGCCAAAAACGCTTGGAGCTTTTTGGTGGGCATTGGCTTTCTCGTCATCGCCTATGCCATTTCCGGCGTGCCTTGGAAGATGGCGTTGAAGGGCTTGAAGCCTATTATTCCCATTGTTATTTTCACCACCATCCTCAACATGTTTTTCATCGATGGAGATCCTTTGTGGCAATGGGGCTTTATCAAGATTACAGATAGAGGCATCTCCATGGCCATTATGATGGCCATCCGCATCTTCTGTCTGATTGCAGGAACCTCCCTGCTGACCTATACCACCTCTCCCATCGTTTTGACCGATGGATTGGAGCGGCTCATGAGCCCGCTGAAAAAAATCAAGGTGCCGGTCCATGAGCTAGCCATGATGATGACCATTGCGCTGCGGTTTATTCCCACCCTTATCGAGGAGACGGACAAGATTATGAACGCGCAGAAGGCCAGAGGCGCCGATTTGGAGTCAGGGAAGCTTCTCCAGCGGGTGAAGGCCCTGATCCCGGTGCTGATCCCTCTGTTTGTCTCAGCTTTCCGCCGGGCTGACGAGCTGGCGCTGGCCATGGAGTGCCGGTGTTACCGAGGCGGAGAGGGAAGAACCCGGATGAAACAGCTGAAGTTACACAGCAGGGACATCGTTTCCGCCGCATTTGTAGCGGTCTGCATCGGCGGAATCATCGCCCTTAACTATTTCTTCCCATCCCTGTTCTAATGGAGAAAATGATGAGGAATCTGCTGATTACCATGGCCTACCGGGGAACGGCTTATCATGGCTCCCAGGTTCAGGACAATGCGCTGACGATAACAGAGGTCTTTCAGGACGCCCTGGAAAAGGTGGTAGGACGCCGGGAGGACATTAAATGCTGTTCCCGGCTGGACGCCGGCGTCCATGCCAATATGTTTTGCATTAGTTTCAAGACCCAGTGTTCCATTCCCTGCGAGGGCCTTTTGCGGGGGCTCAATTCCTGTCTGCCTGGGGATATGGCGGTCTGTGAGGCCAAGGAAGTTCCCCTTGATTTTCATGCCCGCTACAGCGCTAGGGGGAAGGAATATGTTTATAAGGTCCATAACGCCATTGTAAGGGACCCTCTGATGGCGGGACTTGTCTGTGAATATCCTAAGCCTATCGATGAAAAGACGCTGCACGAGGCGGCCCAGGCCTTTGTAGGCTCCCACGATTTTTCCGCCTTCTGTAGTAGCGGCGGTTCGGTAAAGGATACGATCCGCACCATCCGGCGCTTTTCGGTATATCGGGAAGGGGACATGGTCCTCTTTGCCGTGGCGGGAGATGGATTTTTATATAACATGGTGCGGATTATGGTGGGCACCCTATTGGATGTTGCCGCAGGGAAAATTGCGGCGGATGATCTAACGTCGATTATTGCTTCCAAAGACCGCTCTCGGGCGGGAAAGACAGCCCCATCCTGCGGGCTGTACCTCAACCGGGTTTTTTATGATGAGATAGATTTAGGATAGTCTTATAAAAAGCAGTTACAACTTTTTGAGAAAGAAGGTGAGGAAATGGCAGAGGTACAGGATATTTCGGAAGTGCGGAAAAAATACAAAAAAAAGAGTATCGTCAAGCGAATCATCCTCATTGTGCTTATCTTTATCCTGGTGCTTGTGGCCCTTTCCTTTACCAACGAAACCGTGAGGACCAAGGTCAACGATTTCTTTTCTACAATATCGGCGGAATTCGGTGGAGGTAATGGCTTCCCTATCAGTTTGGCGGGCTCCACTCCATCGATGATGACCGCCTTCAGCAATGATCTGGGCATTCTTACCGAGACAAACTTTTACGTCTATAATCAGAATGGCAAAGAGATCGGCAATATTCAGCACGGGTTTACCAATCCGAAGGTGGTCAATAACAGTTCCTTGAGCGCGGTATATGACAGGGGAGGGAAGAAACTGGTCCTCTCCTCAAAAACAAGGGAACTGATGAACCAGACCTATGAGTTTTCGATTTTGACTGCTGATCTGGCAAAGAACGGCTATTTGGCAGTGGCGACAACATCCCAGCGGTATACCTCCCAGATGACGGTCTATGATAGCAATCAGGAGGAAATCTTGACCTGGTATTCGGCGCAGAACCATATTGTCTCTCTCTCCGTTTTCGGCAACGGCAGCGGTGTTGCCATCGGAACTTTAGGAGGCGAAAACGGAACGCTAAAGTCTTCCTTGGTCTTTTTATCCTTTAGTGAAGAAGAACCCATTGCCACCCTGGACTTTCCGGGAGAATCCATCTATGCTGTGGACTATAAAGACGGCGGGCATATTTTTGTGGTCACCGACAAGGCAGTCCGGGTGATGAGCAGCACTGGAACAATCGAAGGACAATACGATTACGGCGCCACCAATCTGGTGAGCTTTTCTACAGAGGGCAGCGAAAACATAGCCCTGGTTTTTGGCGACTACAATCAGTACCAGCAGGCTACCATCATCCTTTTGGATCAAACGTGTGAAAAGGTAGGGGAGATCCATCTGGATGAGGCGGTCAAGGATATTTCCCTTTCTCATGATCGTTTGGCGGTTCTCCTTCAGCAGGAAGTTATTGTCTACGACATGGCAGGTACAGAAATACGGAGGACCTCGGTGGAGCGAAGCTGTATCGGTATTCAGATGGCGGGTTCTTCTGTCTATGTTTCGCTGGCAGGACGGATTGAAAAAGTCTGAGCAAAATGATGTAAAATACACCTAAATTGTAAACTTTTTTTGCTGTGCCTTGACGGATGAGATGAGGCGAGTAAAATGCTATATGTATGGTTAAGATAGATCAGTTTGCTTTCCTACCGTTAGGAAAAGCTGTGCTTTTTAGAGGCACTTTTGGAGGTCATACATGACAGAATGGATTCCATTACTCTATGACCTGTGCGTCGTTATACTGGTCATATATTTTATATCGATATCCGCCCGTCGTGGATTTGTCCGGACGGTTATTGAATTTATCGGATATCTGATTTCTTTTTTTATTGCGAATTTGGGTGCTAACGCGTTTTCTACAGTAATTTTTAATAATTTCCTCCGCCCTTCGGTGGTAGAAACGGTGGGAAACAAATTGACGGAGGCAGGGATTACCGATATTGCCGCTGATGTTCAGACGGTGCTATCCCAGGTGCCGGACGCGCTGGAAAAGTTTTTGGATACCTTTGGCTCTGGGACGGATATGCTGGCTGAATTAGAGGCCTTGAGCAATTCTACCCAGCCATTGCCGGAGGCCATTACTGATCATGTAGTGGCTCCTCTTGTAATCAGCATTGTGCAGCTGATTCTATTTATTGTGCTGATGTCCATTTGCTTATTCCTGGTACGCAAGTTTGCCTGGACCCTGAGCGGCCTGAGACGTATCCCAATCATTGGCCCTGCAAATACGTTGTTGGGCGGAGTGGTAGGTGCCTTTGAAGGTCTTCTAACAGTTGTCCTGATTGCGAATTTGCTCAGTCTGATTATAGCGGCCACAGCAGGAGGCTTTGCATACCTTAACAACGATATTATGGAGCAGACAGTATTATTAAGACGATTCCTGATCTAAAAATCAGAAAAATAGACGGCTTTGAAGCAAAAACTGGGCGGGCTTCGGAGTTGATACCCTGGTAGGGAGAGAGAGCCTGGTGGAAGGTAGTGATGAACAATGTTATGTTCCAGATGTAAAAGAAGACCCGCAGTGGTGTTTATGACAAGGATGGAGGGTACTGAAACCATAAATGAGGGATTGTGCCTCAAATGTGCCAAAGAGCTTGGCATAAAACCAGTGGACGATATGATGAAACAAATGGGGATTACCGACGAAGAACTGGAGGATATGAGCAACCAGCTAATGGATATTATGGGAGACGAAGACAATGGCTTTGAGCCAGGCGGCTCCCAGACATTCCCCTTTTTGCAGAACCTCTTTGGAGACCAGGCGGCAAAGCAGCCGGAAAACCCGGGGGCGCCGGGACGTCAAAATCCGGCTCAGCCCAATGGAAAAACGGGGAAAAAAGAGAAAAAACGCAAATATTTGGACAATTACTGTGAGAATCTGACCCAAAAGGCCAAGGACGGCAAATTAGATCGGATCATCGGACGGGATCAGGAGATTTACCGGGTGGTGCAAATCCTCAACCGTCGGACCAAAAACAATCCCTGCCTGATCGGTGAGCCGGGCGTGGGAAAAACCGCCATTGCCGAGGGTATCGCCCTACGCATTGCCCAGGGCAATGTGCCGGCAAAACTGGCTGATAAGGAGATTCATCTGCTGGATCTGACCGCTTTGGTAGCGGGAACCCAGTTCCGGGGTCAGTTTGAGAGCAGGGTCAAGGGACTGGTAGACGAGGTGAAGGCCTGCGGCAACATTATCCTCTTTATTGATGAAGTTCATAACTTGGTAGGCGCCGGAGATTCAGAGGGTTCTATGAATGCGGCCAATATCCTGAAGCCTGCTCTCTCCCGGGGAGAGATCCAGGTCATCGGTGCCACCACCTTTAACGAATACCGCAAGTACATCGAAAAAGACAGCGCTTTGGAACGCCGTTTCCAGCCGGTGACTGTCAACGAACCCTCCATTGCCGACACCATTGAGGTGCTCAAAGGTGTCAAGGAGTATTATGAAAACTACCACCATGTCAAGGTGCCTGATTCCATTGTTCGCTCCGCGGCAGTGCTTTCAGAGCGGTACATTAACGACCGTTATCTGCCTGATAAAGCCATTGACCTGTTGGATGAAGCTTGTTCCTGCGCCTCTCTGGCCAGCAAGGATCTGGCGGAGTATGACGGCCTTTCCAGAAAGCTGGCGGATCTCATTGTCAAACGGGAAGAGATCAATTCTGCTACCGACAGCGTGGACTATGAAAAATTGGCCGAAACCAAGGCGGACATCCTCCGGGTGGAAGCACGCAGGAACGAGCTGCAGGACAAGGTGGACGCTCTGACGGTGACCCAGGATGACCTGGCCAAGGTTATTGAGCTGTGGACGGGAATTCCCGCCAGCAAGATTCGGGAGAATGAACTGCGTCGTGTGGCGGGGCTAGAAGAAGCCCTTAAAAAGAAGATCATCGGCCAAGACGAGGCTGTGGAACTGGTAGCTGCTGCAGTGCGGCGCTCTAGAGTGCAGATCAGTCCCCGTAGGAGGCCGGCCTCCTTTATCTTTGTAGGCCCCACGGGCGTGGGAAAGACAGAACTTGTCAAAGTACTCTCACGAGAGTTATTTGATACAGCAGACCCCTTGATTCGTCTGGATATGAGCGAGTTTATGGAGAAGCACTCCGTTTCTAGAATTGTGGGCTCTCCTCCCGGATATGTGGGATATGACGAGGCAGGACAGCTGACAGAGAAGGTCCGCCGCCGTCCCTATTCCGTAGTGCTGTTTGATGAAATCGAGAAAGCCCATCCCGATGTGCTCAACATCCTGCTCCAGATCCTGGATGAGGGAAGGATTACCGACGCCCATGGCAGAACGGTATCTTTCGAAAACACAGTGTTGGTCATGACCTCCAACGCCGGCAGCAACTTGAAGGAAAATGCGCTGGGATTTAATAAGCAGCAGGACGAGGTGGCAAAGGACCGGGTAATGAAGGCGCTGGGCGATTTCCTGCGGCCGGAATTTTTGGGCCGTGTAGACGAAATCGTTGTGTTCCGCCAGCTCAATGAACAGGATTTTCAGAAGATCGCGGCGCTGTTGCTGGATGAGTTCAAAGAGCCAATGAAGGAAAAGGGTATCGAATTTGGCTACGATGAGGCGGCCCTTGCGCTGATTGCCCAGAAGGCTTACGGACATAAGAGCGGCGCCCGGGATATCCGCCGGATCATCCGCAAGGAAGTGGAGGATAAGATTGCACTGCTGTTGGTGGAAAAGGGAGAAGACAATGTTTCCCAGATTATGAAACTGACCGCAAAGGATGGGAAGTTTGAAATCCTCCAAGCGTAATGAAGAAAGAGCCGGATCGCAAGATCCGGCTCTTATTTTTCGTTTACCACTAGTTTTATATACAAAGCTATTGACAAAAGCATGTAAGGATGGTAAAATATAATCCGTCGCTAGATGAGCGGGTGTAGTTCAATGGTAGAATCCCAGCCTTCCAAGCTGGTCGCGTGGGTTCGATTCCCATCACCCGCTCCAAAATTTCCGTCACACAATAGATCGCGCTTCGGAAGATGTAATTGGGCGACGGGCATTTCAAAAATGCGCCAGTAGCTCAGCTGGATAGAGCAACTGCCTTCTAAGCAGTAGGCCAGGGGTTCGAGTCCCTTCTGGCGCGCCATGTGGTGGGTATAGCTCAGTTGGTTAGAGCGCCAGATTGTGGCTCTGGAGGTCGTGAGTTCGACTCTCATTACCCACCCCACTTTATAAATAAAAGGCGTAAGCCTTTTTTTTATATCATCATATCAATATTGATATGAATGTTGGGCTGTCGCCAAGCGGTAAGGCACCAGACTTTGACTCTGGCATCCCGTGGGTTCGAATCCCGCCAGCCCAGCCAAGGAACCCCCAATAAATCGCATGATGAAGCGGTTATTGGGGGTTTCTATTTTATCCAATTAAAAAACAACGCTGTCATCGTGCCAATTACACCTCAAAAATGTCGCACAAGTATCGTAGTAAAACGGGTTAAAATTTGTTTTATTTTAGCTGGAGGCCCTTTCGTAGAGCCTCTACATTGTATATTTGACGAAGATAAATGAATAAATATGCACTCGCGAAAGAAAATCTCAGCGGTATTTGCGGGCCTTTATAATGTAGGTCATTGTCGGTGGTAATATCAAAAGCGGAATTCCTTTATAAAGCTGCTTTCTTGATCATAAACTTTAATTTTAGTAAATTTTGCAGTAATATTTACACGATATATCTTGAAAATTATAAGAAATGACGGTATTATAAAAATAATATGAGAAATGATAAGGGGAGGCAGCATATGTACCGGATTTCTAATTTTACAGATAACGACGATGTCAGAGTTATTGCCCAAGAGGGTGCGTTTCAAGTAATTGAATATCAGCGGGATTTGAGTGTTACTCCTAGTTCTGCGATCACCGCTTACTACAGTGCCCAGATGAATGTGAAAAAGAGGCAGTTGATTTGCAATTTGGCCGAAGCACCAATTACAATCCAGGCGGGGGCCATGCAGTGGATGCTGGGAGATGTCAACGCTACTACAGGGATTAAAAGCGTGGGAGATTTTCTTGGCAAAGCTGTTCGGGGCAAAGCCACTGGCGAGTCGGCAATTAAACCGGAGTATACCGGAAACGGTATTCTGGTGCTGGAGCCCACCTACAAACATCTTATTCTTATGAGTACAGCAGAATGGGGTGGTGGCGTGGTTCTGGATGACGGACTGTTTTTGGCCTGTGAATCTACCCTGCAACACAAAGCGGTTATGCGCTCCAATTTTTCCTCTGCATTAGCCGGTGGAGAAGGTTTGTTTAATTTGAGCCTTAATGGGAATGGCGTGTTTTGTATTGAATCAGATTGTCCCAAAGATGAACTGATTGAGATCACGCTACAAAACGATGTATTAAAAATAGATGGAAACTACGCCATCGCCTGGAGCAGAAGTTTGGA
This sequence comes from Candidatus Pararuminococcus gallinarum, assembly GCA_904419775.1. GTDB lineage: Bacteria > Bacillota > Clostridia > Oscillospirales > Ruminococcaceae > Zongyangia > Zongyangia gallinarum. The sequence continues at coordinate 4,655 of CAJFSX010000024.1, read as the reverse complement.
GTTTACGGTGGAGAGGTCTGGAAAGAGCTTAATTGGTTCTGCCGCCTCTGGCGAAGGGCTTGTAAACGTATATAGGGGTACAGGAAAAGTGCTGATGATGCCCACTGCTAAGATGCCAAATGTTTAATCAAAATAAAAAACAAAAATTATCTGCATTGAGTGTATTATAAATGGAAGAATAAAAAAAACAGGAGCTTTTGATTCAAAGCTCCCGTTTTTTATTTTGTTTTCACTAGGCTTTGACTAGGGATTATTTTTCCTTACGGAAAAGAACCACTACAGCGCCTGCGCTCAGTGCCAGGACTGCCAGCGCGCCAGCGATCATGCTGTGATCTCCAGAAGACGGGTTCTCTTTGTCGCTGTTGCCAGAACCAGTGCCGCCGGTGGAATCATTTCCACTGCCTTCCGGCCATTCCCAGTCATTGCCGCCTGCCTGGTCTTCGTCAGATCCAGGAATGCTCGGCTTGCCGGTGCCCGGCGTGGGTTCTGGATCTTCCGGATCCGGTGTGCCGCCGGCTGCTTCACGGGTTACCACGATGGTGTAGGTCTTCTCTCCCACTGCCACGGTGATGGTATTAGGCCCAACATCCAGGGCGATGTCCTCGGAGTAGGAGCCGGAAGCGACATCCTTGCCGTTGACGGTGACAGCGGTGTCGCCGGTGTAGGTGGGCATGACCTTGACAGAGGAGACGGAGTTTGCCACAGTGGCGGTGTAGTTCAGGGTAGCCTTGTCAAAGGCGGGATCCAGGGTACCGTTAGAGAGTTCCAGATTGCTCAGCTCGGTGGGAATGGGCTCGGGCTCTTCCTGCTCTTTCCAGGCAGAGTTCATGGAATAGATGTTGAGGCTATCTACAGTAACGTTGCCGCCATTTGTGAAGAACTCCATGCCGTCACTTTCAGGATCAGGGAAGTAACATGTCATGATGACTGCCTCACCGTCGTTTCCGAAAGCGTCGATGACAGTTGTATCCACCAAGATGCGGAGTTTTACTTTGTTGCCCTCCATGGGGATCATTTCCATGACGGGTACGCCATTGTAGGCCTGGCCAGAGTTGCTCTTATCCAGAACCAACTGCTGGCTTTGTACATCATATTTAACGATGGTTTCCTGGCCGTTGCCCTGACGCAGCTTGAAGCCGAAGTCGGTGACACCGTCACCCAGGGTGAATTCACCTTCAATGTCCAACAGTACGCCCTGTTTTCCATCCAGAATATTGGCGGAATCAGGGGTGACTTCTACGTTGGTGCCGGAATAGATCAGATCGCCGCGCAGGGATTTGATTTCCTCAATAGGATAGCTCATCAGACGGGGACCGTTCTCAGTGCTGACCAGAGTAGTTTCCAGAGGGATGCCCTGGTTACCATTCCAGGTCTTGTTGGGATCTACAGAAGTGCCAGTACCCTCCCGCAGCCAGCTGACGGAGAGGCGGCGGCCCTGTGCATCGTTAAAATAGGACTGGGTAGCATAAACCAGACCATCGCCCGGCTCGGCAAAATAGTCGGTACGGTACTGATGGCTGTCGCCGGTGTAGAGGATAGGATCTGTCTCAGCCTTAAAGGTGAGCTTGCCCTCTGCATCCTTGGTAATATTACCTACCATATAGAAGGAACCGGCAGCATTATACACCCATTTGATATTGTTTTCATCGCCGTCCAAAGCCAGAGGATAGAGATCCGGGCATTCCCAACCATAGAGAGGAGTGCCGTTTTTGAAGTGGACATAGCTGTTGAAGGTCCAGTTCTTCAAATCGGGAGAGGTATAAAGGCCTACTCCAGTGGTAATCATGAGCCAGCAGCCACCATAGGGTTGCATGGATTCATCTTCATACCAGATCACCTTCGGATCTCCAACGCCATCAATGACAGCCTTGCCATCCTGGTATTTGGTCCAGGTGTAGCCATTGTCAGTGGAATAGGCCAGCATGACGCCGGAGCCCACCTTCTCATTGTTCATGGGAATTGCCACCATCCGGGCCTCGGGCGGGACGGATTCATCGAAGAAGCCGGTGGTGTTGTAATAGTCGATGACACCGGAGCCGGACCACTTGTTGCCGTACTCGTCAGGGTAGAGGGCTACAGGCAGTTCAGTCCAATGGATCAGGTCCTTGGATACCGCATGGCCCCAACTCATATTGCCCCAGTTCATCCCATAAGGATTATGCTGGTAGAACATATGATATTCGCCGGTTGCGGCGTTATACATCAGACCATTGGGGTCGTTGATCCAGTTAAGCTGGGTGGAAAAATGAAACTGCGCGCGATAACCGCCGTCATAGATGGTGTCCATATCCGGTGTGCGCTTGACGTTAACCGTAAAGCTCTTAGAGATACCGCTGGCGGCATCTTTTACGGTGATGTTTATGGTGTTATAGCCAATGTTGAGAGGGATATCAGCGGTTTCCACGCCGCTTTCCACGATCTGGGAATTGATGATGATCTGGAAGCCCTCTTCTGCAGCAGCTTTTACCCGGATAGATTCCATATCAGTGGGTACATCCGCGGTGTAGGTGGTGACCGCGTTGTCAAATTCCTCGTTGAGCTCAGCGCCCACCAGTTCCAGGCTGGTGAGAGCGGGCGTTTTTGCCTCATAGTAGTTGACATTGTTAAAGGTAACGTCGCCTAAGGAGGTCATAACGCCGAAGTAGCCGCCGGAGAAGTTTTCTTCCTTATAGGAGCCCACCAGGACGTTGTCCATGAGGAAATTCATGGTGCCGTCTTCCAGCAATTCCACCCGGACGTGATAGTTGGACTTGTTAATCTCGTCGGCGGTCAGGTTGCGGTAGACATCCCAATTCTGGGTGCCAGCCGTATTCTTGAAGAGCTTGGTGACATTACCCCATTTCTTGTCCACATTGACGCAGTACCATTTGGCATAGGGGTCATTAGGGTTTTCTACGCCAAAGACCAGCCCGCCGATGCCGTCGGCATTTTCAATGTGCATGTCCCCTTCAAACACGAAGGTAGAGCCGGCGGGGAGGCTGACATCCGACATGGAGAAGGTATCACCTGTGCCAATATTATTCCCACGATAGCCGGATTGAGTGATGGTCCAATTGTCAAATTCCTGCCAGCCGGTCAGATTGGTGACAAACTCGGCGGGATCATTGTTCTGAAATTTGATATTGGCAAAGGTAGCCTCGGTCACGTAGGAGCATAGGCCCACATAGCCGCCGGCATAGGTGTCCTGCTTGGCGGTGATGACCAGCTCCCCGTTGACATAGGCCCTGAAGGTGCCGTCTGCCTCCACTTCCAGTTTCAGTTTGACGGGTTCGCCGGGGATAAGGCTAATGGGTACAATCTCATTGAGGCCGCCAGGCTGGTTCCAGGTGGACTCACAGAAGAGGCGGGCTTCGTTGCCGCCCCGGATGTGCAGGGCGTTCCAATTGAGGCCCAGATTGTCAGGAGAGGGGGTAGCGGCGCCGAAGAGAAGGCCCGCGGTGCTTCCTTCATCGAAGGTCATATCCGCTTCGAAGGTAAAGGCCTTCGCCCTCGTATCGGAGACCACATAGTTGTTGCCCTTATTGTTGTGGACAGTGACAGAACCATCCGCGTTGACGGTGCGGTCCCCGGACCAGCCGCTCAGGTCGCTTTCCACCGGGGGAACATACTCGTCCACCTGAGAGGAATAGGTGATATTTTCAAAGGTAGTATTGGTATACCAGTTGATGAAGCCGATCTGGACTTCCTGCATGTCCGGATAGTTGTAATCGATTAGGGCTTCGGCGCCATTGTTGACAAAGACACGGATGTTTTTGTCGGCGTCGACGGTCATCTTGAGATGAATCTTAGAATCCCGGATACCAGCGGGAAGAGCCGCAGTCTGCTCCTCCAAGTTCATGCCATAGTCGCTGAACAGGCGCAGCCCGCTGCCGTTGACATGCAGCGCAAACCATTGGCCATCGCCCCGCCGCAGGGCAAAGCCGCCGGTTTTGTCCCCATCCTGGAGGGTCATATCCGCTTCCAGGGTGAAAACGCTGGCCGTGGTATCGGAATACACGGTGACGTTGCCGCCGCTGACAAGGCTGAGGACACCGCTTCCCTCATCGTAGTTGTACTCCCCTGGGTTGCCTGTCCAGCCCCCCAGATCGCTTGGGGCGGCAAAGACGGTCAGCCCGGTGGGCAGGACCATCGTGGCCAAGATGGCCAATGCCAGAATAAACGAAAGAATTTTTACTTTCTTTCGTCTGCGAGTCGTTTGCATCATTGTAACACTCCTTCTTCTCTTTTTTATCAGAAATATTGCTATTTCTATACATACTATCATATTAGCCTTGGATAAAAGATGCAATTCTGAAAAGATCAGTTTAAAATTACTGTAGAAATGCCTAATTTTTTTGTATGAAGTTTGTGTAGAATGAAGGGCTGGTGTATCAGAGAAAATAACGGTGAACCGTTGCCTTTTCATCAGATGGGAAGTATGATATGCTGATAAAAAGGGGGAGGGACTATGGATCAGCAAAAAAGCTTTGAAGAACAGGTCTACGATCTGGTGGCAGAAATCCCGCGGGGAAGGGTGTCTACCTATGGGCAGCTGGCGTTCTTGCTGGGATTTCCCCGCCGTGCCCGGATGGTGGGACGGGCTTTGTCCCACGCGCCGGAGGAAAGGCAGCTTCCCTGCCACCGGGTGGTCAACTGCCAAGGTCGAACGGCACCCT
>CAJFSX010000023.1 GCA_904419775.1 Candidatus Pararuminococcus gallinarum | reverse complement strand
CCAACGCTTCTAAGTCCAAACAGGCGACTTCCAGAAAACGAGCGTTGGAGAAGATCCAGTTAGACGATATCAAGCCTTCCAGCAGGAAGTATCCTTATATCGATTTCAGGCCGAAGAGAGAGATCGGCAACGAAGTGCTGACAGTAGAGCATTTGAGCAAGACTATCGACGGCGTCAAAGTGCTGGACGATATTTCCTTTATCCTGAACCGGGAAGACAAAGTGGCCCTGGTGGGGCCGAACGAGCACGCCAAGACGGTGCTGTTCCAGATCCTGGCAGGAGAGATGGAGCCGGACGAGGGAAGCTACAAATGGGGCCTTACTACCACCCAGTCTTATTTCCCCAAGGACAACAGCAGGGAATTTGACAACGAAGATACCATTGTAGAATGGCTGACCCAGTATTCTGAGGAAAAGGACGTGACTTACGTAAGAGGCTTCCTTGGCCGTATGCTTTTCGCCGGAGAAGACGGCGTTAAGAAGGTAAAGGTCCTTTCCGGAGGCGAGAAGGTGCGCTGCATGCTGTCAAAACTGATGATCTCCGGAGCCAACGTGCTCATGCTGGACGAGCCGACCGACCACCTGGATATGGAGGCGATCACCGCTTTAAACAACGGCCTGATCAAGTTCCCAGGGGTGCTGATCTTTTCATCCCGCGACCATCAGATCGTGGAGACGACGGCAAACCGGATCATGGAGATCGTAGGCGGCAAGCTGATTGACAAGATCACCACATATGACGAATACCTGGCAAGCGACGAGATGGCAAGAAAGAGACAGGTATTTGAAGTTACGGAGAAAGACGACTGATAATAAGAAATATAACGGGGGCGCTGCAAAGACCGGCAGCGCTCTTTTTTTACCTTTTAGAAAAGATTAAGTTGTAGTTTTCCAGGTTACCATTTAAAATAAAAGTATGGCTGCAAAGATCGGCAGCAGCGAAAAAACAGCATTTTATACGGAATAAAACGTGCGTCCAGGCGCGTTTTCCGGAGGGCATAAAGGAAGATGGGAACATGAAAGGAATTTGGAAAAAAGCAGGCATACTGGCGCTGATCTTTATGGTGGCGGTAGTCGTTTATTTTATATGGCATCGAGGCGGAGAAGAGGATACAAATGAAATTTATACGTCCATGGGCGCAGAAAGCCTTCCCCTCGTCTACCCGAACGCTTTGGGAAGACAGATGGGCGTACTTTACGGATACAGGCAGGATATGGGCCAGAGCGGAGCGGTAGACGAGCTGACGGTGCTGCCGGCCGACTTCAGGCTGGGAGTGACCATTGAAGAACGGGAGAGCCGCGTTACAGGCATACGTTATGAGATCAGGAGCCTGGACGGAGAGCAGCTGGTAGAACGGACTGACCTGCAGGAGTGGCAGAGCGGAGAAGACGGAAGGATCTCCATTACGCTTCCGATCCAGAATCTTCTGCTGGAAGACAGGCAGTATATGCTGTGCCTGATACTGAATACAGAAAAGGGAGAGGCGCGGTATTACACCAGGATCGTTCTGACGGATCCCCAGATCCCGCAGCAGATGACAGATCTGGCGGTGGATTTTTCCGGGAAAACCTTTGATTACAATCAGGCCAGAGAGCTTGTGACTTATCTGGAATCCAATGATTCCGCGGACAATACGACCCTTGGGACAGTGACTATCGAATCCAGCTTCGACCAGCTGACATGGGGCGGCCTTGCCTTTGAACGGGTCGGAGAAGTGAACGTCTATCTGAAAGAGCTGGACGGCATTATGGGCAACGTCGAGCTGCGTTACCTGGTCAGAAGAACTCCGGCAGAGGGCGAAGAGGAGATCTACGAGGTCAGGGAAAATTTTACTATGAAATGGAACAGCCGCCGGATCTATATGATGGACTATGTCCGCAAGATGGACCAGATCTTTACAGGAGATAAGAGCCTGTTTTCGGGAAAGAGGATCCTGACGGGTATATCAAATGACGACAGCATGCAGGTGAAGAAAGACAGCAGCGGACGTTATGTCGCTTTTGTAGCCAATCGGGATCTGTGGGTCTTTGATCAGTCGGATCAGAGAGCGGTAAAGGTATTCTCTTTCCGCAGCCGTGAAAGCTGGACAATCCCCGCTGCCAGTGTCTCCTTGATGGGCGCCAGGTTGGAATTTTTGCGATAGCCCCTCTTATGCAGCCCAGGGCCCGAGGTATCCAACATGACGGTAACCATATCTTTCATAATGGAAAACTGAATCTGGTGGAGGGACCCGGTTTCCTCAAACCAGGACTGATGATAGACCTGAGATAACCGGGTGACAACCGCCTTCTTGATGATGGACTGGCAATCGGGGACGCTGTGAAGCTTGGAATTGAGCGACCATCCCTTGACCGGAAAGGCATCCTTTTTCCCGATGAAATTCTCCCATTGAATGGCCTTTACTCCCTGGAATAAGTCCTCAAAGCTGTGAGCTGGAAAGGTTCCTAAGATAATCTGAATCCGCTCTGCCGTGCGCAGCTGGATATTGGCCCGAGCCAAATCTGCAAAATCTCCGTCAAAGGCAACTCTGCCATCGGTGACTGCTACATTCCCAAATCCCAGCCGTCGCGCCTCGTCTCCCAAGACCCCTTCTAACCCAAACATGCAGGGGCAGGATAATTTCATCTTCATTGTATGACTCCATTTCTCTTTTTGACTTTTGGGCGGGTAGAGATACCATCCGCCATCTTTTAAATTCGAATAATTTTATTATAACCGATGACAAAGGCAGCTGCAATTCATTTTAAGACGAAAAGGGCCAGCCGTGTTCGGCTGGCCCTTGTGCTTTCATATCGTGATTTTCTTAAAGATTATTCTTCAATTTCAGGTTCAATAAGCCCATAATCTCCGTTCTTCCGTTTATAGACAACACAAATGTCGTTGGTTTCTGCCTGGCGGAACATAAAAAATTCATGCTCCAGCAGATTCATCTGCAAAATTGCCTCATCCACACTCATCGGCTTAATGGCAAAGCGCTTTGTCTTGACTACCCGGTACTCTTCCGGCTCTACAGCGTCCTGATACTCCGGTGCAAAGGCATTGACACGCAGCCGTTTTTCCAGACGGGTCTTGTTTTTGACGATCTGTCTGACAAGGGAATCGACAACCACTTCCAGGGAATCAAACATGTCACGGGTCGTTTCCTCCGCCCGGAACACCATATAGGCTGCCCGAATGGTAACTTCCACCGTCTCTCTGTCCCTCTCCCGGGATACGGTGAACATAGCCACTGCATCCTGGTCAAAAAAGCGATCCAGCTTTTTGAGTTTTTTCTCAACGCGGGCCTTGAATGAATCTGTGATGGTTACTCTTCTGGCATTGATTGTGATGTTCATAAATCGGACCCCCTTAACTTGTACATTAAACAATTTATCTAAATTGTTTAATGTTATTATAGCATAAATTGTTTAAAACAGTAAGACAATTTCGGAATTTTCTATGAATTTGGATATATCTACAAAAGAACTGCTATAAATCTGTGGTTTTGTTCCCTGTGATAGAGTCACCTCCACTAATTGCGCCAAAGCGTTCCCAGATAAGAGGCAGATCGTCCAAAATATTTCCCTCCGGCACTTCATTTACCCCGGTGGAAAACAAGCTTTTTTCAAATGTGACAGCTCTATTTATACAATAATAGAACCGTCAATCATCACCATTTTGGGCTTGGCATAGACGGAAAATGGATCGCCAGCAAAAACCACCAGGTCGGCGTCCTTACCTACCTCAATCGAACCCACTCGGTCATCAATTCCACAAATTTTCGCCGGGGAAATGGTAATGGCTTTAAGGGCCTCATGATAGTTCATCCCCTCCTTAACCGCAATACCGGCACACAGGGGGAGATACTGAATGGGAATCTCTGGATGATCGGTACAGAGGGCAACCGACACTCCGCAATTGGACAACATCCCGGGATTGGCCGGGGTCAACTCTCTGAGCTCTGGCTTGGATCGGTCACATAGGATGGGGCCGGCAACGACACAGGCTCCTTCCTCCAGCAGCACGTCAGCGATTTTATACCCTTCCGTGCCATGGATCAGAACATAATCCAGGTCAAATTCCTTGGCCAAACGGATCGCCGTAAACATATCGTCAGCCCGGTGGGCATGGATATGCGCCTTCACCTCCCGCCTGAGTACCGGAATGAGCGCCTCACACTTCATATCGTATTCCGGTTCATCACAGTCTTCGTCATTTTGGGCTTTTTCCATATCTTCCATATAACGGCGGGCCTTGTATAACTGTTCCCGAATCAGAGCCGCCGTTGCCATACGTGTCACCGGCGCCTCCCCTTTGGCATGATAGACACTTTTGGGATTTTCCCCCAGGGCAAATTTCATGGCAACCGGGTCTTTGATTATACAGCTTTCCATTCTCCGGCCCTGTGTCTTCATCGCCAACATCTGTCCAGAAATAGGATTGGCGCTGCCAGGCCCTGTTATCACCGTTGTAATACCGGCTTGGCGGGCTTCTACAAAGCAGCGGTCCAGGGGGTTGACAGCATCACAGGCTCGAAGATGAGGCGTAATCGGATCAGTTTCCTCATTCCCGTCATCGCCCTCAAATCCAAGTCCATCTTCCCACATGCCCAGATGGGTATGGGCGTCAATAAAGCCTGGATATACAGTAAATCCATGCATGTCTAGGGCATCCCCCTGCGCATCGAGCTCCTCCATAGGGCCAACTTTCGCAATCTTCCCATCCTCTATTTGCAGAAATCCCCGCTCGATCACTCCATTGGTCACTGTGTTAATTTTTGCATTAATAATATACATCCTTGCCCTCATTTCTTCCTAAAAAACTTTAAAAAATGCAGTTTACAAATATTGGAAAATATGGTATTATCTGAATGTAACATCCTATTCTCCAAACACTTCCCCTATTTTTTTATTGTGACGCCATCCTCCGTGATGGCGTATTTTTTGCGGATAGGGCCGAAAAACAAAAAAACGAAGCGTCGCCACTTCGTTTCCGTAAAATTAGATTATCTGTTTTGTCCGCCGCCCCGGCGACCCGATGAGCCGCGTTTACCATCCATAAATTTTTTTAGGTCATACATTTTTTCGTCGCTGGTTTGTTTGAACTTATTCATCATATCTTCAAAGCTCTGGGGCTCACTTTTTCTGCTTCTGCTAAAATCACGAAAATCCGACCGCTGAAAATTATTCTTCCGCGGCTGCGCTGGCGAAGGATTATCCATGGCACGCTTGATCGACAAACTTACCTTCCCATCCTCACCTATGTTGAGGATTTTGACCTTGACCATCTGATTTTCTGAGATGTGGTCTTTAATTTCCTTGACATAAGTCGGCGCCACCTCAGAGATATGTACCATACCGGTCCTACCTCCCGGTAGTTCAATAAACGCGCCGAACTTTGTAATGCCGGTCACCTTGCCTTCCACGATGCTTCCAACTTCCAGCTGCATATAGTTGCTTTGTCCTCCTTAATAAATTCACAATGATTGCGTTACATTATACTTAAAATCCAAGAGAAAAGCAAGCTGCTTTTTCTCTTTCCAGATTTTGTGTCATCAACTGCCGGAAGCATCTACGAAGACTTTCTCATCAGGATAAGCATAATCCAACTTATCCCTCGCCACCTTTTCTACGTAGCTCTCATCATCGCCCTGGGAGAGCAGCCGCTCTACCTCCAAGTTTTCCATCTCCTGAGCCTCACATTGTTGCTGGATGTTCTCCAGATAAGCCTTTTGTTCCCGGATTTCGATCTGTTGGGTCACAAGGGTGGCTATTGTATAGACACCGAAAGCGACTACTGCCAAACGTAGAAAAATATGTTTTTTAGCTTTTTCTTTTTTTACTGCCACCGTTTTTCCCACCCTTTCGGCGCATCCTATCTTTCCGATTTCTTTTTTTGCTACGTTTAAATAGATTATACAATAAAACCTGTCGTTGTTTCAAGCGGAATTTTACTTTTGTACCAAATTTTTTGAACGGAATCATCAATTTTGACAGGAATTTGCGGATCTTTCGGCCTAGCCAAACTAATAGAATCAATACAGGGCGGATAAGCACCCGGTAGATAAAACGAAACACGGCTTTGACCGCATGAATCATTAACTTAGAAATCTTCATGACCAAGGAACCGATAGTAAAATAATAAATTACACCGCCAAGAAGTTCTCCCAGCACAATGAAAAAACGCAGCTGCCCGCCTATAGACTGCATCATATAAAAGAAGGTCACGAGCGCACATACAGCGAAAAATAAAGCGTCTTCCAAAAAAACAATGGCTGCTGGATTTTTGACGGCAATCCGAATAATCCGAAAGACATCATAAAATGCACCTAATCCAGCACCGATAAGGCACGCGATGAGAAACACCTGGGTTTGCTGAGCGATCATCACATTCACTTGCCTTACCATACCTTTCCGGATGTTCTATTCTTCCTGTGATGGAAGGGTTTACTTGAAAATTTTAGACAGGAATCCTCCGCCCTTTTGGGGTTGTTCATCCGCATAGGATAAGGAATAAATCTCCCCCTCCAATGTCAGCTCTCCTGTATCTACATTCAGCTTGTTGATGTGGAGATTAAAGCCCTTTACCGTCAGCTCTCCTAAATCGGTAAACAGGATAACGCTTTGTTCATCAAAGCTGTCTATATCAGCAACTCCAGACACACTCAAAGCCCGTCTGTCCTCTAAGATCAGATTATGGGGCAATTTTACCACTTTTTTCTCGTCTACCATTTTCTTGACCTCCATTACTGATTTTGCGGCAAAGCAAAAAACTCCTGTTGCCCATCAATGCATTTTATGATGGACAACAGGAGTTTATGACTGCTGGCTATTCCACCACTTCATAGTGGGTGGCGGCGTTTTCTTTGTTGGCGTATTCACTTACCTTGAGCACCCGCACCTTCAGCGGACGGCTTCCCATGTTAATTTCCACAATGTCTCCCTCTTTTACATCATAGGAGGCTCGTGCGGCCTTACCGTTGACAACGATACGGCCAGCATCACAGGCCTCATTCGCAATGGTACGACGCTTAATCAGCCTCGTTACCTTGAGGTATTTATCTAGTCTCATCGCTTTTCCCCTTTCTACGTCTCACCGTTCTCACCAAAGTAAGCAACAAAAAAACCGGTTGGAAAACCGGTTTTTTAACACATCGATGTTTTCTTATTTCGCGACTGCATCCTTCAGAGCCTTGCCGGCTTTAAAGGTCGGCAGTTTAGATGCGGGAATGGTGATCTCCTCTTTTGTTCTGGGATTTCTGCCCTTTCTCTCGCCGCGCTCCTTTACTTCAAATGTGCCAAAACCAACAATTTGGATTTTCTCGCCCTTGACCAGTGCTTCCGTAATGGAATCGATAACAGCACCAACGACTTTATCGCTCTCTTTTTTAGAGATATCTGCTTTTTCTGCAACCAGATTTATCAGTTCTGCCTTTGTCATGTGAATTTCCTCCGTATTTCAAGTTTAATTTCCTAAAACGGCTGCTCTTAATTTGGGTCAACCGTTTGACAACTTTGCTTTTGCCTCTTTCCAAAGGCCATCAAGACTCTCTAGATCTGCTTTTTTCATATCCACCCCGTTCTGGTCTGCCAAAGTTTCGACTACGGCAAACCGACGGATGAACTTTTCTGTCGCCTCCCCTAGGCATTCCTCTGCGTCAACTTCCAAAAATCTGGATACATTGACAGCCGCGAAAAAAACATCGCCCATCTCTTCCCTACAGTGCAATGTCTCACCCAGGGCAATCGCTTGCTCCAATTCTGCAATTTCGCTTTTTAGCTCGGAAAGCGCTCCGGCAACATCATCGTAATCAAAGCCCGCCCGGGCCGCCCGCTGTTGTACCTTGGCACTGCGCATCAGGGCCGGAAGTACTTTGGGAACATTCTGCAAGGTTTCTGTGGCTGTTTTCTGGCCTTTGGTCGCCTGTTTAATTTTATCCCAGTTGACGAGCACTTGGTCGCTGTCTTTCACCTTGATATCACCAAAGATGTGCGGATGCCGGATAATGAGTTTCTGACAGATATCGTTAGCCACATCATCAAAGTTGAAACGGCCTTCTTCCTCCTCCATACGGGCGTGAAACACCACCTGGAGCAGTACGTCACCTAATTCCTCACGAAGCAGCTTTGGATCCTCGTTATCAATGGCCTCCAGAACCTCGTAGGTCTCCTCTAAAAAGTTTTTCCGGATAGAGTGATGGTCCTGCTCTCGGTCCCAGGGGCAACCATTCTCCCCACGGAGGATCTCCATGATAGCAAGGAGGTCATCCATGTTATATCTGTCTTTGCGCTTAAATTCCCGTGGCATAACTTCACCTTTATTCTTATCGCATCCCGCCTGAAAAATCCACGAATTGCTGGATTTTTCATGAGCAAGTTATATCTTACCTTATCAGACCTCGTTTTTCAAGTAGTTTTGCGATTTTTTCTCCTTTCGGAAGCATAATCACGTCATCTTTGGTAATGGCATGGATCAAAAACAAAGAGACAAGATAAACCACACATGCCAGTGCGATTGCTCCGATGACAGAGAGGGTATTTCCCAGTCTCACGTGGAGCAGTCCAAAGCTGGCCCATCCTGTGGCAGCGCATATTCCTCCTGCAATCAAGGGCTTGATAAAGACACCGACCAAATTGGGGACTACATCTGTAATTCTACATAAGCAGATAATACCGGCGACAACAATAATCAAATAACAGATAATGGTGCCAATCGGCGCTCCGTTGATGTTAACCGATGGAACCGCCACCAGAAAAAAGTTGATCCCCAGCTTGACAATTCCTCCTGCCACCATCAGCTTCACCGGCAGATCCGGCCGTCCCACCGCCTGGAGCATGCTGTTGATTGGCGTAGCTACCGCCACGAAAATGGCCGCAATTCCCAGCATCTGCAACAAAGGCGTAGCAATGACAGCCTCTGCCGCCCTGGCAGAAAAGAGCATCTGCAGGATCGGCCCTGCCAGGGCAAAGAGTCCCAGTCCCGCCGGAATCGCCACCAAACAGGTCATGCGAATGACAGCCTCCACATTTCGGCGCAATTCCTTTTCACTTCTGGTAGCCCAAGCTGTGGCCACCGCAGGCAGAGCACTGACGCCAAGGGTCGTGGTGAGGGAGGGCACCAGATTAAAGATGGTAATGGCTAGCGCCTGGTAAGACCCGAAAAGATAATTGGGAATTTGGCCAAGGCTCATCCCCTCAGGAATCAGTCCCTGGTACATAGATAAAACTGCGGCACTGTCCTGCCCAATGGCAGTATCCAGCCGGTTCATCACCGATACCAGGTCAATCATTGAGGTCAGATTGACTGCGACCGCTCCCAAACAGACCGGAATGGCCAGCCGGATGAGCCGGCGGCGCAGCTGCTTTGCCGGGCGAGGCTCCGGCGATGCTTCTACCTCTGCTTCTGTAATACCGTCACCTCTGCATTTATGGCTGATCCAAAGATAAGCGGCACCGCCTAAGGTACTCAGAGTGACGCCGAAAATAGCACCAGCCGCTGCATAGGGCAAACTAGCCGCTTGGGCCTGCTCCATGGTGGCAACTGCCTGGCCAAAGACAGGACCCCCACTTTCAAATTGTCTTGCACCCCACAGCAGCATAAGATAAGCGCCTAGCAATCCTCCGGCCAGCTTGATAATCGCCTCTACAATCTGAGACACTGCCGTGGGATACATATTTCGCAGTCCCTGATAATAGCCCCGGTAAGCCGAGGTCATACATCCGAAAAAGATTGCCGGGGAGATGGCAATCACCGACCAAAACGCTCCAGGGTTTCCCACTGCCCGGACAAAAAGCCCTGAACCGAATACAATAAGCGAAAGGCCCGCAATGCCCATGATAAAAAAAAGCGCCGTAGAAATCCGCATAATCCTTCGAATGTCTTTGAAACGGCGCAGGGCAGCATTTTCCGCCACCATCTTGGCTACTGCCACCGGCAGTCCTGCAATAGAGAGAGCATAGATGGGATTAAACAGCCCATAGGCTGTGGTAAAATAGCCCATTCCTTCCCCGCCTATAAGGTTGGTCAGGGGGATTTTAAATACTGCGCCAATGAGTTTGACAATAACGGTGGCAACCATTAAAATAAGCGCACCGTGCAGGAAACTCTGCTTGGGTCTGTTCGGCATGTAAGCTACTTCCCCCTTGTCGATTTGCCCTAAATAGGCAATTTGTCCCCTCTCTTTATAAGTATTGTCCCGTAGCTTTAATTATACATTATAGAGGATCTCTTCATAGGTGGGAATCGGCCAGATCTTCTTGTCCACAATCACTTCCAAAGCATCCGCTATGGTTCTGATCTTATTCATGGACGGCAGGATCTGATCCCTACATTGGATAGCCCGCTGCTCCATCTCCTGCAGCGCGGCAATCCGCTCAGCAATCTGGCCCAACTCGATAACGGCACTATCCAGCTCATCCAACTTCCGGCTGATAAATTCCAGCCGCTGTTCCTGGGATTTGGCTGTATATTGGTGGGCCCGGACAGCGGTAATGCTCTGAGCAAGTTCGGTGGCATACCGCATAACCGCCGGATAGATCTCCCGATTGACCATCCGCACCATGGTGTTAGCCTCAATAAGTAGGTGCTTGCTGTAGCGCTCCAGCATTACCTCTTCCCGGGCGCGCAACTCGCTCTCCCGGCAGACATGGTACCTTGAGAATAAGTCAATCGCCCGTTGATGGGTAAGAATTTTCGCGGCACTCACCGTATCCGAGATACAGGGCAACCCTCTCTTGGCAGCTTCTGCCGGCCATTCCGGTGCATAACTATTGCCGTTATAGATGACTTTCCCGTGTTTCAGATAGATCTCCTTGATAATTTTGACGATTTCCCCGTCAAAATCCCGGCAGTTTTCCAAGCGTTCCGAGATCCAGTCCAAGGATTCCGCCACCATGGTGTTGAGGGTGGCGTTAACCCAGGATACCGACATAGAAGAGCCGAGCATCCGAAATTCAAATTTGGAGCCGGTAAAGGCAAAGGGAGAGGTTCGATTGCGATCGGTAGCGTCTACCTGCAATTGCGGCAGGGAGGGAATTCCAAAGTCCACGACAGCACCGCTCTGATACTCTTCCTCACCGGATTCCCCCGCCAAACGTTTTAAAACTGAAAGCATGGAATCGCCTAGGCAGATGGAAACAATGGAAGGAGGCGCTTCATAGCCTCCTAACCGCTGGTCATTGCCAGCGCTGGAAGCTGCTGTACGCAATAGCGGCGCATACAGATCGATAGCCCGAATCACTGCACATAAAAACATGAGGAATTTCGCATTATCATAAGGATTATCTCCTGGCTCCAGTAGATTCTGACCGTTATCGGTCATGAGGGACCAATTGTTGTGCTTACCTGAACCGTTGACATAGGCGAAGGGCTTTTCATGGAGCAAGCAGACCAACCGATGGCGCAATGCCACCCGATGCAGTGTTTCCATCATCAGCTGGTTTTGATCGGCAGAAATATTGTCCACCGTAAAGATGGGTGCCAATTCGTGTTGACAGGGTGCGGCCTCGTTATGTTTGGTCTTGGCGGATACCCCCATACTCCAAAGTTCTTCGTCGATTTCCTTCATAAAAAGGGAAACCCGCTCATTGAGGGAAGCATAATAGTGGTCGTCCAACTCCTGGCACTTGGGGGGACGGGCACCAAATAGCGTGCGGCCGCAAAGCTTCAGGTCCTCCCGTTTTTGATAGGTTTCCAGGTCAATAAGGAAGTATTCCTGTTCAGCTCCCACCGCCGCCCGGACATGGCGGACCTGATGATCTCCAAACAGGCGAAGCAGGCGCAGTGCCTCTTTTTCCAAAGCACGTGCTGCGCGGAGGAGCGGGGTCTTTTCATCCAAAGAATCCCCATTATAGGAACAAAACGCAGTGGGAATACACAGGGTCACCCCAGACTTATCCTCCTTGAGAAAAGCTGGCGAAGTTGGGTCCCACATGGTGTACCCTCTCGCTTCGAAAGTGCAGCGCAGCCCGCCAGAAGGAAAAGAGGAAGCGTCTGATTCTCCCTTAATGAGCATCTTCCCTGAAAACTCCATGATGGCGCCGCCGCCAGAAGTAGTGGACATAAAAGACTCATATTTCTCCGCTGTGCAACCGTTTAGTGGCTGGAACCAGTGGGTATAGTGGGTAGCGCCCATGGCCACTGCCCAGTCCTTCATGGCGTTGGCCACCACCTCCGCCAGTTTTGCGTCCAGCATTCTGCCTTCATCAATGACCTTTTTCAGCTCTCTGTAGGTTTCTTCCGGCAGTCTTTCCTGCATCACCCGATCATCAAAGACATGGGTGCCAAAAATATCACACAGTTTACAATCTCGGATTGAATCTTCCATCTGATTGCCTCCCCTTATAATTTCTCTAAAATCTCCCCGGAGGAACGGGCACAGCCAGCTATGATCCCTTCATCTCCTAGGGTAAGATAGACTCCATCTCTATATAAAACCCGCCCGTCACACATGGTCAGCACCACATCAGAAGAGCGGGCTGCGTAGACAATGGCGTTTAGTTCGTCGAACACCGGCTGAATATGCGGCCGATGCAGATCGATCACCGCTAAATCTGCCTGAAATCCCTCTTTGATGAGTCCGCAATTTTCCCGTCCCTGGCTGAGAGCGCCTGCTCGGGTCGCCATATAAAGCACCTCTTCCGGCGGGAGGGCGCAGGGATCCCCAGTGCTGCCCTTGCAAAGCAGGGAGGCCAGCCGCAGTTCTGCAAGCATGTCTAGATTATTGTTGCTGGCAGCGCCGTCGGTACCGATGGCCACACAAATGCCGCTGCTGCGCAGGGCCGCCACATCGGCAATTCCGCTGCCCAGCTTCAGGTTGCTGGCCGGACAATGGGCAACACTGGCCCCATGCTCCGCCAAAAGGCGGCGGTCCTCCTCTTCCAGATGGACACAGTGGGCAAAATGGGTAGGTCCATTTAAAATACCACAATCGGCGAAATAGCGTGCTGGAGAACGTCCCCCATGCCGGGTTTTGCATTCTTCCTGTTCCTTTTTTGTCTCAGAAAGGTGGATATGGGTAATGCTCCCCCATTCCTGAGCGAGGGCTGCCATCTCCCGCACGGTATGTTCGTCTGTGGTATATTCCGCATGCAGGCAGGTATCCACCAGGATCCGGCCATTCTGAGCGCCATTCCACTTTTGGTGCATCTCCTTCAGGTGAACTACCATGGGGTTTTGCTCGAAAGACGCGCTTTGTCCCACCGACGTCACCCCTACCGCCAGATTGCACTTGATTCCTGTTTCTTCTACTGCACGGGCAATCTCATCCACCGAAAAATACATCTCGGAAAAGCTGGTGACGCCGCTGGCCAACATCTCTGCGATCCCCAACATAGCGCCGTAATAGAAGTGTTCTCCTTGAATCTTTGCCTCAAAGGGGAACACCTTCTCCTGAAGCCAACGGTCCAGGGGCAGTCCTTCCGCATAGCCTCGCAACAAGGTCATAGCCACATGACAGTGGGCATTGACAAGACCAGGGATCAGCACCTTGTCCCGACCCGCATAAACTTCTCCATAGTCTTCCTGGGGCATCTTATTGGAAATATAATCTATTTTATCTCCTTTAATGCCCACATAACAATGCCGACGCACCTTAAAGTTTTCATCAATGATGGTAATATCACGAAACAGCATTTTTCTCCTCCGCTTGTCTCACAGCTTTTCAAGGATGGCGGATAACAACTTCTGAAATACTCCGGCCCTTCGGGAGGTGATCTCTACCACCTCTTCATCGGTAATAGGCTGTGCCAGCATTCCCGCCGCCAGATTCGAGATGCAGGAAATTCCAAGAACCTTCATGCCGCAGTGGGCTGCTGCAATCACTTCTGGTACCGTAGACATGCCTACTGCGTCACAGCCTAAAGTCCGCAGAGCCCGAATTTCCGCAGGTGTTTCAAATTGAGGGCCTGACATAAACCCATAAACGCCCTCCCGCAACATGACACCGCATTCCCCCGCTGCTTTTCGCGCGATCTCCATAAGCGTTGGATCATAGGCGTGGGACATATCAAAAAAGCGCGGCCCTAATTCTTCAATGTTCTTTCCTCTGGCTGGAGATTCTGTAAAAAATTTCACATGATCGGTAATCAGCATAAAATCCCCCGGCTGGAAGCTTCCATTAATCCCTCCCGCTGCATTGGTGACAACCAGTTTGTCCACCCCTAAAAGATGCAATACTCTGGTGGGATAAGCTACCTGCTCCATGGAAAAGCCCTCGTAATAGTGATATCTTCCTGAGAGAAGGAGAACTTTCTTCCCACCTAATTCCACAAAATGCATCTGATAGGCATGGGACTGATTGGTGCCCTTTGGAAAATGCGGAATCTCTTCATAGGCAATGGTGACCGCTTGCGGAAAATGTTTGGCATATTCGCCCAATCCCGACCCTAAGATAACCGCTGCGTCCGGCTTCTCCCCAATTTTCTCTCCGATATACATTGCCGACGCCGCATAATCTGTATAATCAAACACTCTGTCTCTCCCCTTTCGAAAACCGTCCACCCATGTGTACAGAAAGAAAAATGCCCGGTAACGAAGCGATTCGTTACCGGGCCTCCTATTATGATTCTCGCTCTATGTCCGGCTCGACGGTTATTCTATTCTTCTGTATCAGAGCCTTCCTGGGCCTCTGGATCCTGTCCAGCCTCGTCATCCTCAACAGTTTCCTGAGTCTCCGACGCTTCAGAAGCATCCAGTTTGGAGCCACAGCGATTGCAGAATACGGAACCGGTAGGGTTAGCAAAGCCGCAGGACTTGCAGCGTACCAATTTTTTCAGCTCCATCAGCTTTTCAGTATCCGCCTCCAGCTGTGCAGCCAATTCCTTGATTTCTGCTACACAGACGTTGATGAGCTCATCATTTTCAACTCCGGAAATTTTACAGTCATATACAATTTTACCCAGTCTGCCATAGGCCTTCTCGATTTCTCCCTTGGTTTGGGAGCATTTGAGCTTCAGCTTGGAAATGGCCACGACCTCTTCCGTCTTTTTGCCCGCTTTATCGCAGGCATCCTTTGCCGCAGAGACGAAGCTATCAAACATATCCATCATAATTCCTCCTTAAGCGTTGGAAAATCACGTCTTATCTTGCTCTCATTATAATACTTTCCTCCATAAATAGGAGGATTTCTCATGAGAATTTATAAAAAATTAATATGTCTTTCAAACATTTTGTATTCAGCCAATAAACTCTCTCAGCAAAGAATCCGCTGGCACCCACTGAGAGCTGATAGGTGAAAAAGCAGAAATTGCGTTTTTAATCAGCTCCACCTTCTCCTTATGGCTTTCATAACCCTCAAGAAGGGGGAGCAGTTCTTCCCGGAAAAGGCTGGGCTCATACATGATAGCCGTATCAATGGTCAAATCCGCAGTCTTTTCAAAGGGCTCGATATAAAGTTGAGAGGCATGACAGATGTCTTTCCAGTTTTCTAATGTTTTTTCCGGAGGCGTGTTCCGGAAATGATAGTCCCGCACCATCCGGCGGATCAGCCTTGTATTTTCTTGACCGATCAGCACATATTGGCCGGTCACAAACCGGCTTTTCACTGACACATAAATGCGAAAAAGCTTTTCCTGGTCCATAGGCGGAAGAAGTACAGGATTGAGGGCGTGCAGCCCTTCCACAATCACCACGTCATTGCCGGTGATCCTCACCTGCTTCTCCTTGGCGGAGCGCTCCCCAGTTTCAAAGTCAAAGATAGGAAACCAGGCCTGTCCCTCCTGGATCAGATGATAAAAGCACTCATGCATACAGTGGATATCCAAAGAAAATATACTTTCATAATCGCTGCGTCCGTCGGAAAATTTGGTCGGCGCCTTGGTTCCGATGAAAAAGTCATCCAGGGAAATTACCACAGCGCCGATGCCGATTTTCTCCAGCTGATGTTGCAGTTTTCTGGCCGTTGTCGTTTTTCCCGAAGCTGTA
This sequence comes from Candidatus Pararuminococcus gallinarum, assembly GCA_904419775.1. GTDB lineage: Bacteria > Bacillota > Clostridia > Oscillospirales > Ruminococcaceae > Zongyangia > Zongyangia gallinarum. The sequence goes on along the minus strand of CAJFSX010000023.1, from coordinate 9,841 downwards.
GGGCCCGCGATCATGACAAAACTTACCTTGTCAATTCGTTTTTGTATCTCCAGTGCTGCTTCAAGCAGATGGTCTCCGTATGTTTTCTCTCCCAGCGCCACCAGGCCTTGCGGATCATTTTCCGCCATGCGATTGATGTCTGTGACGTCATAATGGGGCTTTGAAAGGTCAAGGATTTTCAAAAAAGCTCACCACCTTCTCCTTTCTGCGCATCATCTCATCAAATCTACGAATGTATTCATAAGGATACTTGAAATTATAAATCCGCTGAATTTCTCCTGTCTCTGGATTTACCAGTTTTGTCACCGCTCCCGCGCCCAAAGCGAGAATGGTGTGGACTTCTTCCATGATCAGAATATTGTAGGCACTTTCATACCCCGGTTTGGCGTAGCCCACATTCTCTAAATTCGCAATGGTGTTCTTCTGACGGTAGAGATAATAAGGACGCCATCCCTCCTCCATCAGCTGCTTCTGGGCATAGTCCACCATCTGGGAAACCTCATCCTGGCTGGCTTTATAAAGGGAAACGTATTCCCCTCCAATATCCGAAGAGCGTTTTACAGTCAGTGTATGCACCGTCACATTTTCTGGGGAAAGCTGCTTCACCCTATCCAGGGTGTCACAAAATCCCGGCAGATCATCCCCCGGCAATCCGGCAATCAAATCCATATTGATATCCTGAAAGCCCATTTCTCTCGCCAGGTGGAATGCCTCCACGGCCTGAGCGGCGGTGTGGTTTCTGCCAATGCCCTGAAGCACCCTGTCCTGGAGGGTCTGAGGGTTGATGCTGATGCGGGTGACGCCTGCATCTTTGAGCACCTGTAGCTTTTCTCTGTCAATGGTATCAGGACGGCCGGCTTCCACCGTGTATTCCAGGGCGTCTTGCACCGGAAAGCTTTCCGCCACTGTATCCAGAATACCCTTTAGCTCCTGGGCGCTAACCGAGGTCGGCGTTCCCCCTCCGAAATAGATGGAGGTAAGCTGAAGACCCAATTCCTTCGCTTGGCGTCCCGCTGCCCGGATTTCTTCTTTCATCAGCCGCAGATAATCAGGCACCAGCTTTTTTGTCTTTTCAATGTTGTGAGAGACAAAGGAGCAGTAATGGCAGCGGCTGGGACAAAAGGGCATGGAAAGGTAAAGACTATAGGATTTTTTTCGATTATGGCTTAAAATCGTCCGCTGGTTTTCCGCAATAATGGAGGCCAACGCCGCCTTTTGTGGGGAGACAAGATAATGGGACTGAAAGTACTCTTTTGCCTTATCTTCCCCCATTCCCTGTTCCAGCAGGGAGTGGAAAAGCTTTACTGGACGGACACCGGTCAGCACTCCCCATTGCGGAAAAACCCCAGTCAGCTGCGACAGAACGCGGTAGATCAGCACCCCAAATGTAAATTCACAGCTTTGGGTAAAATTGGGTACTCCTTTACAGACTGTGTCCTGCCCCTCATCTTCACGGCCGCGGTATCTGGCTTTGACAGACAGCAGAGCCCTGTCTTCCTTCTCCCGCAGCGTTGTCAAAATATATTCTTCATAGTCTCCCAAATATTCCGGGGAGTCCTTCCACACCGAGGTAACCGTCTCTCCGGTAAAAAAGAACCGGCAGAGGCTTTCTAATTCATAGCGGAAGGAGTGCCCATCAAAGATCAGCGTCATACGCCTGCACCCATATAAATGTTGTGCAGACGTTCTTCCTCCAAAGTGCTGTCCGGTCCATGGCCAGGAAGAACCTGATAATCGCCCTCTAGGTCGGCCAGACGGCGAAGGGATGCCTTAATCTGTTCATAGCTTCCGCCATAAAGGTCTGTTCTTCCACAGTCCCCTTGAAAGAGGGTATCTCCTGTGAACAGCACATTTTCACACCGGTAGGTCACTGAACCCTTAGAATGCCCCGGGGTAGCGATGACCTCAAAACGCATCTTACCCGCCTCTATGACATCCCCGTCAGAAAGAAGCAGGTCGATGGAAATATCCTCCGGTTTCCACCGCTGCCGCATGGCAAGGCTTAGCTGCGGATCGGTAAGCATTTCTGCATCTTCACCGGAAACACACAGCTTCGCTCCAAATTCATTCTTGATCTCCATCACAGCCCCTGTATGGTCAAAATGTCCATGGGTCAATAGAATATAGCGGACATCCAAGCCGCGGTTTCGGATGGCTTCTACCAATTTTTGTCCCTCGTCGCCGGGGTCTATAACTACGGCCACCTTGTCCTCATCATAAGCAATATAACAATTTTCCTGTAAATATCCCACTGGGATTACGAGAATTTCCATCATATCTCTCCTTTCCCGGGTTACATCAGTTCATCCGTATCTAGAAAAATGGTCACAGGGCCATCATTGACAATGGTAAGCTCCATATCCGCGCCAAAACTGCCTGTCTCCACCTTGGAAATACCAGTATTTTTCATTCTATCCACAAAATAGTCGTAAAGCTGTTCTGCATGGGCCGGATTTCCCGCCTTAACATAGGAGGGACGCCGTCCTTTTTTGCAGTCGGCATATAAAGTAAAGTTGGAAACAATGATTACCTCTCCATCAACGTCCAATGCGCTACGGTTCATCTTGCCCTCATCATCAGCAAAGATCCGCAGATTGGCCACCTTTTCACAGAGATAGTCGGCCTGAGCTTTTTCATCAGCGTCACAGACTCCTAACAGAATCATGAGACCCTGTCCAATTTTCGCCACCTGTTTTCCATCTATTTTTACTCCAGCACTGCTGACTCGCTGTAATATTACCCGCATTGCGTCTCTCCTTTACTGATACGTCCTTTCAATGGATATGACCCCTGAAATCCGTTTCAGGGTGGCGATAATGCTGTTAAGCTGTTCCACACTTTTGGTGCCAATGGTCACCTGAATCATGGTATGGCCATCCTTTAACTCCCTAGCGTTGAGGGAATGCAAGGGCACCTTTAGGTTGGTCAGCCCCAAGCTGACATCAACTAGCAGGCCATCCCTGTCATTGGCATAAATCTCGATGGTTGACTTAAAGGTGCCGTTATCCGGCAGCCCTGCCCAGGTTGTCCGCACCCAGCGATCCTTCTGATTTTCGTCCTTCATCGCCGACTGCACGTTAATGCAGTCCTTTTTATGGATGGAAACTCCATAGCCCCGGGTGACAAATCCGATGATATCGTCGCCCGGCAGAGGATTACAGCATTTGGCAAACTTGACAAGGCAGCTGTCTAGTCCTTCCACAATAACACCGCTCTGGGGCCGATGCTCTTTTTTGGGCTTGGCAGTCTGTTCCGCCTTCTGCTCTGGCACCCGGTACTTTTTCTGGAAATCATCCTTAATCCTGGGCATAATCCGAGACAGGGAAATGCCGCCGTAGCCAATGGCCGCACAAAAATCATCAACGGAATTTAAATGCTGCCGTTTGGCGATCTCCAGCAAAAATTCTTTCATCTCGGCTTCCGGCAGGGAAATCAGGTTGCGTTTAAACTCCCGTTCCAGCTCCGCGCGGCCTTCCTGGATGTTCTCATCCCGTTTTTCCCGCTTAAACCACTGGCGGATCTTGTTACGGGCCTCACTGGTTTTCACCATCTTCAGCCAATCCCGGTTGGGTCCATGACCCTGGGCATTGGAGGTGACAATTTCCACAATCATGCCGGTACGCACCTGAAAATCCAGGGATACCTGACGTCCATCCACCTTGGCGCCGATCATCCGGTTGCCCACGGCACTGTGGATGGCATAGGCAAAGTCAATAACGGTAGACCCTGCAGGAAGGCTGATAACGTCCCCTTTGGGCGTAAAGACAAAAACTTCTTCCGGAGCCAGGTCGTTTTTGATGGAGCGGACAATGTCCTCCACATCGTCTGACTCTTTCTGTACCTCCAGAAGCTGACGTACCCAGGCCAGACGTTCATCCAGCTTGTCCGAACCGCTGACGCCTGCTTTATACTTCCAGTGGGCGGCAATGCCGAATTCCGCCGTATGATGCATGTCCCAGGTACGGATCTGCACCTCGAAAGGAATGGCTTCTTTGCCTACCACAGTGGTATGCAGGGACTGGTACATGTTGGGTTTTGGCGTGGAAATATAGTCCTTGAACCGATTGGGTATCGGGCGGAACATATCGTGGATAATCCCGAGCACGTTATAACATTCAATGACGGTGTCCACTATAATGCGGATGGCGTAAACATCAAAAATTTCTTCGAAAGAGCGCCCCTGCATATAGACCTTACGGTAGATACCGTAGATACTCTTAACTCTTCCCTCTACATAGGGGTTTTTGAAATCCTTCGAAAGGCGCTCAATGATCCGCTCTTTGATCGCCTCGAGAAACTGCTGACGGTCATCATTGCGCATCCGCAGGGCTTTTTCTATGGAATCATAGCCGATGGGATCCAAATATTTTAAAGAAATATCCTCCAATTCCTCTTTAAAGGCGCGGATTCCCAAACGGTGGGCCAGCGGCGCATAGACCTCCATGGTTTCCAAGGCCTTATCCCGTCTCTTTTGCGGCGGCAGAGCGTCGATCGTCCGCATATTGTGAAGGCGGTCCGCCAGTTTGATGATGATGACCCGGACATCCTGCGCCACTGCCAGCAGCATTTTGCGGACATTTTCCGCCTGCTGTTGTTCCCGGGAGGAAAAAGGAATCCGTCCCAGTTTTGTTACACCATCCACTAACAGCGCAACCTCTGAGCCAAACTGCTTCTCAATGGTGGAAAGTTCCACTTCGGTGTCCTCTACTACGTCGTGGAGCAACGCCGCGCAAAGGGTATCTGTATCCATCCCCAGATCCACCAGAAGCACTGCTACAGCAATGGGATGAGAAATATAGGGCTCGCCGGACTTTCTGCATTGTCCCTGGTGAGCGTCCACCGCTGTCTGATATGCCACTTTAATCTTTTCTAGGTCGTAGGGCTTGGTGCTCTCCTGCAATTTATGCTCCAAATCCTCAAAAGTATAAATCTTATTTTTCATTCCCATCACCACCTTGTGTTGTTATTGAGAGAGCCGCGAGAATCTTGCTTTTTCCCAAGTCAACTTTTTGGGGATTTTTTACAGCCCCGGTAAGGATTTTCCCATTTTTCTCCACCTGGGCCGCCAATCCCATTTCACACAGGACATCCAGCGCGATCCTCATCCTTCCATAATCCATTTTATCGCCTACCGCTCGGACAAACAAGAGGTCTTCCCCGAAACTGACAAATCTTTTCTCCCGCAGGTACCGGTATAACAGGGCAATATCCTCTCTAGAGGGCAGCAAGCGTTCTTTTTCTTCCTGCTGGAGCTTGCGTCCCAAACGGTAATCATCATAGAGGGTCTTGGTCGCAAAGAGCCGCTCTTCGCAGATTCCAGACGGGCGGATATCTTTGATCTTGATGGAAAGCTGCTGCATACCATTATAGATGCTGATGTCACAGCTTACCGCTATATCCACCCTATCTCCCGGTGCGTATTCCAACCGGTCAGGGCTCATACCAAAATAAAGGCCGTAGAAAGCGTCATCGTCCTTGATGAAGCGGATTTTACAGTGTTTTCCCCCCGAAAGCGGGTACACCTTGTCCACTATAGCTCCCATCACCGCAAATACCGGAGAGGCGTTTCCCGCCCCATAGGGCTCCAATGCGTCCAGCGCTTTGATTTTTTCTATGGTCATCTCCGAGATTTCCAGCACATGGTCAATAGGCAGGGTAAGGGTAGGCATCTGTGGGAAATTCTCATCACAATATTGATAGAAATCCCTCAGGAAGAGGGGAATATCATCTGTATAGAGGGAAAAGCCAGCTGCAAGAGAGTGACCGCCAAACCGGGTCAAATACGCACAGCTCTTTTGCAGTGCCTCAGCAAGGGAAAAACCCTCCACAGACCGGCCGGAGCCTCTGGCTTCGTCCCCTTCCACACTGATGAGGAAGCAGGGCTTCCCATAACGCTCCACCACCTTGGCGGCCACGATACCAATAATTCCATGGTGCCATTGGTCGGATTGAAGGACAATGACCTTTTGATAACGCTTCCGAGGATCGCTTTCCAGCTGCTGCTGTACCTGGGCTGCTATTTCATTGCCCAGGGCCTGTCTGTGCTGGTTAAGCTCGTTCATTTCCCGGGCAAGCTCAGCCGCTCGCTCCTCCTCTTCACAGAGCAAAAGTTCCAGCGCTTTGGACGTCTTACCCAACCTGCCCGCGGCATTGATCCTTGGTACAATGCCGAAAGCAACCATTTCGCTGCTCACCGGCTTTCCATCCAGGCCTGCCGCGGACAGCAGGGCGCTTACCCCTATATTTTCTGTCGTTTTTAGTATGTTTAAACCTTCCTTGACGAGAAGGCGGTTTTCTCCATCCAAATTGACTACGTCACCAATGGTTCCAATGGCCACAATATCCCCATAATGTTCAATCATGCCCCAGCCGTCGTCACCATCCAGCGCGCACAGCAGCTTGAACGCCACTCCCACGCCGGCAAGATTTTTATAAGGGCTTTCACAGTCCGTCCGGTGAGGATCGACTACCGCAACTGCTTTGGGCAGAGCCGCCAAGGGCTGGTGGTGGTCGGTGATGACCACATCAACGCCTAATTCTGCCGCATATTTTACCTCATCCAGCGCCGAGATACCGTTATCTACGGTGATGATTAACGTTGTCCCCTGTTCGCTGATGCGGTCAATCGCGCCCTTATTTAGTCCATATCCTTCTCCGTCCCGGTCAGGTATGTAGAAAAACACATCAGCGCCAATATTTTCAAGATAGGTATAGACCAGGTAGGTGGCGGTCATTCCATCACAGTCATAGTCGCCATAAACGGCAATTTTTTCACCATTTTCTACAGCTAGTTGGATCCTTGCCACGGCTTTGTCCATATCCCTCATCAGAAACGGATCAAAAAAAGTTGGACTTCCCTCTAAAAAACGCTGAATTTGCTCTTCATTCTCATAGCCCCGCCCCAAAAGCACATCGCAAACCAGCGGATCAACCTTTAGCGTCTTTGCTATCTGCTCGGCCAGAGACAGGTCAGATTGAGCAATCTTCCATCGTTTTAATTCCAATGCATTTCCCTCCACCAGGCGTTTCTATACCGCCCTCAGCGCTTTCGCTTCTCTATAACCCAGTTACCTGTAACCACAAGCCTTTTATTCTAAAAATAGACAAATTTACAGATTTTTATTTTATCACATCATCTACGAAACTTCAATAAATAGGCCCACCTTCTCAGAATAGGAGGGCCTCGTAAATTTCGACCATCTGTGTTTCCACCGTCTCTTTTCCCAAAGCTTCCAACGCTTTTAGCCGCTTCTTTTTGGAAACTCGCACATTGCTCTCCCTCAGGTGGATGACAAACTGAGCATCATTCTTGAGTACAGAACGAATGGTATCCCTCATAACCTCATTTTGCATTTTTATTTCTTCTGTCCCATCTGAAGGGCTGGTAAATTCCACACAAAGCGCCCGGTCAAGCTGTTCCATCTTAAGCTGATATGTCGGGTAACCAATACGGTAAGTGGGATCCGCATAACGGCTCTTCCCCACTGTAGGAAAAAGCAGCCTAGTTACGGTTTTTAAAGCCTGTTCCCGCTGCAAAAAACTGGGCCACCGTTTCTTTTCCACCCCATTTTCAGCAAGTCCGGTAAATGTGGCAAGAGATCCGCTTCTCTTCTCCTCCGCTACAATGTCCAAAGAGGTTTGCATGTCGCTCAATCTTTTGACCCCTTGGTTTCGCAGCAGATGGTGGAAGCTTTTTTTCCATCTCCAACGCCTCCAAAAAGGGATGCGAGCTGTATCCGCATAAAATTTTTGCCGCAGTACTTCAATTGATTGAGATATCGGACAGCGGGCTGCAAATAAAACACTGGATACCGCCAATTCCTTAGATGCACTGACACAGGCAATGTCAATTCCGTTTTCCTGTAGCTGTCTTAAGGCGCAATAAACCGCTAAATCACCGATGCCGCATCCCGACAATGCAACACCTATCTTCATTTGATCGCTCCATTTCTCCTCGTAGTATCAAAACGGCAGGCCTTCACAGATTCTGACCTATGCTATTCTACGAAATTGACAGGCTGTCCGTTCCAAAATCCTAGCTATCAGGCTCATTTTAGATGTCAGTTTTTGGTTCCGTAAGGGGAAAACATGTAAGAAAAAGGCAGCCGCAGCTAGCGGTTGCCTTTTTTGCTAATCAAAAGGGGCATATTTTTTCATAATTTCCTGAGCTACTCGGATACCGTCCACCGCAGCACTCATGATGCCGCCGGCATATCCTGCCCCTTCTCCGCAGGGATAAACCCCGCTGACACTAATGGATTCCAGCCGATCTCCACGTGTCATCCGCACCGGAGAGGATGTGCGGGTCTCGACGCCGGTCAATACCGCATCCTCCGCCGCAAACCCTGGAAGCCTCCGTTGGAATTGCATAAGCCCTTCCCGCATCATAGCGGTGACAAAGGGCGGGAGTATATCATCCAGTGAAGCTGGTACCACTCCTAGGGAATAGGAGGGTGTCACTCTGCCAAAATCCGCGCCGGAACGATGATTTAAAAATCTGCCCACCGTTTGTACAGGTGCTCGATAATTTCCTCCTCCGGCCAAAAAGGCGCTGTGTTCCAGCCTTTCTTGAAAGCGGATGGGATCTTGGGGGTGTACCCCAAAATCGTCTCGGTCCACAGAAACTACCAATGCTGCATTGGCATTGACCTGATCTCTGGCAAATTCGCTCATACCGTTGGTGACCACCGTATCAGCTACTGAAGATGCTGGAACAACCACCCCCCCAGGACACATGCAAAAAGTGTAGACGCCACGATTTCCCTTTCGATAGGATAACTGATATTCTCCCACGCCTACCAATGGGCTGCCCGCATATTCTCCAAAGAGGGCCTTATCGATCTCTTTTTGGAGATGTTCAATACGCACCCCCACCGAAAAGGCCTTTGGCTCGAAAAAGACACCGTCTTCCATCAAAGACATAAACGTGTCCCTCGCACTGTGGCCAATGGCCAGAATCGCTGTTTCACAAGGGACCGACTGGCCCTCAATCAAAAGCGCCCTCAAATTTCCGCCCTGGTGTTCTACCCCGGTTAAGGTTTTCTCAAAGAAAATCTCCCCTCCCAGCGCCAATATTTCCTCACGGATATTTTTTACTACACTGCGAAGCTTGTCCGTTCCAATATGAGGCTTAGAACGCTGGAGGATTTCCTTCGGCGCTCCATGGTTGACCAATTCCTCCAACACAAAAGTACATCGGGAATCAGAAATCCGGGTGGTCAGCTTTCCGTCGGAAAAGGTGCCGGCTCCTCCTTCCCCAAACTGCACATTGGTTCTTTCATTGAGCATCCCTGTTTTCCAAAAGTGCTCCACTGCCTGTACCCGATCTTCTACACACGCGCCACGCTCATAGACAATGGGCCGATAGCCATTTCGGGCAAGAAGCAAAGCCGCAAACATCCCGGCCGGTCCAAATCCAACAACAACCGGCCGCTCCTTCATTTTCTTGACACCAAAGCGGATTTCCAGCATTTCCCTCGACTTATAAGAAATGCTGCTGTTTTTTCTTCTGGCAGCCAAGTGGGGTTCCCGGCTGGGGTCAGTCAGTTCTACCCCCACGGAACATACCAGTGTCATGTGATTCCTCCGTCTAGCGTCTAGGGACGTTTTCATCACATAAGCGTCTTTGATCCACCTTCTGGAGATCCCTAATAGAGATATGGCCTTATCTACCGCTTCGTCAGCACTCTCCTCAATGGGAATCCTTACGGATGATATGACAATTGGCATGCGTTTCACCCCACAATCCTGTAATAAAACATGGCCTGCCGCCACAGCGGCAGGCCTGAAAAGTTATTTTAAGAATTAGCAGTTACGACGACCACAACAGCATAGTCGCCTT
>CAJFSX010000022.1 GCA_904419775.1 Candidatus Pararuminococcus gallinarum | reverse complement strand
TCGGCAATCATAGTGGAGGTCAGATCACTCAAGTCCCGGTTGCCAAAGAAGGAAAGGGGCAGCTTTCGCAGTGTTTCGGCCAAGCTGATTCTCCGGCTGGCGCTTTCTTGGTAGGTTGCCAGATACAGAGACGCATACTGGAAGTAATGAAGGATGAACAACAGTAAAAGCACAGCCAAGCCAGCCCCAGTATAAATCCAAAAATTTGTCATAGGGTTGATCCCTTTTTCCATCACCCGGAGCAGATGCATTACCACCGCCATCACTACCCCAATGGGGATCATTAAACTGATATTACACGCAAAACACCATATGACCGCTTTAACCAAATCCTTTGCCCCTCGCTCGCTGAGGGCAAAAATATGCTGTAGTTTCCGCGTCATGCCAAAACCTCCTTACCAACCTTCCACTGGGCGCTCCGCTGATAATCCGCCCACATAGCAGCATAAATTCCACCAGCCGCCAAAAGCTGCGGATGGGTTCCATGTTCAGCGATTTTTCCGTCCTTTAATACCAAGATATTATCGGCATTTTGAATGGTAGATAGACGGTGAGCAATCATCAGCACCGTCTTGCCTCGAACCAGCGTTTCAAATGCCTTCTGAATCTGATATTCATTTTCAGGATCAGCAAAAGCCGTGGCTTCGTCCAAGACCACAATGGGAGCATCCTTCAAAATGGCCCGTGCTAAGGCGATCCGCTGACTTTCGCCACCTGATAAGTAGACCCCTTTGGTTCCTACAACGGTATCCAAACCATGGGGCAGTTTTTCCAAAATATCGCCGCATTGCGCAGCCTTTGCCGCCTCCAAGACCTCCTTACGGGTGGCATCAGGCCGGGCGGCCCGGATATTCTCCAGCAGACTTTGTTTAAATAGGCGAGTATCCTGGAACACAAAGGCCACCTGATCCGTTAAGGCCTGTCCATCGAGTTCCCGCACATCTACACCACCAATGCTGACCTTGCCCGAACTGACATCCCAAAAACGCGGAATAAGGCTGGCAGCCGTGGTCTTTCCCCCGCCGGAAGGCCCAACCAGTGCTACCACACTGCCGGGCTGGACAGTAAAGCTTACATCATCCAGGGCCGGCCGGTTGGCGCCGGGATAGGTAAATGATACATGTTCGAAAACCACCTGTGCGCTTTGCGGATGTTTTTTGCTTTGTGTAGCCGGAAGTGGTTTTTCTCCCATGATTTCATCTAAACGGCCTATGGCCTCATCGGCTTCCATCACCGCCTCGCTCATATACATAATCCGATTAATCATGGCTCCGCAGGCGGGCGCAAATAGGATATAAAAGATAAAATTTACTGTCACCTGTCTGACATCCCCGCTGGATGCCAGTAGCAATGCAGCCGGGATAAGCAGGGCAAAAGCGCCGTTGATACAGGTGAGGAACCCGGTCTGCCCATTGCGACAGCTCATGGCATACTGGCTGGCAAGATCGCTATAAGAGCGGATGGCGTTATAAAATGCCTTAAAAGAATAAACCGTCTGCTGGAATACCTTGACCACAGGTATCCCCCGGACATACTCTACCGCTTCGCCGCTCATTTTTTCTATTTCTTGCTGGTAGCGGTGGAAAAATCCCGCGTTCTTACCGCCCATCATGGCCATCATGCAAACAAGGGCCAGCACCATGGTCAACAGGCACAGCAGCCCCATCCTCCAGTCGAAAAGAAATAGCATGATGATAGCGGCGATCGGGGTTACCAAGGTGGCCGTCAGATCTGGCAGCTTATGGGCCAACAGGTCTTCTGTCAGGCCGGCATTATCATCAATAAGCTTGCGCAGCCGTCCCGATTGGTTGCCGGTAAAGAATCCCAGGGGCAGCTCCAGTACATGGGCCATCCCCGCTCTGCGTATATTGCGGGCGGTACGGAAAGCAGCAATGTGTGTGCACATCAGTGCGGCAAAATAAACAAGAATGTTTGCCACCGCGAATCCTACGGCAACCCATCCCCACTTCTCTAGTCCAGACGCGGCGGTAACATCGGGATAAACTGCTAGGATTTCCCTGGCAACCAGCCAGACGCACACATAGGGAATCAGCCCGAGAATGGCCGCTATTGCTGACAAAATGCAGCCAAGAACCGTCAGAGTCTTGTGCCCACCTGCATAATGCATGATGCGGGATAAACTGCTCTGCTTTGATTTTTTCAATGTGATTTCCTCCTTTTGCAGCCGTTGGTTAGCTATTGCTAACTTCAAGATATTATTATACTTTCTTAAAAACTTAGCCGCAACTCTAAAAAGGCGTTTTACTCCATGTGGGCGTGTATTTTTTGAAATATCTCTTTCATATTCAATCAAAACGGTTTTCTTTTTTATATTCCATAGGCGATAATGCATAGATGCTCCGGAATGCCGAGGAAAATTTGCTTGTATTCTGATAACCTACCGCCTCCGCTACCTGGGCAATGCTTTGTTCTGATGTTGTCAGTAAAAAAGCTGCCTCCTCCATCCGACGGCGTTTCAGATAAGAATATGGTGATTCCCCATAAATCTGCCGGAAATACTTTTTTATGGTGGTCTCTCCAATTTTGTATGCCTTTGCCAATTCTGAAAGTGGAATATGGACTCGCAAATTTTCTGTCAACCGTGCCCCAATCTCCCGTACCCGATCATCCATATTTTTGCTATGATAATAGATTCCTTTGCTCTGTACCACCTTCTGCCGTTCATAAAGGAAAAACATCAGTTCTGCCGTTTTTAGGCGAAAATAGGCAAGATTTTCTTTAAAGGGCACGTCATACAGTTCTGAAAAAATATGCTGAATTTCCGGTTCCGACCGCAATAGCAAAAAAGATTGTACATGGAGTAGGCTCTGAAATAACTCCGTTAATTTTGGAGCGTCATCGCCAACCATCTGTTCAACAGCCTGTTCTGCTGTCACCGGTTCTATCACCAAGCTAATCCCCTTGTAAATTCCCTGGGGGAATCTGCACTCAAATGGCGGCCGCCCCATATCACTGATTGCAAAGTCCTGAGGCCCTAAAGAAACATTTCGCCCGTTACGCATAGTACACTCAAAGCGTCCTGCCTGACAGTGGTTGATTTCTACTAAGCCCGGGCAGCGTGCTTCCTCTGGAAATCCACAAGGTGTGTGGAATTCATTAAAAATTAGGGTAATGCCAGGTAAAATCTTATGCGCTGTCATGGTACCATATCCCTCATAAAATCCCATACGGTAAACGCAAGTATGTTCTGAACGTTTTAATAAAACTGCCTCTCCCGGAAAAAAACCGTCTTTTCGTGGAAGTGCCACTTCTTTCCCTCCTCCTAAATAAGTCATAATCCCGCCAACGGTTATCTTAAGCTAACCATATAGATTGTACTAGCTTTCGTAGGCTTGGTCAATAAAAAAGCAGCCATAGGATTATAATCGCATCCTATGGCTGTTTTAATAGGTTATTCCATGGAGGGGCAGGAGACCTCTAGCATCCTTTCCTTTCAAAGACTATAGGGCAAAGCAGTGGTCAACCGGCCCATTGCCCTTTCCAAGATCCAGTCCGGAAGCCAGCGCTCCTGTAATATATTCCTTTGCTTTGGCCACCGCATCCTCCATAGGTTCTCCCTTGGCAAGATATGCCGCAATCGCGGAGGAAAGGGTACAACCGGTGCCATGGGTATTATGGGTATCCACCCTCTTGGTTGGATACCAACGTACCTGTCCGTCCTTGTAGAGCAGATCGTCTCCGCCGTCAAAGTGTCCGCCCTTAATCATAATATACCCGTCGTAAGACTCGGCAATTTTCTGGGCGGCTTTCACCTGTTCTTCTTTGTTTGAAATAGAAAAGCCGCATAGGACCTCCGCTTCCGGCAGATTGGGGGTAATAATATCGGACAAAGGCATTAATTTTGTGATCAGTGCGTTTTGGGCGTCCTCATCAATCAGCCGGTGGCCGCTGGTGGACACCATCACTGTATCCAATACCACGTTTTTTGCTTGATACTGTTTAATCTTTCCCGCAATTGCATCAATAATCGGAATACTGGATACCATGCCGATCTTGACCGCGTCGGGAAAGATATCCTCAAAAACGCAGTCCAACTGCGCCTCCACCATCGGAATGCTTACATTTTCAATCAGCCGAACACCACAAGTATTCTGGGCCAACACCGCCGTGATGGCACACATGCCATATACCTTGAGCGCCGTAAAAGTTTTCAGATCCGCTTGCATTCCTGCTCCACCGCTAGGATCAGTACCCGCAATGGTCAGTGCTGTATTCATGAAGTCATAACTCCTTATTTTGAAATTTCGTCTGCTTGTATCCGCATCATCTGCGCGGCCTTCCTAACATCGGGCTGGGCCAGAATGGCAGACACCACCGCGATGCCGGCAAGATTTCTCCCCCGAAGGGCTGCAGCGTTATCCTCGTCGATGCCGCCGATGGCCACTACAGGAATGGGAACACATTTTGCCACCTTGGTCAGTGTCTCCAGGGAGATTTTCCCTGCGTCCCCCTTGGTGGAGGAGCCAAAGGCGGCACCAGAGCCCAGATAATCCGCTCCCGCTGCATACGCAGCCAGAGCTTCCTCCACATTGTGGGCGGACGCCCCGATGATTTTATTCATTCCCAGCTTTTCTCGAACCATGCGGATATCATCATCGCTTTGGCCTAAGTGTACCCCTGCGGCGTCTATCTGCAGTGCAATGTCTACATAATCATTGATAATCAGCGGCACGTTATATCGATCCGTCACTTTTTTGACCCGCTGTGCCAAAGCCAAGAGTTCTTCGCCAGTTGTATGCTTTTCACGTAACTGTACCAGGGTCACGCCGCCAAGAATGGCCTCTTCCACCTGGGATTCCAATGTCCTGCCATGTAGCCACGACCGGTCGGTCACCAGATAAAGGCGCATTATATCCCTATTCACAGACAAGCCGGACACCTCCCATTGCGCTGTCCTTGACCAGGCTCACTTCATCGATCAGCGCCAAATGATAGCTTCCGGTTCCACGTCCTGCGTGAGCCGCTTTTTCATAGGCCCGCTCTCCACAGATGTCGAAAGCTCCAACTGCCGCCGCCACCGCTTCCAGGGGATGGGAAGTATCTGCGCCTAAAAATGCACCGATGAGGCAGGAAAGCATACAGCCGGTGCCGGTGACCTGGCCCATCATAGCGTGTCCATTGGCAATGGTGAGGGAGCGCTTTCCATCAGTAATGATGTCTTTTTTCCCTGTAACAACTACGACTGCCCCACTCTGGCGGGCAAGATCCATGGCCAAATTTCTCGTTTCTATGGGGCTCTGTGCTGTCATGGCAGCGTCCACCCCGGTCCATTCCGTCTTTATTCCTGCCAAAGCGGCAATTTCGGAGACATTGCCCCGAATAGCGGTAACCCGAATGCTCCTTAGAAGCCGTCCGATTCCCTCCTGTCGAAATGCTGAGGCACCAGCCCCCACCGGATCTAAGACAACAGGAAGTCCCAATTCATTGGCCCGTTTTCCCGCCAACTCCATGGCGGAAAACCTATCTGGGCTCGGGGTTCCTAAATTGAGCACCAGGCTGTCGCTGCTTCCAGTGATTTCCGCAGCTTCCTCCGGCGCATCAGCCATGATAGGGGATGCGCCGATGGCCAGCAGCACATTGGCGCAATCTGTTGCCGTCACATAGTTGGCAATACAGTGGACTATGGGGTGCTTCTGCCGCACCGCCTGTATATAACCTTCCAGCATGGTTTTCTCCTGGTTAGATGACATCGACATTTTTGCCGCCGAGAATTTTATTCATATTGCGCACCGCGCACATTTTTCCGCACATGGTGCAGGTATCGGAATGCTCCGGCGTGGATTCTTCCCGGTAACGCCGTGCCTTTTCCGGATCAATGGCCAGGTTGAACATTCCTTCCCAGTCCAAATTCTTACGGGCGGTGGACATGTTGTAGTCCCAGTCTTTGGCGCCAGGTAGCCCCTTGGCTACATCAGCGGCATGGGCTGCAATTTTAGAAGCAATGATCCCCTCCTTCATGTCGTCCAAGGTAGGCAGCCGCAGATGCTCCGCCGGGGTAACGTAGCACAGGAAGGATGCGCCATAGGTAGCCGCAATAGCGCCGCCAATGGCAGCGGTAATGTGGTCATAGCCAGGAGCCACGTCGGTAACCAGCGGGCCCAGGACATAGAAGGGCGCTCCTTTGCAGATGGTCTGCTGAATCCGCATATTGGCTTCAATTTGATCCAGCGGCATATGGCCGGGGCCTTCGATCATAACTTGGACGTCCTTGGCCCAAGCGCGCTGGGTCAACTCTCCCAATGTCACCAATTCCTCAATCTGCGAGATATCTCCGGAGTCCTCAATGCATCCGGGCCGGCAGGCGTCTCCCAGGCTCAAGGTTACATCATATTTCTGGCAGATTTCCAGAATATCGTCAAAATGCTCATAGAAAGGATTTTCATTGCCGGTCATCTCCATCCAGGAGAAGATGAGGGAACCGCCGCGGGATACGATGTTCATATGGCGTTTGGTCTCTTTGAAACGCTGCGCAGTTGACTTATTGATCCCGCAGTGGATGGTCATAAAGTCCACGCCATCCTCCGCATGCATCTGGACAATGTCCAGCCACTCCTGGGTGGTAATCTTATCTAGATCTTTGTTGTAATAGACAATGGCGTCATAAATAGGAACTGTGCCGATGATGGCGGGGCACTGGGCCGTCAAGGCGCGGCGGAACTTTTTAGTGTCTCCAAAGGAGCTCAGATCCATAATGGACTCGGCGCCCATGGCGACGGCGGCATTGACCTTCTCCATCTCCACATCCATGTTCAGGCAATCGCGGCTAGTTCCCAGGTTGACGTTGATTTTCGTCGTCAAATCCTTGCCGATTCCATGGGGATCCAGGCAAGTATGGTTCTTGTTCGCCGGGATTGCAACCGTACCCTTTGCAACCATTTCTCTGAGGGCTTCTTCACTGATTTTTTCTTTTGCCGCAACAGCCCGCATCTCTTTGGTAATGATACCCTGTTTTGCAGCATTCATCTGTGTTGTGTAACTCAAAATGACTCTTCCTTTCTTTCCCGCGCGGTGTTGGTGCGCTTCCTACGCGGATATGTATCAAAGTTCCGCCCTGATAAGACGAAAGCTTCAGCATAAATAATAGAATTAAAAAAGGCGCCTGCTCAAAGCCGGCGCCCTATGGATCTGTGATTTGCTTCCCTACGCCAGTATTAACTAACAGGTTCAAAGGGTCAGGTTTTAACCTTCTCAACCGCAATGGTTCCCCCGCAAACGAGTATTCTTTTGTTGTTTCCTATTATAACACTCGAGGTCCACTCTGTAAATAAAAAGAATAAAGGGGGAATAAAGCTCCCCCCTTTTTGCTTATTTCACTTCGATACCAAGAAATTTTTCCAGACAGCTGGTGATAAACATGTGATCCTCCACATGCGGCAGCCCGGAGACGCAAATGGAGCCAATGACACCGGTCCCTTTCAAATACAACGGGAATCCTCCGCCGCAAAGGGCATACTCCATGGGATCCAACAACCAGTCTTTTTCCAGTGTCTTCCCCTCCAGCTCCGCCACAGTAAACAGGTGCAGGCTGCTTTCCTGGCGGACAAAGACGGTATTGTGCTTACGGTTGAGCCACTGTTCATTGTGAGCATTAGCTCCCTCCAGCACATGGCTGAATATAACCAGATTGTTGACGGTAATCCGAATGGCGATGGGCAGTTTCTTCTCTCTGGCCTCATTGACCATCAAAACGCCCAATTTCCAGGCATCTTTATAGGAAAAATGGTCAAAGCGAAGCAAAGCCTCCTGCTTCTCCACCAGCTCCCGCAAAGCCTTGGTATCATTTTTTGATGTTTCCATGGGAATAACCTCCTCTTTTACCGGGGATTTCTCCCTGTTACCGGGCTTTTCAACGGTAACTTTACCATACCATAAAAGCGGAAAAATTCCAATGGAAAATTCTTTCTTTACCTCACGAAAAAATAGTGGAGAATTTAGCTATTTTCACCTGGGATTCCCAGCAGTTCGCAACCATTTTTGTAGAAAATCAGTGCCTGCTCATCTTCGGTAAGGCCGGAAGCTTTCACATACTCCACAGCGGCGGCTCCATCGGACCAAGGGCAATCAGTTCCAAACAGAATCCGTTTTACCCCATGATTTCTCACCATCCGGACAAACTGTTCCTTCGGCATATTTCCCATGGCAAGGGAGGTGTCGAGATAGACATTGCCGCGCCCGATCATGTATTTTTCTACGTCCTCCCACATATTAAATCCCCCCATATGGGCCAAAATCACCGTCAGATTTGGGAAATGATCCAAGACAGTGACCATGCCTTTCGGCGTTGTATGAACCACTTCCGGAGACAGGGGATCCCAACCGGCGTGGAAAGCGACCATCAGCCCTAGATCCTGGCATTTTTGGTAGATTGGAAAAATCCGTTCTTCCTCCACAAAAAACTCCTGATAATCAGGATGAAGCTTTATTCCTCGGAGGCCTAACTCTTTAATTCGCTCCAGCTCTTCCAATGCGTTTTCCGCCTCGGGATGCACTGAGCCGAAGGCCCTGGTGGGGCCATTGTTATGGGAGGCTGCAAAATTGTTCACCGATGTCTGCTGATGGGCATTGGTCGCAATATTAAAGAGCACGGCGATATCTGTTCCCCACTCCTTCATAGCGCGGCAGGTGTCGTCATAAGTGCCGTTGGTCTGGGGCGTAATCCCACAGATGGAGTAGAGCTTTCCTACTGCCCGCTCTGCAATTTTATCGGGGAAGCAATGGGTGTGGAAATCAATTTGCATATATATTCCTCCTATCGAAATTTTCTGAAGTTCACCGTATTACCGATTTATTATATCACAAAATCGCTTTTTCGTCGTCTTTCTCTCCCCCTTTTCAACATTACCAAAAACCCTTCTATTTCTTTGGCATCTCCAAATAGCCGGATTTTGTTGAAACTCCGGATTAAAAATTGTAAAATAAATACAATGTCTTTTCTTGCGGACAAAATCTATTGACAGAGGTGATTTTGATGAAAGAATACGGTGTGGGCGTTATTGGTTATGGTTTCATGGGAAAAACCCATTGCTATGGCTATCAGACACTCCCGTTCTATTATCCGGACATGCCCTTTAAAATCAAACTGGTGGGCGTGTGTAATACAACCCTTTCTAAGGCCGAAAAAGCCAAGGATTTGCTGGGCTTTTCTTATGCAACCTCCAATGCAGACGATATTTTTAATGACCCCAACATTCAAATTGTCAATATCTGCACACCCAATGTCTATCACAAGGACATGGTGATTAAGGCCATCAAGGCAGGGAAACACGTCTATTGTGACAAGCCCTTTGTGATGAACTACGCCGAAGCAGAAGAAGTGATTGCCCTTGCGAAAGAGTATCATGTCACCGCCCAGATTGCATTGCAGAATCGTTTCTACCCCATGATCATGAACGCCAAACGGCTGATCGATGAGGGACGGCTGGGTAAAATCACCTCCTTCCGTGGGATTTTCCTCCACGCCAGCAATGTTAACCCTAACAAAAAAATCGGCTGGCGGCATCAAAGCGCTTTGGGAGGAGGCGGCGTCCTCTTTGATCTAGGCTCCCATATCCTGGATCTTGGCTATTATCTCATGGGGGATTACCAAAAAATCATGTGCCAAACTGACAAGCTCTATGATGCACGTCCCGATGCCAATGGCAACATGGTTCCTGTGGACAATGATGACCTGGCGCTGATGATGTGTCAGATGAAAAATGGCGCCTACGGTACCATTGAAGCTTCCAAGGTGGCTACCGGATTTGATGATTCCCTTCGCTTTGAAATTCACGGTGTCAAAGGGGCCATTAAATTTGATATTGCTGACCCCAATCATCTGTATTTCTTCGACAATACCATCCCTGACGCCCCTCTGGGCGGAGAAAGGGGATTTAAATGCATTGAATGTACCCAACGGTACGCACCTCCGGCAGCTGCATTCCCCGGTGCTATGTGCTCTGTCGGCTGGATCAGGGCTCACGTTCACTGCCTCGCCACCTTCCTCTATCATGTGGATGACGGCACCCAGCCCTCTCCCTCTTTGGAAGAAGGGGCATACATTCAAAAGGTCATGGAACGCGCCTACGAATCCGACGCCAAAGGCGGCGCTTGGGTTAGCATTGACTGAGTTCGCAGCAAACTTTTAAAAGACGGCCTGCGGATGCTTCTCCGCAGGCCGTCTTTTCTACGCTAAAAAATCCAGGCCAGGTTTGAAATAGGAAATTCCGTCAATGATGATTCATAGAACAACATATAATCATACATTTTCCATTTGATTACGCTAACACCACATGATGAAATAACCGTTGCGGCGGAGAAAGGCTGAGCAATATGAAGGTTGACAACGAACTCAAACAAAGCATTATTGACTGGATCGATGTCCACAAAGAGCAGATGATCCGAGACATCAACACGTTGGTCTCCATCGAAAGTGTTTCCACAAAAAGCGAGGGGGAGCATCCTTTTGGAGAAGGGCCCGCGCGAGTATTGGACGCCGCCCTGGAAATGGGAAAAGATTATGGCTTTCGCACCCAGAACCACCAGTACTATGCTGGAAGTATCCTCATGGGCAATGGTCAGCGGGAGCTTGGCATTCTCACCCACCTGGATGTGGTTCCGGCTGGCCCCGACTGGGAATATGAACCCTTTCACTGCACCCTTAAGGATGGTAAACTCATCGGCCGCGGCGTTGCCGACGACAAAGGGCCTGCGGTAGCAGCCCTTTATGCCATGCGTTGTCTGTATGAGCTGGCTGTCCCCATGGTCCATTCTGTCCGGCTGATTATGGGATGCAGTGAGGAAACCGGCAGCGCTGATATGGCTTATTATGTAAAGCACTGCAAAATTCCCGACTTTTCCTTCGTCCCGGATGCGGAGTTTCCCGTCTGTAACGGAGAAAAGGGAATCCTATCGGCCGATTTGGTCGGCCCTCAGCTTTCTGATAAAATCGGAGAACTTTCCGGCGGCGAAGTTTCCAACGCTGTAGCTGCCCATGCAAAAATCACCCTCAAAAACCAATCTATCGACCAGGTTCTGCAAAAGCTAGGGGATAGCAAAGGAGATCTGGTTGTCGCGGAAGGCCCTTACGGCGTCACCATCTCCGCCAAGGGGATCCCCTCCCACGCCGCATTTCCCGAAGGCTCTGTCAACGCCATCTACAAGCTGTGCAAGGCTGTGGTAGACTGCGGCCTTGTGGAAGGAAACGACAAGGAAGCTCTCGCTTTTGTAGTAAAGGTATTGGAAACCACCGACGGCGTAGGCCTTGCCATCAAATCCCGCGACGATATTTCCGGGGAAACCACCTGTATCGGCGGCCTGCTCAGCGTTAAAGAGGGTCGGATTGTCCTCAATGTCAATATCCGCTACTGCATCAGCACCGATTCCCAGCAGCTGCGGAACAAAATATCCCAGACCTGTGAGGAACACGGATTTTCTATGGGCGACTGCTTTGAAAGCAAACCTCTGTATATCCCCGCAGATCATCCTGCCGTAGCCTTTCTCACCGAAACCTACAATGACCTGACCGGCCAGAACCTAGCTCCCTATGTAATTGGCGGCGGTACCTACGCTAGGGAGATGCCAAATTCGGTTGCATTCGGTGCCGGACGACCCGGCAGCATGCTCCCCACCGAAACCGGCCGAGGCGGTATGCATCAGCCTGATGAATCCATTGCCGTAGAGGATCTGGTCAATGCCGCCAAAATCTACGCCATTGCTCTATTGCGCCTTGACGGCATTGATTTTACCGCCCAGTAATTCTATTAAAAGAGGAAAACAATATGAGAAAAATTTGTGTGCTGGGAAGCATCAACATTGATACCACCTATTATGTCTCCGCCCTCCCCCAGGTGGGGGAAAGCGTGGTCCCCACCGGACGTTCCAGCTCCCCTGGTGGCAAAGGCTTTAATCAGGCTGTTGCGGCCAGGCGGGCCGGCTGCCAGGTTTCCTTCGTGGGAAAATTGGGGCCTGATGGCAACTCCCTTATTGACCTTCTGTCACAGGAAGGCATTGACCACAGCTGTACCTTCCAAGGCTCAGAAATTCCTACCGGTTCCTGCGTCATTATCACCGATCAAGAAGGGCGGAACATGCTTCTGGTAGACGTGGCTGCCAATAAGGCCATAACTGCTGCAGAAATCAAAAAGTCCTATCCGCTCATTGAAGGGTGTGACATCGCTGTGACCCAGCTGGAGACCAATATGGAAGCTGCAACCCTCTTTCTGGAGCACGCCAAGGCCTGTGGGAAGGTCACTGTCCTCAATCCGGCACCGGTGACAGATCTGCCCGATGCGCTGCTCAAAAGCACCGATATCCTGGTGCCCAATGAAACGGAGCTTGCCTATCTGATCGGCGCTCCGGTCACCGATCACTATCAGCTACTATACAGTAAAATGGCTCCGTTTTTTGATGCGGGAGTGAAATTTTTCCTGGTGACCCTTGGGGATAAGGGCGTTCTGCTCTGTGACCGATATGGGTTTGACCATCTGCCCGCCCAAAAGGTTGCCGCCGTGGACACGACTGCGGCGGGTGATTCCTTTATCGGCGCTTTTGTCTCTCGGATCAGCTTATCCTCCTGGGAGGATCGCGCTTTCCTTCACCCAGCCATCAGCTATGCGCAAAATTTCGCTGGATATGTGGTTCAGCACCCGGGAGCTTATCGTTCCATGCCCCCTGTTTCTCTCGCGGATTCATTTTGACGCTACCTAAAAAGGCCCGGGACATTTGTCCCAGGCCTTTCGCCTTATTCCAGGCCATTATCAGCTCTATATTTTGCCAAAAGCAGGTCTACAACCCGGCCGTAGCTCTGTACCCCGTCCGTCTGATTCTGGGCCTTGAGGTAAGTATCATTGATATTGTCGGCGATTTCCGCCACTTGGCCCTTAAACTGATCCCAATAAGCGTTGTTAGCGTCAAAATCCCGCTGTGCTTCTTCGCAAAGGCTGCTCATCAGCTGGGTATGCAGCTCTGGATCAATGTCAAACAGGGCGTTACCTGCGTAAATCATCGCCATTGCCGCTCCGGAATACTGAACCCTGACATCATCAGAGGCAGAGCAGCAGAGATAAGCGATGAAATTCGCCTCATCCTCCCGCATAAATCCGGCTAGATGGGACAGCTCATGGGCAGCGCTGAAGGGAATGCTGTAATGGGCCACGTCCCCGTTAATGTTGGCTTCAAAGGTAAAGGGGAAGAAAAATCCAACTAGATTCGTGTAAGACATATAGTGAGAGCAAAGTAATGGTTTGGGCAGTGCGTTCACATTGTTGATAAAGTCTGTGCCCTGAGAAAACTCTCGGTATTCATCCCGCATGGTTTGCGCCATATCGGATACTGAGCCATCAAAGGTCATAATCCCGTTCTCGTCCTCTGGCACCTGGGCCCGCAGCTCGTTGACTTCCTCGATAAGGTCCTCTACTAGGGCCGCCAGCTCCTCTTTGGAGGATTCCCGCATCTGAAGCCCCATCAGATCCGATACCGGATACCGGTGATAATTGATAGAGCAAAACAGGGTCAGCAGAAGAAACAGGCAGGAAACAATTGCGCAGAGATTCATCACTGCCTTATAGATCCGCAGCTTTCTCCCCTCTTGGTGGCGGACCGCTTTCACAATGACCACAATAATATAGACGAGAACCGCAATGATGGCCCCGGGCACCAGCCATTCTACCAAAGAAAATGGCACCAAAGAAGTGATAAAAGAAATTCCCCGCATAAATACAGGGTAAATATGGGTGACATACCATTCTGCAAAGGCGTGTCCTGAAGATGCTATAGCAAGGAGCAGCAGAGCAATTGGAATCCCCAGCAAAAGCCACATCCTTTTGAGGGCATAGGGGCTTTTCAAAAAGGATCGAATCTTGTTCATCTTACAATAATACGATGGTAACCCCATCGTTTCTCCTTCCATAGTCGCTGTCTTGGGAAAGCCAGGGCAATCTGGCGACTGCATCCCGGGCAGCCACCGAATAGGAGGAAAAATCCTCCCCATAAATAATCCCTTTAATCCGCCCTAGTCTCCGCTTATTCTGAAGCTCACTTCTAGCCTTTGTCCGGATACCTCCACCCACGCCGCTGGAACCGTAGCCGTGGATAACTTTGGCCGCTTTCATCCCTCTGCCCCGGGCGGTAGAAAGGCCCATATTCATCCGGCGGATCGCCTCTTCCACAGTGGGCATGCCCCGCTCAATATTGATAATTTCCATCTTACTCATGATACACATCCCTCTAAAATAAAAGGCCCCGATTGGGCTTATTTTTTCTTTTATTTTATCACCCTGGAAAAGGGGACGCAACGCGGAATGTGAATACACTGCGATAAAACCGCAAAAAAACCATGAATTTCCCTTTTTCGCTCTGGCAAAGGGAGAAAAAAACTGCTATAGTAATAAAGTAAAAATCATTGAGAAGGTGAGTTCTTGCGATGGTAAAATCGAAACTCTTTGTGCGGATCCTCTGTCTGATTCTGGCCGCCGTCTTTGTCATTTCCATGATGGGGGCTGCATTCACTACCCTGTTTTAATCGATTTTGTCCCAGGCCCGGAGAATATCCGGGCCTTTTTATTGTCTTTTTTGAATGTTCACTGGGGTATTGACAAATCTACTCATAGAGTATACAATAAAAATACACCCCACGGGGGTATTGTGTTGCGAGGTGATCTCAATGAAAGAAAAATTCGATGTAACCGGTATGACCTGTTCGGCCTGCTCGGCGCATGTGGAAAAAAGCGTCCGGGCCCTTTCCGGGGTTAAAGAGGTCAGTGTCAACCTGCTGCAAAATAGTATGCAGGTAGAATATGATGAGTCTGTCCTAAGTGAGGGGGACATCATCAAAGCTGTGGAACATGGAGGATATGGCGCCGCTCCCCATCAAAAGCAGGGACAGTCAAAGCCCCTTTCGGGAGAAACGCCCACCAACAGCGCAAAGGAACAGACCAAAGCCATGAAACACCGGCTGATTTTGTCGATCTGTTTTCTCGTTCCTCTCATGTATATCTCCATGGGGCATATGATGGGACTTCCTACCCCCTCTTTCTTCCATGGAACCGAGAACGCGCTGATCTATTCCTTCACCCAATTTCTTTTAACCCTTCCCGTCATCTATCTGAATCGGAAATATTATCAGGTAGGGTTCCCTGCCCTCTTCCGCGGAGCTCCCAATATGGATTCTCTCATCGCCATCGGCTCCTCGGCCTCGTTGATCTACGGTATCTTCGCCATTTATCAAATTGGCTGGGGTCTGGGCCACGGCGACTTGGATCTGGTGAACAGCTACAGCATGGATCTCTATTTTGAGTCTGCCGCTATGATTCTGACCCTCATCACTGTGGGTAAATTCCTAGAAACCCGCTCCAAAGGAAAGACTTCGGAAGCGATTGAAAAGCTGATGAACCTAGCGCCTAAAACCGCCACTGTCATCCGCGACGGCGAAGAGGTTCAGATCCCGGTGGATGATGTCTTGGTCGGCGATATTGTAGCAGTACGTCCTGGTCAAAGTGTACCGGTAGACGGCGTCATCTTGGATGGTAGTTCCGCTGTGGATGAATCTGCCCTGACCGGAGAAAGCATTCCGGTGGAAAAAGGGCCTGGCGACAAGGTCATTGCCGCTACCATCAACAAATCAGGCTTCTTTACCTTTAAAGCAACCAAGGTGGGAGAAAACACCACCATCTCTCAGATCATCCAGCTGGTGGAGGATGCAAATGCCACCAAAGCTCCCATTGCCAAGCTGGCCGATAAGGTCAGCGGTGTGTTTGTCCCTGTAGTCATCTCTATCGCCATTCTTGCCACCATTGTATGGCTGTTGGTAGGAGAACCCTTTGACTTTGCTCTTTCCATTGGTATTTCCGTTCTGGTCATCTCCTGCCCTTGTGCCTTAGGCTTAGCTACCCCTGTGGCAATCATGGTGGGCACAGGCAAAGGTGCCCAAAACGGTATCCTATTTAAATCTGCAGAAGCCCTGGAAACACTGCACAATGTTCAGACCGTAGTACTGGATAAAACCGGTACCATCACCCAGGGAACTCCCTCAGTTACCGACGTTATTCCCGCATCCGGCGTTACATCGGAAGCTCTGATTGCTATCGCTGCGGCCCTGGAACGCCCCTCGGAACATCCTCTGGCTCAGGCTGTAATCACCTATGCTGATGAACAGAGCACTCCCTCCCTCTCCGCACAGGATTTTACCGCTGTCACCGGCAGCGGTGTACAGGCGGTTGTCAATGGTACCCTTTGTCTTGGCGGTAACCGCAAGCTGATGGAGGAAAACAGCATAGATCTGGCGTCTTTGGAGCAGCAGGCGGATGATCTTGCGAATGATGGAAAGACGCCCCTATTCTTCGCTGCGGATGGAAAGGTTCTCGGTCTGATTGCTGTGGCCGATGTAGTCAAACCCACCAGCAAGGCAGCCATTGACGCCCTGACCCATATGGGCATCGATGTCATTATGCTCACCGGCGACAATGAGAGAACCGCACGCGCTATTCAGCGTCAGCTCGGCCTCTCTAACGTCATTGCCGGTGTTCTTCCGGCAGACAAAGAAAAAGAGGTCCGCCGGCTTCAGGAATCCGGCAAACGGGTGGCCATGGTGGGGGACGGCATCAACGACGCCCCGGCTCTGGCCCGGGCGGATGTAGGAGTTGCTATCGGCGCCGGTACCGACATTGCTATTGAATCCGCCGACGTTGTACTGATGAAAAGTGACCTACTGGATGCTGTCACCGCCATTGAGCTGAGTAAATCCGTCATCCGCAATATTAAGCAAAATCTATTCTGGGCTTTCTTCTACAACGCTATCGGTATCCCTCTTGCAGCTGGCGTCTTCTACAGCTTCCTGAGCTGGAAACTCAGCCCCATGTTTGGCGCCGCCGCCATGAGCTTGAGCTCTGTTTGCGTTGTCAGTAATGCCCTGCGTCTCAAATTTTTCAAACCCCGGCACGCGGTACCCGCTTCTGCCGGAGAAGATAGAAACATGATTACAACTACTGTGGAAAAAGGAGAAAAGACAATGAAAAAAGTAATCACAATTGAAGGCATGATGTGTAACCATTGTACTGCCCATGTAGAGAAAGCCCTCAACGCTATCGACGGCGTCAGCGCTGTTGTCAGCCTGGAGGACAAAAACGCAACCGTCACCCTCTCAAAAGATGTCAGCGATGATGTTCTGACGCAGGCAGTGACAGACGCCGGCTATACCGTCGTTTCCATTGCCTAAGGAGGGGTTCCATGAAAGCGGATCATAAGCAGATTGTCCGTCTGCTCAAAACCGCCCGCGGCCAAATCGATGGTATTTTGGGCATGGTGGAGGAAGATCGATACTGTATCGATATCTCCAACCAGCTGATGGCCACAACATCCATCCTGCGCAAGGTTAACCGGGAAATTATCAAGGCCCATCTTTCCGGTTGTGTCAAAGAAGCTTTTGAACACGATGATGAGTCGCTCAAAAACGAGAAGATTGAGGAAATCATCTCCATCTTTGAGAAGCTGGATAAATAAGGGGGATCAAATGGACTACAAAAGCATTCATGATTTGCCTCGAGAGAAACTGCTTGAGCTCTGCACCAATTTTGCAAAAAACTGGTTAGCTATGGATGGGCTCTGGTTTCAAGCAGTAGAACGGGATAGCGGCATGGACAAAGCCATGGAGTACGATTATACCGTTTGGGAACAGTTTACCCAGATTGAAGCCCACAGGATAAAAAAATTGTTGGATCTCCCGGATCGCGCCGGTCTGGAGGGCTTGGCACAGGCCTTAGCTTTCCGTCTCTATGCGCCTCTCAATGAAGACAGCATAGTCAGGGAAGGCAACACCCTCACCTATCGGGTTCACAATTGCCGTGTACAAAGCGCTCGATTCCGAAAAGGGATGCCTTTCCATCCCTGCAAACAGGTTGGTGTAGTGGAATACGATGGTTTTGCAAAGGTCATCGATGATCGCATCACTGCGGAAGCGGTCAGCTGTTATCCCGACATCACCATCCCTGACTGTGCCTGCGTTTGGAAGTTTACCCTCCACCTTTGATTTGATAAAAAAGCTGTATGGCCGAGGCCATACAGCTTTTTTCTTTGGAGAAAGTACCTATCTTCTCCTTCTTCTCTTGTCAAACTCGGGATTAAAAGCATAGAAGTTTTTGCTATCCAGATGATCTTGGGTGGTTCGCAAGGCTTCGCCGAAACGCTGGAAATGAACTATCTCTCTTTCTCGAAGAAATTTGATAGGATCGCGTACATCGGGATCATCAACTAAACGCAAAATATTATCATAGGTAGTTCTCGCTTTTTGTTCGGCTGCTAAATCCTCTGTTAGGTCTGTAATCAGATCGCCTTTAGACTGAAAATACATAGCGCTAAAAGGGATGCCTGAGGCCGCAATGGGATACAACCCTGTGGTATGGTCAACAAAATAGGTATCAAATCCCGTCTTCTTAATTTCGTCTATCGTCATATTACGGGTCAATTGATGGACAATGGCACAAATCATCTCAATGTGGGCTAGTTCTTCCGTACCTATATCGGTCAGTGTTGCTTTGACTTCATCATAGGGAACAGAATACCTCTGCGCCAGATACCGTTGACTTGCCGCCAATTCTCCGTCTGGCCCGCCAAATTGGGTGATGATCACTTTTGCCATGGCGGGATTGGGCCGGGAAATTTTTACTGGGTACTGTAACTTTTTATCATAAGTCCACATATGCTACGCCTCCTCATCAAGTTCCCAGGGCCAGGGGCCGTCAATCCAGTTCCACCGGTTTCCTCCGGCAAAATCCGTATGAGTCAGCGGTCCATACCTTTTGACATACATTTCTCTTGCTTCTCTTTGCATATCTAAATATTTTTGATAGCATTCCAGGGCTTCTTTATTTTGAGGATTATTGTCCAAAAAAAGGGCAATTTCCTGCAAAACAAAATCGCAGATGCGCACCCGGTTTAAAAGCACCTTTCTGTCATCCACGGGGGAGCGCCTCCTCTCCGATAAATGGGAGATCTAAATCCCTAAAAAAGGTACCGCGATTGAACGCTACCTCAGGTTCATATAAATTACCCCAAGGCTGTCTTGGTACATAGGCCATAGCCAAGGGTACATTATTGCAAAAAATGGGATCACGGACCGGATGAGATCCGTTGTTCATATCTGTCAAAGTAAACCCTCCGTTTGCATATGATCTGCGCAACCATCTAAGGTCGCATCCATGTCTTCGAAGGAAGCATGCTTTCATTCCATAGGGACATGGAAAAGCTAAGACGGAATGTCCGTCTTGCTACAATCTATGGTCGTTTTGCAAACAGGGTTCAATGCCAGTTTGAAGTCTTTTTATCCTTTGCCTATAAACCCTGTCTAATCTTTCCTCCTTTTACTACTCGACTATCCAAATTGCGTTAAAAAAATTTTTTATCTTGAGTAGAGCCGAAAACAAAAAGTTAACCGTCCTCCTCAAAATGGAAAAGGGAATGGAGAAATCTCCATTCCCTTTTCCATGCTGTGATTTCTATTGATTGGCCAGAAGTTCGCACACTAGATCAGTGTATGCCGTTGGATCATCCAGCGAAAAACCTGCAATCAGTTCTGCCTGGCTATACAGTACCTGGCTCAACTTAGCCGCACGCTCCTTGTCTCCGTCTGCAAAAGCTTTTTGCAAAGCCGTAAACATCGGATGGTCGGCGTTAAATTCCAAGACCCGCTCTGCTTTGATAACTGGTTCATTCTTCATCTGAGCAAAATACTTTTCCATCTCCAGTGTAATGCCGCCTTCACTGGAGAGGCAGACCGGATGGGTTCCCGGTTTGGTGGAAACCTTTGCTTCCTTGATCTTTCCATCCAAACTTTCTTTGACAAAATCGAGGAGCTCCTGATTCTCTTTGGTTTGTTCCTCGGCCGCCTTCTGATCGTTCTCATCAGCAATATCATCACTGCTGACCGATTTAATTTCCTTACCGCTCTCCTCGTGAAGCATCTGCATCACAAAGTCATCCACTTCATCGGTAAGATATAGTACCTCATAGCCTTTGGCCTTAACCGCTTCAGTCTGAGGCAGACGGTCTACTTTGGCAATGGTCTCTCCACAGGCATAGTAAATGTATTTTTGATCTTCCTTCATCCGGGATACATATTCCCCTAAGGTAGACAGTTTTTGCTCTGTGGAAGAATAGAAAAGCAGAAGATCCTTGAGCATCTCTTTATGAGTACCATAATCACTGGCAACACCGTATTTCAGCTGGATTCCGAAATTCTTGAAAAATTCCTCATATTTTTCCCGGTCATTTTCCAGCATCTTTGTTAGTTCCCGTTTGATCTTTTTCTCAATGCTGGAGGCAATCACCTGGACCTGGCGGTCCTGCTGCAGCATTTCACGGGAAATATTCAGTGACAGGTCCTGAGAATCCACCACACCGCGGACAAAGCGGAAATGCTCTGGCAGCAGATCAGCACATTTCTCCATAATCATGACACCGCTGGAATAGAGCTGCAGCCCTTTTTCATAGTCTTTGGTAAAATAGTCCCGCGGCATATGAGAAGGGATAAAAAGCAGCGCCTCGTAGGAAACGACACCCTCTGTACTGATATGGATGGTCTTAAGCGGGTCCGCATAGTCAAGAAAACGTTCCTTATAGAACTGGTTGTAGTCCTCGTCGGACACCTCGCCCTTTTTCTTATGCCAGATAGGCACCATATCGTTAATGGTTTCCATCTCCTGATAGGTCTCATATTCTGGCGCTTTATCCTTCTCATCCTCGTCTTTCTTTTCAATCGGACGGCTTTTTGTTACCATCATCCGAATGGGATAGCGGATATAGTTGGAATATTTTTTAATTAGCTCCCGCAGAGGATATTCCTCCAGATACTGAGAATATTTCTCATCCTCTGTATCAGCCTTGATCTTCATGATAATATCCGTGCCCACTGTGTCCTTTTCACATTCGGTGATGGTATAACCGTCAGCACCGGAGGATTCCCATCGATAGGCAGTGTCACTGCCATAGGCCCGGCTGATAACGGTTACCGTGTCGCTGACCATAAAAGCGGAGTAAAATCCAACGCCAAATTGGCCGATGATATCAATATCGTCGTTTTTCTGCTCGTCTTTTTCGAGGTTTTCCTTAAACTGCAGAGAACCACTTTTGGCGATGACACCCAGATTTTCCTCCAAAGCCTGCTTGTCCATGCCGATACCATTATCGGATACCATCAAAGTGCGAGCCTCTTTATCCTGTTTGATGGTGATGGCAAAATCACCGCGGCTCATACCCACATTTTCGTCGGTCAAAGACAGATAGCACAGTTTGTCAATGGCGTCACTGGCATTGGAAATCAGTTCCCGCAGAAAAATTTCCCGGTTGGTATAAATAGAATGGATCATCAGATCCAAAAGGCGTTTGGATTCCGCCTTAAACTGTTTTTTGGCCATGATTGGTCTCCCCTTTTATTGTATTAGCAATCACATGCTTAGAGTGCTAATATAAACTATACACTATACCTATCCGGTGTTTCATTAATAAATTGTGAACTTTTTGTGCCTGTTGCAAAACAATCTACAATCTTGCAAGACGTAGCTTAAAAATCTAACCCTTACTAAAAAAGGCGGCCAGCTGGCCACCTTTTTCATTGCTATTCCTTCACATTGATATGGATGCTGCCTAAATCCGCTTGAAGATCCAGGTCGTTTTCCGCCCCTGTGTCAAAGGTCAAACCACCCTGTTCTTCCCCATTCATATAGATTTCCCCCATCTCACAGTGGACATCATAGTTGTATTCATTCTTTCCCAAGGTGGTGGTAACATGGATGCTGCCCATCTCAGCATCAATTCCCGTACGGCCTCGAAGGGTACCCTCGACAACCACAGAACCATTATCCGCTTCAATCTGTAGTCCATCCGATTCCAGGCCCTGAATATCCACTTCTCCCATGCTGCAGGAAATCTCAGACTGCCGCAGCAGGCTGTTACGGATACTCAGACTGCACAAATCTCCTTGAAAGTTCATTTGATTGGCAGTGATACCGCTCAATTGCGCTTCTCCAAGTTCGCACTGAATTTCCAGCGAGCCCACCGTACCGTTTGATATATTCAAGGAACCACTATCATGGTGAATTGTTAATTTCTCGGCCTCTATGTTTTCATAAACGCCATATCCAAGATCGAGGGAAAAGTCCGCTGTCTTCGCCTTTATATCCTTTACCGTCAGCTCACCCAAGCTGTTTTCTACCTGCACCGTATTAAACTGGGTTCCCTCTGGATAATAAATTGCAAGATAGGTCTTCTGCCGGTTCATCCATCCAAACAGGTCTAGGTTAAAGTGGATTCCCCCATTCGACCCTTGGGTCACATGAAGCGCGCCGTCTTTCACTTCACAGGATAGCTCTCCATCAGAACGGTTGAGCTGATACTCCATACCGTAATGGTCGGAGGGCACAAGACGGATCTCACTCACCCCTGCGTCAACATAAAGTGATTCAAAGGACTCCAGCACTTTTTGATCCTGAATCGTTTCTCCTTTTCCCATATCCATTACTTTTGTTTCGGTAACCTGAATTCCGTTGCCACCAATTACCACGCCTGTCCTGGCCCCAGCCACAACGGAAATTCCCATGGTAACAACTCCAACGGCGGACAGAATCCCGCCGATAATCAACAGATATTTGGAACTCTTTTTCATTGTACCTCCCCCTTTCTCGTCAGTCTACGGAACATTCTTACAATCCCATGCCAGCTGATCACCATCAAACGCTTAACCGGGACAAAGAGGAGCAGTCCAATACCCGCGGCCAGAAGCCCTTCCCCCAGAACCATAAAGCCCGTGGGAATATTGATCAGCATCACAGCAATGCCACCCAGAAAATAGATGACACCTCCTGCCATAAGGGATACCGGAATTATAAAAATCGCAAACAAAACCGCGGCAAACGCTATCAAAAGGATAAGGATAATGGGGCACAGGATGATACCGAGGATAATTTTTACCGCTAACGGCATCCCTTTCTTTTTGGGATACATGATCGGTGCTTCCGCGCC
The DNA here is from genome assembly GCA_904419775.1 of Candidatus Pararuminococcus gallinarum. Classification (GTDB taxonomy): domain Bacteria; phylum Bacillota; class Clostridia; order Oscillospirales; family Ruminococcaceae; genus Zongyangia; species Zongyangia gallinarum. Next base: position 2,965 of record CAJFSX010000022.1, on the reverse strand, counting down.
ATTCTTGTAATAATAATCGGCGACAATCTCCGCTCCCAACTTTTCTGGCGATCCTAATTCCTCCAATACCTTTTGTTCATTTTCAATGCCAGCATCTGCAAAATAATCCCGGTAGTAGGCCAGCGCATTCTCTCTTTCCCCTGGCGGCAGCTGCCGAAGCTGTACATCCAGCCTTCTCAAAAAATCACTTGCACTCATGATTGATTCCTCCACTCAAAACAAGATCTACTTTTTCCTTATACTCGCTCCAGTCCCGCATATATTGTTCAAGGCGCTGTTTTCCCTCTTCGGTAATCTGATAGTACCGCCGGTTGCGGCCCTGACAGGGCTGATCATATGTGGTCAGGCAGTTGTCCTTTTGCAGCCGCCGCAGCACCGGATACAAGGTGGATTCCGATATCTCGATGATGCTGCGGATATTTTGGGTCAAAATATATCCGTAGGTATCCCCTCGGGCCAGTACTGCCAACACACACGCCTCTAGAAGGGAAGCCCCCAACTGAAACGCCATGTCCTCACCTCTATTCTTATATCACTTTCTATATTATATTTAATATAATATAATTTGTCAATCTATATTATATTAAGCTATAAAAAAGCCCGGGATCATAGGATCCCGGGCTTTTTTATAGCTCTTCTGATGTATTAACTGTGGAAACGGTGAACTTATTCCGATCCCCCCGATATCTGGCAATAGAGTATTCCACCGGCCGGTCATAACAGTTATAGCCTGTCGTTCGAAACTGCAAAACCGCATGTCCTCGTTTGATCCGAAGGTGACGGGATTCAAAGGGCCCCGCGTTAATAGCTTCTATGGTTCTTTTGGCACGAACTACCTCTGTCTGAGGGTCAAGACTGGTAAACTCTGTCAAGGACCGCACCGACATGTCCATCTTCAGGATCGGAGCGCACAATTCATAAGGCAGATAGGTATCCACAATGACAATGGGATCCGATCCTGCATAGCGGAGACGGGACAGCTTGATGACCTTATCATCCTCGGTAATCTCCAACGCCTTCATAATGGAGTCTGTTGGATTTATCACCTCAAATTCCAACACTTCGGTTTTAGGTTCCAAACCGGCACGAGCCATTTGGGAACGGAAGTTATCCAGCTTATAAACAAATTCCTGGGAAATCTTCGGCTTGGATACAAATGTTCCCTTACTTTTAAGCCGGCAGAGATATCCTTCATTGACAAGTTCCAAAATCGCTTGCCGCACTGTGGAACGGCTGACCTTATACATTTGGGAAAACTCAACTTCAGTGGGAATCAGATCTCCCGTCTGCAAATTTCCGGATAAAATTTCGCTGAGGATGATTTCCTTGATCTGAAAATACAAAGGAACCGGACTTGTTTTGTCAATATGGTGCTTCACAAAGTCGATCAAACCAATTCCTCCCTTTCATCAAAAAAACATACAGATATATCAAATCACTTCCATACATATCATACAACTATTGTAAAAACTCAGTGGATTTGCGACTTTTTTATTATAACACTTGTATATTTTTACTGTCAATTTTTCTTCCGCTACTCTATAAAAAATCCCGACATATACGTCGGGATTTTACAATGATTTACAATGCAAAAATTAAAAAATACTGTTGAGGAATTCCCTGGTTCTTGCTTCCCGAGGATTGCCAAAAATCTGCTCCGGCGTGCCACTTTCCAATATCTCACCATTGTGCATAAAGAGGACCTGATTGGAAACCTCCCGTGCAAACGCCATCTCATGGGTCACAATAATCATGGTCATGTGCTCCTGGGCCAATTGTTTCATTACCGCCAGAACCTCGCCTGTCAGCTCCGGGTCTAGGGCGGAAGTGGGTTCGTCAAATAGGATGATTTCGGGTTTCATCATCAAAGAACGGGCGATCTCCACCCGCTGCTTCTGACCGCCAGAAAGATTAGAGGGATAAGCATCGATTTTGTCCGCCAGTCCCACCTTGGTCAACAAATTAATACACTGTTCCAATGCCTCTTCTTTTGGCATTTTCTTTACTGTCATCGCTGGCATCATTAAATTCTGCTTAACCGTCATATGCGGGAACAGATTGAAAGATTGGAACACCATCCCCATCTTCCGGGTGATCTGCTTCACCTGCGCTGATGGTGCATAATGTCCATCGCGAATCATATCCTCCCCATCTACAGTGACTGTACCACCATCAATCTGTTCCAGGTTAATAAGACAGCGAAGAATCGTACTCTTTCCTGAACCGCTGGAACCAATAATGGAAACTACGTCACCCTTATCCACATGAAAACTAATATTCTTTAGGACTTCTAACTTGCCAAAAGACTTTTTCAGTCCCTGTATCTCAATTAACGCCATGACATCTGTTCCTTTCTTCCACAAGCCTATTTAAAACTGAATTTTTTCTCCACCTTTTTGAAGAAAAGGGTGAGCAGCATTACCATCACCAGATAAATAATCGCCGCTAGAATAAATGGAATCGTTGTCATATCCCGGCTTACCGCAAGCTTTGCGTAGTGGAGCACTTCGGGTACAGAAACCGCGTATAACAGAGATGTATCCTTCACCAAGGTAATAGATTCGTTAGCAATAGAAGGCAGGGCCACTCGGATCATCTGGGGGATAATCACCTTCACAGTTGTCTGCACCTTGCTCAGGCCCAGCACCTTACATGCTTCATACTGGCCTTTGTCAATCGCTAAAAGGCCTCCACGATAAATCTCTGCGAAATAGGCCGCATAGTTAAGGACAAATCCGATACAGGCGGCTGTAAAACGGCCAAATTTCAGATATTCGCCAATCACTGGTAGAATGGGAAGGCCAAAATAAATAAAGAACAACTGAAGCAGCAATGGCGTTCCCCGCATTAGCGTAATGTAGGCATTGCCGATCCATCGAAGCACACGAAACCGGCTGCGCACCATCCCTGTAAACACAAAGCCCAAAGGCATCGCCAGGATTATGACAATAAAGAAGAGCAGTAT
>CAJFSX010000021.1 GCA_904419775.1 Candidatus Pararuminococcus gallinarum | reverse complement strand
AGAAGTTGGCGCTTTCACGATAGCAGTAACACCGCCATATACTTTTTTGATAATACCGGATGCGCATAATTCGTCAATGTCCCGGCGAATCGTATTTTTTGAGACGCCAAATTCTTCACAAAGCTTGTCGATGGTGACAGAGGTGTTTTGCAAAATATATTTTTGCATTTCGTCAATACGTTTGATTTTCATAAAGCTTACTCACCGACTTCCCAATTTTCTTAATTTATATTAACTAGTATAACAGAGATACAAAACAAAATCAATCATTTACTCAAAATATTATCGGTTAAAGGGAATAGATGGTTGACTCATGAAAAGAATGTGATATAATCAAAATGGAAATTATAGATAAATCCAAGAAATATTCAGAATATAATTATGAGGTGACGGTAATGAGCGAACAGAATGCAAAACAATATGTATCTTTTGACTCAACGAGACCTATTGATGTCATTCCCATTGGTCGTGCTACGGTGGATCTCAATCCGGTAGATTACAACCGTACATTGGAGGAAAGCACCACATTTAAAAAATATGTGGGAGGTTCGCCTGCCAACATTGCAGTTGGACTTGCAAGACTCGGCAAAAAGGTTGGATTTATCGGCATGGTTTCCGATGATCGTTTTGGAGACTATGTGACCCATTATTTTGAGAATGAGGGCATTGATACCAGTGGAATCTGCCGGGCGAGACATGGGGAAAAGATGGGGCTTACTTTTACAGAAATCCTCAGCCCTACCGAAAGCAGCATCTTGATGTACCGCAATCAGGCGGCGGATCTCATGTTGACCACCGACGATGTAAGCGAGGAATACATAGCCAGCGCTAAGGCTGTGGTCATTTCTGGTACAGCGTTGTGCCAGTCTCCCTCCAGGGAGGCAGTGCTCAAAGCGGTAGAGTTTGCAAAGAAAAATAACACTGTCATTATTTTTGACATTGATTATCGTCCTTATAACTGGAAGAGCAAAGACGAGCTGGCTATTTATTATTCCCTGGTGGGACGCCACAGCGACATCCTCTTGGGATCCCGCGAGGAATTCGATCTCATGGAAGGCCTGATTTCAAAGAACAGCGATGACAAGGAAACGGCCGCACGTTGGATCGGATATGGCAACAAGATCGTCATTATCAAGCATGGCAAGGAAGGTTCTACCGCTTATACCTGTGATGGACAGAGCTTTACGATCAAACCTTTCCCGGTGAAAAGCCTCAAAGGCTTTGGGGGAGGCGATGGATATGCCTCTGCATTTATCTACAGCCTTCTGGAGGGTAAGCCGGTTATCGATGCACTGGAATTTGGCAGCGCGTCCGCGGCTATGCTGATCGCGAGCCATGCCTGTTCTGCGGATATGCCAAGCGCGGAGGCAATTCAGGAGTTCATCCGTAAGGAAAAAGAAGAATATGGAGAAATGGTGGCCCATGGATAAACTCTAGGCCGGTATACAGAAAAGATAAAAAGCCCTGAGCAGATGAAAAAGCTATCTGCTCAGGGCTTTTTTGTGCCCACAAGACAACAAAAGGCAGAAAAGTTCTCGCATCGTTGGGGCATATCTTGTCCCGTGGCCTCATAAGAATAGAGCAAAGAAGGTGAAAAATTGGAACAGATGAGGACAGATCAGAAATTTGACCAAGCCGTTGGAATATTTCCGATAGAGCTCCGAGAGCTTTTGTTATCACTACCGGTACAGATCAAAAAACAGGTGTACGAAATCCGGATACGAAATGACCTCCCACTGCATTTATGTCTTGGCGGTCGGCAAGCCTTTCTGACAACGGAAGGTGGTCTCACCGAACATCCACCGAAAGGATGCGTCATCATAGATAGGAATACACTTGCGGAATGCTTCCGAAGTGTTTGCGGATATAGTGTTCATGCCCATCAGGAGGATATGAAACGGGGATTTATTACCCTTTCCGGGGGACATCGGGTGGGCATCTGCGGCACCTGTGTCAGCGAAAACGACCAGATCAGCGGAGTTCGGGAAATATCCTCCCTGAATATTCGAATTGCCCGGGAAATTTATGGCGCCGCGGACGAGCTTATCCATTTGCTGGGAGAAAGTCCATCCGGAACCTTGATTGCCGGTGTGCCAGGAAGCGGTAAGACAACCGTACTGCGGGATCTGGCCCGCAGGCTGTCAGACGGAAGCCTAGGGCGTTTTTATAAGATCACGGTTATTGACGAACGGGGAGAGATTGCCGCTATGAGCGGCGGGGCGATGCAAAACCATCTGGGATACAGCTGTGATGTCCTCAGCGGCTACCCGAAAGGGGAAGCAATGCTCCAAGCAATTAGGACTCTTTCGCCGGATCTGATCCTCTGTGATGAGATCGGAGATAAAAACGATGTGGACGGGCTTCTGGCCAGCATGTATGCCGGCGTTGCCATCATAGCCACGGTTCACAGTGGCTCCATTGAGGAACTGTTTTCCCGCCGGCAGATGTTACCCCTTATGGAAACCGGTGCATTTTCCACCCTGTGCTTTTTAGGCGATTCCTCCCGTCCAGGCAGGGTGAGTTCTCTTTACAGAGCAGGTGAGAAGGATGATCAAGACCATGGGAATGATCTTCATTATCGTGGCTGGCGCCTATGCTGGACACAGGGCCTCACTGTCCCTGACCCGGCGGGTCACCCAGCTTGAAAATATTATCACCTTTTTGAGACTGATGGCAACACAGCTCAGATATACCATGCCGGCATTGGATGTGCTGCTGGAAGAGCTGTCTGACACAACGGCTGCAGCGCATATTATTTTCCCCGGCAAGTGCCTGGAGCTGATGAAGCAGGGGCACGCCTTTCCAGAAGCCTGGAAAGAAGCCTTGGATATTGCCGAAACTGAATTGTCCCTGAAGAAAACAGATATGCTGCCTTTATACGAACTAGGAGAACGGCTGGGTTCCACCGATGTAGAGGGCCAGCTGGCTATTTTTTCCTTAGCGGACAAGAAGATAGGACAGTCCTTGGCTGCTGCCCGGGAAGAGAGAAAACGTAATGGCAGCCTGTATCGGACCCTTGGCCTTTTGACAGGCGTATTTATCGTGCTGGTGACCTTTTGATAAGGACGAAAAAGTGATGGGAGGAAAAACAGGTGGATGTAGATTTGATTTTTAAAATTGCGGCCATCGGCATCATTGTAGCTGTGCTCAATCAGGTGCTGATACGTTCAGGAAGGGAAGAACAGGCTATGATGACCACCTTGGCGGGACTTATTGTAGTGCTTATGATGATTGTTTATGAAATCAGCAATCTGTTTGAAGTGGTGAAGTCGGTGTTTGGGCTATGAATGTAATAACTGTGATCGGAATGGGCATCGTTGGGATGGTGCTGGCGGTTTTGCTCAAGCAGTACAAGCCGGAATACGCTATCGGCGTGGGACTTGCCGTAGGCGTTACGGTTTTTTTAATGGTTCTGGTAGAGGCCTTGCCCATTTTTGACCAAATCCGTTCTCTATTTTCCAATATCAATGTAGAGTTCGAGTATACCAGTATTCTTTTTAAAGCCCTGGGGATCTGCTTTGTCACCCAGCTTGCCAGTGATGCCTGTATTGACGCCGGACAGACAGCCATTGCCTCCAAAATTGAGATTGCGGGAAGGGTAGCGGTACTGCTCATCAGCCTCCCACTGTTTAACGTACTGCTTTCCATCGCCTCTCAGCTGATCAACGCTTGATTCGACAGATGTGAAAAATGAGGGATGAACATGAAAAAGATACTGATGTTTCTCCTGTGTCTTCTGCTGCTGTGCATGCCAGTCTCTGCTGTAAGCGGCTCTGATGCGTCGGGAGAAAGCACATTGCAGGAGCAGTTTGAGGAACAGCTGGAGGCCAGCGGAGCGGACGAGCTTATTGAAAATGCTCCGGAGCAGGTCAAGGAATCCCTTTATGACCTGGGACTGGACACCATCTCCTTCCAGAAAATCCTCTCCCTGTCTCCAAAGGAATTTATCCCTTATTTTATAGATCAGGTTCAAGCGGTGATTGCCCGGCCGGTAAAACTTTTGGCCATTGTTGTCGGAATCATTGTGCTCTGCGCCCTCATGAATGCACTAAAGCAGTCTATGGCCAAGGACAAGCTCAAGGAAGTATTCCAGGTGGTTTCTATCCTCTGCATCTGTGCCGCTGTCATCACACCGGTGATCGACTGTATTTCTAAAACAGGAAAGACAATTTTTGACTGCTCTAACTTTTTAATCAGTTTTGTTCCTGTGCTGTCCGGTGTGATGACAGCGGGAGGCCAGATTGTTACAGCCACCTCCTATCAGGTCTTTTTATTCTGGGCGGCAGAGCTGGTTTCTGTCATCGTCTCCAGGACATTGGTCCCATTTTTGGGGATTTACCTTGCAATTGCCATTACGTCATCCATGAACACTGAATTCCGGTTGGATAAAATAGCGGACAGTTTAAAATCCTTTATCTGCTGGTCTTTAGGAGGGCTTCTCACCGTATTTGTCGGTATCCTTTCCATCCAGGGGATTGTGGCATCCAGCGCTGACACCGTCTCCCTCAAAGCCACCAAATTTCTCATTAGCAGTGTGGTTCCTGTTGTGGGCGGAGCCCTCTCTGACGCGCTGGGCTCGGTGCAAAGCTGCGTAAAGTTGTTGAAAACATCGGTAGGAGCCTACGGAATTATCATAGCGGTCATGACATTTCTTCCCCTGCTTATCGAGAGTATTTCTTGGCTGCTGGTTACGAAAATCTCTCAGGTTGTGGCCGAATTTCTGGGGGCAGGAGGAGTAACCCCAGTGCTCAAAGCCACTTCCAGTGTTCTTAGCATCATTTTGGCAATAATCCTTTGTTTTATGATGCTTATTATTATAACGACAACCATCATGATGCTGCTGGGAACAGGGGGGTAATTGAAATGGATGTGGTAAGGGAATGGGCCTTTTCCCTGTGCTGCTGTATGGTCGCGGGCTCTCTAATGTATATGTTGGCACCGGCAAAGAACTTGGCTAAAATTTTCAAGATGACCATTTCACTTTTCATGCTTTGCTGCCTCATCATGCCGTTCGCTTTTGGTAATATCCAGTTTGATGACAATTTGACAGGAGAATTGGAAGAAAGATCTGGAGAATATGCTGGAAATTTGGAAGAAACCATCAACAGCCAGCTTCAAAAAACGATGGAAGATACCATCCGCTCTCACATTGAGTCCATTTTAAAGAGTTATGGGGTGGAGGAATCCAAAATCGAGATAAACATGAATGTAGACGACAAGTCCGGCATATTAATGAATCAAATAGAGATTCTGCTTCCCAATGAATTTATTTCTCAGGATCAGGCCATCAGCCGTCAAATTGAAACAGATTTAGGAAAAAAGCCAGAGATCACCTATGTAGAGGAAGTGAATTGAAGTGGATTTTGTAAAGAAATTCCCAAAGTTAAAAGACACACTGGGCAGGCTTTTTGGAAAGGATGCCAAGGTGAAAATTATCGTGCTTCTGGGACTAGTCGGGATTTTGATGATCTTGCTTTCAGAATGCGGCAGCAAACAGAGCAAGGAGCCCCAGCCAACACAACAGAGTACCCAGGTGGTGATGGCAGACTATACCAGTGATCTGGAAGAGGAGATCACCCAAATCGTATCCTCCATTCAAGGGGTGGGGGAAAATCAGGTCATGGTCACCCTGGCGAGTTCTGAGGAGTATGTATATGCCAGCGAAACGAAAGACAGCCTGGATCGTACAGAGGACGTTGGAACTGACAACTCCAAAAAGACGCAGATCAAGGATGTCAGAGAAAGCAGTCTCATCCTAGTAGAGGATGAAAATGGACAAAAGCAGGCTTTGATACAAAAACAGCTGGAACCTACGGTAAAGGGGGTTGTGGTGGTATGTGAAGGCGGGGATGATATAGGTGTTCAGCAGAGGGTGATTGATGCGGTCACCGTAGCTCTTGATATTTCGTCATCCAAGGTTTGTGTCACCAAGCTGGAAGAATAATTTACTATGGCTTAGCGTCCCAGGCCGCATGGAACCGGGGACGAGAAAGATAGAAATTTTGCAGACAACAGGAGGAAGAACTATGAACATGATTATTGGCAAAAGACAGATTATCCTGGCATCCCTCATTTTAGTGTTGGGCATTGCCATTTACCTCAATTGGCAGTTTTCTAATGGAAACGACCTGGTTGTGACCAACCAGACGGAGTCTGAAACTAAGAATTATGGCGACGCTCAATATGTTGACAACCAGACCGGAGTAGAGAGCGATAGCGACACCTATTTTGCCGAAGCGAAACTCAGCCGCCAGAAAACTCGGGATGAAGCAGTGGAAACAATCCAGTCGATGATTTCCGATGAGGGGATTGAAGAAGAACAGAAAGAGACCCTTTCTGCCCAGGCGTCTGAAATTGCAAGCGCCATTGAGACGGAAAGCCGCATTGAAAACTTAATCAAGGCCAAAGGTTTTGACGACTGTATTGCCTACATCGATGGAGATAAAGCCAACGTCATTGTCAAGACTGATGGCCTGCTGGAAAATGAGGCGGCTCAGATTAAAGAAATACTCCTCCAGGAAACGAAAGTGCCGGTAGAAAATATTTCCATAGTTGAGGTCAAATAGTTGTGAAATTCTTTTTTTGTGGTATAATAACTTCAAAGACCCTGTAAGGGCAGCGGATCATTGAGGAGATTACCACGGTTTGCGCCGCTTTGGAGGGGAAGAACCGCGCAAAATAAAAGGAGGCCGCAGCTATGGAACAAAGACCTTATAAAGAGGCGATCGGGAGCCTGAAAATATCGGAGGATGTATTGGCGACCATTGCAAAGTTCGCCGCCACAGAGGTGGAGGGTGTAGCGTCTCTGGCGCCCTTTTCCACAACCCCCATCAAAGGCTTGGTCAATCCTTCTAAGGGAAAATCCATACGGATAGAGCTCAACGACGATATTGCTGTTATTGATCTCAATGTTAACCTGAAATTTGGTGCTAAGGTGCCGCAGGTAGCGGAAGCTATCCAGTCTAGTGTGAAAGAGTCAGTTCAGAATATGACTGGCATCACCGTTTCCAAGGTAAATGTTGTGGTGACAGGTATTGTGTTTGACGAAAGCAGTGCAGAGTGATTTTCTGAGTCCTCGGCCTTGATGGCGGAGGACTTTTTCTTTATCTAAAAGAATCATAAAACCTGTGGATTCATAGGTTCATTTATGGTAAAATAGACTAAAACAAAAAAGTATGAGCGCAATTGACGTCGTATTTTAGACGTTCAAATTCCTTGCCGGTGCAGCGGCAGATTGGAGTTTATTATGACAAGAAGTGAGGCAAGAGAACAGGCTTTCATCCTAGTATTTGAAAAGTCTTTTAATCAAAGCGATACGTTGGATAACATTATTGCAAACGCACAAGCGGGAAGAGATTTTGTGGTAGACAAGTTCTCCTATGCTTTGGCCCAGCAGGCCTATGACCATCTTGAGCAGGTGGATGGAGTGATCGAGAAATATTCTACAAAATGGAAGCTGGACCGCATTGTGAAGGTATCCTTGGCGATCCTCCGGATGTCCATCAGCGAAATGTTGTATCTGGAGGATATTCCGGTGAGCGTTTCTATTAATGAGGCAGTGGAGCTTGCCAAGAAATATGCTACAGAGGATGACGCCTCCTTTGTTAATGGAGTGCTGGGTGCGGTGGCAAAAGATTTAGAGCAGATGAAAGAGGAAAAAGTGGAGCAATGAGTTGGTTTTTAGGTATTGATACCAGCAACTATACTACATCTGCCGCCCTTTATAATACAGAGACCCGAGAGATACTGGGAGAGAAAAAACTTCTTCCTGTGGAGCCGGGGCGTGTGGGATTACGACAGAGCGACGCTGTTTTTCATCACGTCAAGCAACTGCCGGACATTTTTGCCCGGCTTTTTGCTCGTATACGCCCTTCCATTACAGGAATCGGTTTTTCTTCCCGTCCGAGAGATGTAGAGGGTTCTTATATGCCCTGCTTTCTAGTGGGTGAAATGGCGGCGGCTGCAATTGGGACTTCCCAGGATATCCCTATATCTTCCTTTTCCCATCAAGCGGGACATGTGATGGCCGCTATTTTTTCATCTGGTCAGACTTATCTGACGAAGAAAAAATTTATTGCGTTTCATGTCTCAGGCGGAACAACAGAATGCCTTCTGGTTCAGCCTGACCCAGTGCATGTTTTTCAGATCACTTTGCTCGCCTCCAGCCTAGATTTAAAGGCGGGTCAAGCCATCGACAGGGTAGGGCACCAGCTGGGATTGCCCTTTCCAGCAGGACCGAAGCTGGAAGAAATGGCACTGCAGTGTGCCGACAAAATTCAGGTGCGGGCAACATTAAAAGGAATGGATTGCTGCCTTTCAGGAATTGAAAATCAATGTGCGCAGTTGGTAGAAAAAAAGGCGCCGGCAGAATACATTGCTCGTTATTGTATCGAATCGGTGAAATCGGCCGTAATGGGAATGACAGAGGCAGTCCTCGCCCAACAAGGAGATCTTCCCATTCTCTGTGCTGGTGGAGTTATGTCCAACTCGATCATTCGGAAGGCGATGGAGAAAAAGTTTGGCGCTTATTTTGCGGCGCCGGAATTTTCCAGTGACAACGCCTGCGGTACGGCAATTTTGGCCTCCATGAAGGCGGTGAATCAATGAACGTACTCACAATTTCCATGCTCAACCGTTATATTAAGAGCAAATTTGACGAGGATCCTAACCTGACAGGTTTATTGGTGGAGGGCGAAATCTCAAATTTTGTCAATCACCTAAAGTCGGGCCATTTCTACTTTACCCTCAAGGATGCCCATTGCGCAATCAAGGCTGTCATGTTTCGCGGATATGCCTCCCAAGTGCGTTTTCGTCCTGAAAATGGCATGAAGGTGATCGTCAAGGGGGATGTAGGCGTTTTCGAACGGGACGGCGTCTATCAGCTGTATGTATACGACATGCAGCCGGTGGGCAAGGGCGCACTCTATCTAGCCTATGAGCAGCTGAAGGAAAAGTTGGAAAAGGAGGGCCTATTTGACCAGCGCTGGAAAAAGCCATTGCCAGCTTTCCCTCAGCGGGTTGGGGTCATCACTTCGGAAACGGGAGCTGTGCTGCAGGATATCCGTAATGTGCTGGGTCGGCGGTACCCACTGTGCCGGCTGGTTTTGGCGCCGGCCAAGGTACAGGGAGAGGATGCAGCAGAAGATTTGATCCAGGCGCTGAACCTTATGGACCGGTGGGGTAAGGTAGATGTCATCATTATCGGTAGAGGTGGCGGCAGCATCGAGGATTTGTGGCCTTTTAACGACGAGGCGTTGGCCCGCGCTATCTTTGCCTGCAAGACGCCGGTGGTGTCTGCCGTAGGCCATGAAACGGACTTCACGATTGCCGACTTTGTCGCAGATATGCGGGCGCCGACCCCTTCGGCGGCAGCGGAGTTGGTTTCTCCCAGCCAGGTAGATCTCGCTTATCAACTGGCCAATGCTGAGGTGCGTATTTACGGGTGCATCGAAGGAAAACTGGCAAAATGTCAGCAGCAGCTTGAACAAATTTCACAAAAAGAATGTATAAGGTCCCCCTCTTTTTTGGTTGATAAAAATAGACAACAACTTGATTTTTTGGTACAATCATTATGTAAAAATATGCAGTCAATGATGAATAAACATGAGCAGCAGCTGAAATCCCAGGCGGCGCTTTTAAATTCCTACAATCCTTTGGATATTCTTTCAAGAGGATATAGCGTTGTTTTCAGGCATGGGGAAATTGTCAAAAAAAGTGAACAGCTACTGAGTGGGGATACCATTAATATCCGGTTGGGCAAAGGCTATGTGGATGCCCAAGTGATCCGAGTTTATCAGCAGGAGGAGAAAGCAGATGCCAAAGAAAAAACAGACCTTTGAAAACGCAATGCAGCGTTTGGAGGAGATTGTTTCCCTTCTGGAAAAGAATGAGGCGCCTTTGGACGATTCTCTTAAATTGTTTGAGGAAGGTGTATCCCTGATTACTTTTTGCAACGACACTTTGGAACAGGCAAAATTACGTGTGGAAAAACTAACAGTTCCAGTGGATGGGGAGAAAAATATACCGGAAGACACTGAGGCATGAGCACGGCTTGAATAGAGGAGAAGGTTATGGGTTTGTTAGAAGAAAGGCTGTCTCTCTATGGCGAGATGGTGGATCGGGCAATTATATCTTATCTTCCAGATGACAACTGTCTGCAGCAGCATGTGATGCAGGCCATGAAATACAGCATTACGGCTGGGGGAAAAAGAATCCGGCCGGTGCTTGTATTAGAATTTTGCCGGCAGTGTGGAGGAGACCCACAGGCGGCACTGGCCTTTGCAAGTGCTTTAGAGATGGTGCATACCTATTCTCTGATCCATGACGACCTGCCCTGTATGGACAACGACGACATGCGACGTGGACGTCCATCCTGCCATATCCAGTTTGGGGAAGCAAATGCACTGCTGGCAGGGGATGGACTGTTGACTTTGGCCTTTGAAACCCTTGCAAAAGCGGACAAGCAGGTCGTGGGGACAGAAAATATTGTAAAAGCGGTCTCCATTTTGTCACAGGCGGCAGGCGTGTTGGGCATGATTGGCGGCCAGGTTATCGATCTAGAGAGCGAAGGAAAGAAGACAGATCTGGCGCATATTACCCAGATGTATAGCTTGAAAACTGGTGCGCTGCTCAAAGCAGGGACACAGTTGGGATGTTTGGCCGGCAACGGCTCAGAAGAGCAGATGAGTCTGGCGGGAACATACGCCGAAAAGATAGGGCTTGCGTTTCAGATTGTAGATGATATTCTGGATGTAGTGAGCTCGGCTGAAATACTGGGCAAGCCTATTGGCAGTGACGAAGAAAACGAGAAAGCTACCTTTGTTACTTTGATGGGTCTTGCGCAGGCGCAAGGCGAGGTAGAAAAGCTTACACGAGAGGCAAAAGACATTTTAGATGAATGGGGAACCAGCGATACTTTTCTCTATGAGCTGACGGACATGCTGGCACACAGACAAAAATAATAAGGAGAGAATCATGAGTGTACTCAATCAGCTATTCAGCAATTATGTACTCAATGTAGCTCTGCTGTCTTGGCTTGTTGCCCAACTATTGAAAACCATCTTTACTCTGGTCAGCACCAAAGAATTGGTGTTGGAGCGTTTGGTGGGTTCCGGCGGTATGCCGAGTTCCCATTCATCCACAGTAGCTGGACTAACGGTTGCTGTGGCGCGCGCCTTTGGGTTTGCGTCTCCACTGTTTGCCGTAGCCTTTATATTGGCGGCTATTGTTATGTTTGATGCCATGGGGGTACGCCGGGCAGCTGGCGAGCATGCCAAAGTCATCAATAAGATTGTTTTTGATTTTAAGAAATTTGGCAATGGCGACGTCATAAAATTTACCAAAGAGATGGCCGACGACATTGATGACGAAGAGTTAGAGCTGGAGGATGAAGATAAACTTCTCAAGGAGTTTATTGGGCATACACCACTGGAGGTGTTGGCAGGTGCGCTCTTAGGAGTGCTGATCGCCATATTAATGCCGGTATCTTAAGTAGTAGGAATGAAGGAATTAAATCTATGTCAGATTATAAAATTCTGAATCAGATAGATGGCCCGGAGGATATTAAAAAATTAAGTTTCCAGGAACTAGATTTCCTCTGTGCTGAACTGAGATCTCGCCTCATTGAGGTGATCTCTCGTAACGGTGGTCACTTAGCCTCCAACCTGGGAGTTGTGGAATTAACTGTCGCCATGCACCGGGTATTTGACTGCCCCAACGACCAATTTGTCTGGGATGTTGGGCATCAATGCTACACCCACAAGATCCTCACCCATCGGAAAGAACGTTTTGATACCATCCGCAAAAAGGATGGTATTTCAGGTTTTCCTAAACGGTGTGAAAGTGAATATGACAGTTTTATCTCTGGTCATAGCAGCACCTCTATCGCAGTGGCCACTGGACTCGCCAAAGCCAATACCCTCAAAGGCAATCATAACTATGTATTGGCTGTAATTGGGGATGGAGCTATGACGGGAGGACTTGCTTATGAGGGGCTGAACAATGCAGCTCGTGGGGATGATCGGATTATTGTAATCCTCAATGATAACGAGATGTCAATTTCCCATAATGTTGGGGCTTTGGCAAGGTATCTATCCACAATTCGGTCCAATCCCAAGTATTTCCGCGCGAAAGATCGGGTAGAAAGAGGACTTAAATCTATTCCAGTGGTTGGTCCCAAATTGCGTAATGCTGTTTTCCGATCCAAAGAAGCAGTTAAGCGGGTTCTTTACAAAACCACATTGTTTGAGTATTTCGGCTTTACTTATTTAGGACCAGTAGACGGACACAATATCAAGAATCTGTGTGAGGTTCTACAACGGGCAAAGGAACTGGCCCGGCCCGTACTGATCCATGTGGAGACAAAAAAAGGAAAAGGATATCTTTTTGCGGAAAAGAACCCTGGCGCATATCACGGCGTATCCAAATTCAATGTAAAAACTGGGAATCCAGATGCCGAACCTGGCGTTAATTTTTCCACCGCCTTTGGAGAGAGCCTGACACAGCTAGCGCAGACCAATGATAAGATATGCGCCATTACGGCAGCCATGAAATATGGAACCGGCCTCGATAGATTTGCTGCTCGCTTTCCGTCCCGTTTTTTTGATGTAGGGATTGCGGAAAGTTATGCCCTCACCTTTGCTGGCGGGCTTTCGGCTGGAGGAATGATCCCGGTTTTTGCCGTGTATTCCTCCTTTTTACAGCGGGGATACGATCAAATTGTTCATGATCTTTCGATTGAAAAACAGCATGTAGTCATTGGAGTAGACCGAGCCGGCGTTGTAGGCGATGATGGAGAGACCCATCAAGGACTGTTTGACATTAGTTTTTTATCCTCTATCCCGCATATGGAGATATACGCGCCCTACAGTTATCGTGAGCTGGATGCCATGCTTCGCCATTGCATTGATGACTGCGAAGGTCCCTGTGCGATTCGATATCCACGAGGGAAGGAACGAACAGTGGAGGGATTTTCCTTTGAGCAGTACAGAGAATATGAGCTATTTCATGAGGAGGCCAAGGTGCTAGTGGTTACCTATGGCAGGACCTTTACAGAAGTATGGGAGGCCACCTCTCAGATTCGTCCACAATGTCCCATTGCGGTGATGAAGCTCAATCGAATTTTTCCCTTGAGTGAAGAATGTATCGACATCATGGCAGGCTATGAAAAGATATTCTTTGTGGAGGAAACCATGGAGACTGGGTGCATTGGCGAACATGTGTCTGCGAGACTTCACAGTCGTGGAAGTACTGCAAGGGTCAGGATCCGTGCAGTTGAGGACTTTGTTCCACAGGCCAGCGTATCCCAGGCGTTGGCGGCTTTAGGGTTGGATGCAGCCTCTATTGAAAAATTTATATTACAGGGGTTATCAGATTGAACGAAAAAATAAGGCTGGATGTTTATCTTGTTGAACATGGGCTTGCCCAAAGCAGAGAGCGGGCCAAAAGCCTGATTATGGAAGGCAATGTCTATGTCAATGGTCAGAAATACGATAAAGCGGGAGAACTCGTGAAAGAAAGCGACGAGATCGAAGTCCGGGGAAGTGGGCTGCGTTATGTGAGCAGAGGCGGCCTAAAGCTCGAAAAAGCAATCAAGGCCTTTGATCTGTGTTTGGATGGCTGTATCTGCATGGATATTGGAGCCTCCACGGGAGGCTTTACTGACTGCATGCTGCAAAATGGGGCTGAAAAGGTATATGCTATTGATGTAGGTTACGGACAATTGGCCTGGAATCTGCGCAACGATTCCCGAGTTGTCAATCTGGAAAGGACCAATTTCCGACATGTGACACAGGATCAAATTACAGATTCTATTGACTTCTTTTCAGTGGATGTATCATTCATTTCCTTGACACTGATCCTTCCAGTTGCCCGACAATTTCTCAAAGATCAATGTAAAGCTGTATGCCTTGTCAAGCCGCAATTCGAAGCGGGAAAGGGAAAAGTAGGGAAAAAGGGTGTAGTGCGTGATCCAGAGGTCCACCTGGAGGTGCTCCGGAATATTACCGCATTTTGTATAGAGCATGGCTGGAATGTGCTGCATCTGGATTATTCCCCTATCAAGGGACCAGAAGGAAATATCGAATATCTGCTCTGCCTTGAAAAGGCAGATGAAGGGGAGTATCTTGCAGAAACTACGCCAGAGAAAATTGTGGCAGCCTCACATAATCAACTGGTGTAATTCTGGAGAGAAAGGAATATTTCATGCGCATTTTTATCATACCGAATCTGGAAAAAGCACATACAACGGAGTTAACCAATCGAGCCGCCCATCAGCTTTTGCGTTTGGGAGCTCAGATTTTGATGGAAGAAAAGTTTCGGCCGCTTTTCCCCATTGCGGGCGTACGGTATGGCGACTTTGACGGGTCTTTGCGTGCTTGTGACATTATCCTGGCCATCGGCGGGGATGGTACGATCCTTCACAGTGCGAAACATGGTATGCTCTTGGACAAGCTTACCTTGGGAATCAATGCCGGACGCCTGGGATTTCTTGCCCAGATTGAAGCGGATGAATTTGAGAAGCTAAAATTACTGGTCGATGGGAATTATCAGATTGAACAACGGATGGTCCTGGAGGTTTCCGTCCAATCCAAGGAGGGTACACGAACTTTTTACGCGCTGAATGATGCGATCGTTTCCAACGGAACCCAGGCAAAGATGATAGACGTTGACGTCAAATGTCAGGATAAGCTTGTCAGCGGCTACCGTGCCGATGGCTTGATCCTTGCCACGCCTACCGGTTCCACTGCCTATTCTCTTTCGGCGGGAGGACCTGTGGTAGATCCCAAACTCTCCTGCATCCTGTTAACTCCCATTTGTCCCCACTCTCTATTTTCTCGATCCATTACCTTTGCTGATGATAAGGTGCTTTCTATCCACCAAAACCCATACGGCGGTACAAAGGTACGGCTATCCATTGATGGAGATACAGAAGTTTCTTTGGAACCAGATGACGTGGTCACCGTCAAAAAAGCAGCACGGGCAGCCAAATTCATCAGTTTTTCGGATAAGAATTTTTATGAAATCCTCAGCCAGAAAATTATGGGAAGAACAAGATAATCCCTTAAACTTGT
The DNA here is from genome assembly GCA_904419775.1 of Candidatus Pararuminococcus gallinarum. Classification (GTDB taxonomy): domain Bacteria; phylum Bacillota; class Clostridia; order Oscillospirales; family Ruminococcaceae; genus Zongyangia; species Zongyangia gallinarum. The sequence goes on along the minus strand of CAJFSX010000021.1, from coordinate 11,362 downwards.
CGATCTTGCTGCTGTGCAGAAATGGAGGTTCTTATGAAAACCAGAAGACATGCTAAAATTCTGGAACTGATTTCAGAAAAGGCTATTGATACCCAGGAGGAACTGCTCCGTTGTCTGAAGCAGATGGGGTTTGATGTCACACAGGCCACAGTTTCTCGGGATATCAAAGAGCTGCGCCTGGTAAAAACATTAGGCAATGATGGAAAATATAGATACACAACTTCATCTCATGACAAGGCTTCCGATATGTCCTTCAAGTTTCACTCTATCTTTACCGAATCGGTCAACCGGGTAGATTATGCCCAGAATTTGATTGTGGTCAAATGCTATACTGGCATGGCCAATGCTGCCTGTGCTGCGCTGGATGCTATGTATTGGAACGGCATTGTGGGAACTATTTCCGGTGATGACACCTTTCTGGTTGTCATGCGGGACGAGGCTTGTGCTGTAGAGCTTGCGGGAGAGCTGAAAAAATTGATTGCCAGGTGAGGCCGTTATGTTAAAGGAACTTTTTATCAAAAATATCGCTGTCATCAAGCAAACAGATATTTGTTTTTCAGAAGGACTTAATGTTTTTACCGGAGAAACCGGGGCAGGAAAGTCCATTATCATTGACTCCATCAATGCAGTATTGGGTCAGCGTGTTTCCCGGGATCTTGTTCGTACGGGGGAGACGCGTGCCCAGATTACGGCGGTGTTTTCCGGCCTTTCCACTACGACGCTGGAGCTATTGGATCAGATGGGATACGAAGCTGATGAGGGAGAATTGATGATTTCCCGGGAAATCTCGGTGGATGGAAAGGGAACTTGCAGATTATGTGGCCGTCCCATTGGTGTTACCATGCTTCGGGAAATCGGCAATACGCTGATCAATATCCATGGGCAGCATGACAGTCAGTACCTTCTCAATAAAGAGAAACATATTGACTTTCTGGACAGCTTTGCTCAATTGGATACACTTTATGACCGCTATCGAGACTGCTTTTCTCAACTGATTGCAATGAGACGGGAACTAAACAGCCTGAACGTTGACGAAGCGGAAAAAGCCCGGCAGATTGATCTTTTGGAATATCAGATCAATGAGATTGAACAGGCGGAGCTAGTTCCAGGAGAAGAGGAAGAGCTGGCCGACCGACGCAACATGATACGCAATGCAGAAAAAATCTGTCTGTCCTTAGACGAAGCTCATGAGCAGATTGCCGGTGGAGAAGAAAGAACAGGAGCGCTGGAGCTTATCCAAAATGCAGCGGCGAAGCTGGAAGAAGCGGCGCGCTATGTAGAAACTTTGATCCCTATTTCCTCTAAATTGACGGAAATGGGATATGAGCTGGAAGACTCTCTTATGGGAATCAATGATGCCCGCCTTGGTATGGAATATGATCCAGGCGAGTTGGAAGAGATTGAGGCCCGACTAGATCTGATCTATCGTCTCAAGCGGAAATATGGCGGAGATATTGAAGAAATTCTACAAAATCTCTCTTTATATAAAAAGCAACTGGAGAAGATCACCCTTTCAGATGAAAAGAAAGAATCTTTGAATCAATCCTACAAGGAGATGCTTCTTCAGGCGAAGAATTTAGCCGATCAGCTTTCCAAAGAGCGGAAAGCTGCGGCACGGCGTTTTGAAAAGCAGGTTGAGGGGGAACTTAGCTTCCTGGACATGCCATCAGTCAAATTCACCATCTCCATTCTACCCTGCAAATTGGGAGCAAAGGGGCTGGATGATGTGGAGTTTATGATCTCCACCAACCCAGGAGAGCCTCCTAAGCCCATTGCGAAGATTGCGTCGGGGGGAGAGCTTTCCCGCATTATGCTGAGCATTAAAAATGTGATTTCTGACAAGGATGATGTGCCCACTCTTATATTTGATGAGGTGGATACAGGAGTCAGCGGTAGCGCAGCGGAAAAGATCGGGCGGAAGCTGCGGCAGGTGTCTAAAGGACGGCAGGTGATCTGCGTTACCCACTTGGCCCAGATCGCTGCCTTGTGCGATCACCATCTTTTGATCCAGAAGCAGGTAAAGGACGATCATACCTTTACCCAGGTCACCGAGCTCGATCATCCGGGACGTGTACGGGAGATTGCCCGGATTATGAGCGGTGTGGATGTTTCAGAGCTATCCTTGCAGAATGCGGAAGAAATGCTTCGACGCGCAAAAAGTGACGAGGGGTGTTGACAAACGCTTCGAGTTTCTCTATAATGTGTTCATCGGCTTTGATGGGAACAAGTAGCCCGTGTCTGTTTTGCAAAGAGAGCCCCTGGTTTGGTGAGAAGGGGAGAAAAGGAGCGGCGTGAATACATCCCTGAGCTACCGGCTGAAATGGTGAAGTAGGCTTTGCGTCGGGTACGCCCGTTACAGCGTTAGGGTATATTTGTACCCGATGAGGCCCTTTTTCGTGAGGAAGGGGTAAACAGAGGTGGTACCACGTTTGATAACGTCCTCTATACGGTGATTGCCGTATAGAGGTTTTTTTATGCCCGAGAGAAAAAAGAAAAAAGGAGTAGAACGATGACAGTATTTGAGGAATTAAAACGCCGCGGGCTCATTGCTCAGATGACAAATGAGGAAAAAATTAAAGAAAAACTGGACAATGAGAAGGTAACCTTTTACATTGGTTTCGATGCGACTGCAGACAGCCTCCATGTCGGCCACTTTTTGCAGCTGATGGTCATGGCACATCTGCAGAAGGCGGGGCATCAGCCTATTGCTCTTTTAGGGACTGGAACCACCATGGTAGGTGATCCGACCGGTAAAAGCGATATGAGAAAGATGCTGACCAAGGAAGAAATCAATCATAATGCAGAATGCTTCCAGCGGCAGATGTCCCGGTTTATAGACTTCTCCGAAGGAAAGGCAAAGATGCTGCGAAATGGCGACTGGCTGCTCAAACTCAACTACATCGACTTTCTCAGAGACGTTGGAGTCCACTTTTCTGTCAACCGGATGTTGACAGCGGAATGCTTTAAAACCCGTCTGGAAAGAGGTCTCAGCTTCCTGGAATTTAACTACATGCTGATGCAGAGTTATGACTTCCTCCGCTTATTTGAGGACGAAAACTGCACGATGGAGTTGGGCGGCGACGATCAGTGGTCGAATATCATCAATGGTGTGGATCTGGTACGCCGGGTCAAAGGGGAGGAGGTCTATGGAATGACCTTCACCCTCCTCACCACCAAAGAAGGCAAAAAGATGGGTAAGACGGAAAAGGGCGCCGTCTGGCTTGATGCAGAGAAAACTTCCCCTTATGACTTTTTCCAGTATTGGAGAAATGTAGACGACGGGGATGTGATTAACTGCCTTAAGCTAATCACCTTTGTTCCCATTGAAGAGATTGAGGCCATGGAGCATTGGGAAGGAAGTCAGCTCAACAAGGCGAAAGAGATTTTGGCCTATGAGGTGACCAAGCTCGTTCATGGAAAAGAAGAAGCGGACAAAGCTCTGGCTGCTGCCAAGGCCCTATTCTCGGCGGGAAGCGATGACGCCAACATGCCGACCACCGTTGTCACAGCCGATGACTTTACCGATGGAAAGATCGGCATTACCGATCTGCTGGTCAAATGCGGACTTGTAAAATCCAAAGGAGAAGGCAGACGCCTCATCACCCAGGGCGGAATTTCTATCGGGGAAGAGAAGGTCAGCGATCCTATGATGACCATCGACGCTTCTACTATTCAAAATGGAAAGTTCATTTTGAAAAAAGGTAAAAAGGTGTTCCACAAGGTAACATTTTAAGTGAAAAGGGACCGAAAGCTTAGCTTTCAGTCCCTTTTATGGAAAGAAAAAGCCGCCAATTAAGGCGGCTTTTCTCTTTTATTCTTTTACCTGAAATTCCTCTTCCAAAGCAATCAGGGCATCATGATAATTGGCTTCGGTAAAAAGAAAAGAGATATCAATTTCCGAGGTGGTAATGACAAGAATCTCGGTGTCGGCTTTCGCCACCGCAGCAATTGCCGCCGCGGCGACACCATACTGCTCTCTCATTTCTTCGCCGAACAGGGAAATCTTACAGTTTCCACTGCTGACCATAGGCTTGATAGAAGGATAATCCTCTCTGATCTTGGTGATGATGGAAAGAGCAGAGGCAAGATCTTTATCCTCTACAGTGAAAGACAGATTGACGAATTCGCCTTGAGGCGGCGTCTGGGAAATCATATCGATATTGATGTGCCCCGCTGAAAAAGCCGTAAAAATGTGCGCAATAAAGTCCAACTTAGCAGGCGCTTTGTTAAAGGTAATCAGCGCGATATCGTGGACAGCAGTAATTTGTTGCACTCCATTCATGAGAACATCCTCCTTCATTGATGGCAAGGCAATCGCTTACCACCTTAAATTTACACCATATCTTTCATGTTATAAAGTCCGGGTGCTTTGCCACACATAAAGACGGCCGCATTTACCGCTCCGGAAGCGAACACCTCTTTGGACATAGCAGTATGGGAAATGGTGAGTATTTCATCCCGACCAGCAAACATGATGTCGTGTTCTCCCACAATCGTTCCGCCGCGAATAGCATGAATGCCAATTTCGTTTTTGTCGCGTTTTTTCCGTTGGCTGTGGCGGTCGTAAACATATTGCGGCTTCTCACTCAGCACACCGGAGACCGCGTCAGCAATCATCAGCGCAGTCCCGCTGGGAGCATCGATCTTTTGATTATGATGCTTTTCAATGATTTCGATATCGAAAGACCCGCCCAAAACAGACGCGGCTTTTTTAGCAAGCTCTACCATGAGATTAATGCCCAAAGACATATTGGCGGAGAAGAATACCGGAAGACGCTGAGCCGCGGCATGGATTTCTTCAAGTTGAGCTTTGCTGTATCCAGTGGTGGCGAGGACGATGGGGATTTTTTTTTCCTCTGCGTAATCCAGCAGAGCGGTAAGCAGGGAGGGATGGGAAAAATCGATAATTACATCTCCACCGCCGGTATATTCTGATGGCTTGGCATAAACAGGATAATCGTATTGCCGCTGGGTATTGAGATCAAATCCTGCGACAATGGTACAGTCATCCCGTCCCATAACAATATCTGAGATAACATGCCCCATTTTCCCATTACAACCGGAAAGAATAATCTGTTTCATTTTTAACTTCCCCTTATATTTCAGCCTTTTTCTATTTTACCAGGCCGAATTTTTCCATTTCACCGCGCAGACGGGCCTTATTGGCGTCGTTTAGGCCGACCAAAGGCAACCTGCAGGGACCTGCTGCGTATCCCATGAGGGAGACGGCCTCTTTGACGGGAATGGGGTTTACATCGCAGAACAGAGCCTGAATGAGGCCACAAAGCTTGGTTTGCAGCGCGGCACTTTCCGCTACCTTGCCGTCGAAGAAGAGCTGGCAAATATCATGGGCTTCCTTGGGCATGACATTAGAAAGAACAGAGATAACGCCCTTCCCGCCCAGGGAGAGGATGGGAACGATTTGGTCATCATTTCCAGAATAAATATCCAGGTCTTCCCCGCAGAGATATCTGGTTTCCAGTATGGCGGAAAGATTGCCATTCGCCTCTTTGGTAGCTACAATGTTGGGATGCTTTGACAGCTCTTTATAGGTAGCCGGTGTAATGTTGCAGCCCGTTCTGCTGGGAACGTTGTAGAGAATCACCGGAAGATCGGTGGTATCAGCCAAAGTCATAAAATGCTTCACAAGGCCGGCTTGAGAGGTCTTGTTATAATAAGGAGTGACATGAAGCAGGGCATCGGCTCCTGCATCTTTTGCCTGTTTGCTCATCCACTGAGCATAGGAAGTGTGGTTGCTTCCGGCACCCGCAATGACAGGGACCCTGCCCGCTGTCTTTTTCACTGCAAAGCGGATAGCTTCCACATGTTCCTCGTCAGTCATGGTCGAGGATTCTCCGGTGGTACCGCAGATGATAATGGCGTCGGTGCCGTTGTCGATCTGAAAATCAATGAGCTGGCCCAGCAGTTCATAGTTAATGGAATCATCTTCGTTCATTGGGGTAATGATGGCGACACCAGCACCGGTGAAAATTGTCTTTTTCATTGTAATTTCCTCCATTCTAACGCATACTGAAAGCGGTTCTTATTACTTCATATGTATCGTTTTACTAGTCAAAATATCCCTTTGCGGCCAACAGCTCTGCCAGAAGCACAGCACCTCCGGCGGCACCTCGCAGGGTATTGTGGGAGATACAGACAAATTTATAGTCGTACTGGGTATCTTCCCGCAAACGGCCAATAGAAACCGCCATGCCATTTTCCAGATTACGTTCGGACTTAGTCTGAGGGCGATCTGCTTCCTCGAAATAATGGAGGAACTGTTTGGGAGCGCTGGGGAGATTAAGAGCCTGAGGAGCTCCGGAATAAGTGGCCCACTTTTCTTTGATTTGTTCGATGGAAGGTTTTTTATCAAAACTCATGAAACATGCGGCCAGATGCCCATCAGAAACGGGAACCCGGATACACTGAGCCGTAATGGAAGGGGAAGAAACGGGAACAATCTTTCCGTCTTCCACTTTGCCCCAAATTTTCAGAGGCTCCTGTTCGCTTTTTTCCTCTTCGCCGCCGATATAGGGGATGACATTGTCTACCATCTCCGGCCAGGTGGCAAAGGTCTTACCGGCACCGGAAATTGCTTGATAAGTGCAAACCAATGCTTTATTTAAACCAAATTCCATGAGAGGATGAAGAGCTGGAACGTAGCTTTGAAGCGAACAATTGGATTTGACCGCCACAAAGCCTTTTTTAGTTCCTAAGCGCTTTCTTTGGGCGGGGATGACCTCCAGGTGAGCATCGTTGATCTCCGGAATAACCATAGGAACATCGGGGGTAAAGCGATGGGCAGAGTTATTGGATACCACAGGGCACTCCGCTTTGGCATAAGCCTCCTCCAGTGCGCGGATTTCATCCTTTTTCATGTCCACGGCACAGAAAACAAAGTCAACCAATGCGGCAACCTCTTCTACATGCGAAGCATCCAATACTACCATTTTTTTTGCCACTTCTGGCATAGGGGCAGCCATGGCCCAACGGTTACCAACAGCCTCTTCGTATGTTTTGCCCGCGGAACGGGGAGAAGCAGCCAGAGCGGTAAGTTTAAACCAGGGGTGATCTGCCAACAATGTGATAAATCTTTGGCCAACCATGCCGGTCGCTCCGACAACTGCAACACGATATTGCTTCATTTTGTTCTTGACTCCTTCCAGTCGATCAAAATAATATCAGGGGAATACTTGGGGATATGAAAAAAACCGGTTGAAAACCGGCTTTTAATACAATATAATAGAGACATTGACGCTCTTTTCCCTGATGGAGAAAAAACGATAGCTCTTCATCATATTGCATGATGACAGTCACCAGCCTGTTCGACTAAGCAACCAGGTCAGACAGCTGCCGGCACTGTCCGCCTTCGGCAACTTTACCTTTCTGTAATCGCTCAAGCGACCTTGGCAGTCTCGCTCTTACATACTTTTTAAAGATGCACCTCTATCCCTGGGCATATTCTTTTTATCTATATTACCATCTGCACAAATTGATGTCAAACTATTTGTGTTCATTTTCATAATTTTGTTGAAAGAGGATAAATCAAATGAAAAAATCGGATTTCTTTTTTGATCTTCCGCCTGAACTAATCGCACAGACCCCCATAGAGCCAAGGGACCATTCCCGCCTTCTCCATTTGGATCGTTTTTCGGGGGAGCTTTCCCACCATCATTTTTATGACCTGCCTGACCTTTTGAAGGCCGGGGACGTGTTGATTGTCAACGATTCCCGAGTGCTGCCCGCTCGTCTTTATGGAGATAGGGAGGATACTGGCGCTCATATCGAAGTTGTCTTGCTGGAACAGAAGCAGATAGATTTGTGGGAAGTGCTGGTGCGCCCTGGGAAAAAGGCCAAACCTGGACATGTGCTCATCTTCGGTGACGGTATCCTGCGAGGAGAAATCGTAGATGTACTAGAAGGTGGCAACCGTTTAATCCGCTTCACCCATGAGGGGAATTTTTACGATGTTATTGACCGCATCGGACAGATGCCGCTGCCCCCTTATATCAAGGAGAAACTCCAAGATAAGGAACGTTATCAGACAGTCTATTCCAAGGAGATCGGTTCAGCGGCAGCGCCTACAGCAGGGCTTCATTTCACAAAGGACCTTATGAAGACGCTGACAGAGCGGGGAATTAAGATTGGATATGTAACACTTCATGTGGGTCTTGGCACCTTCCGGCCGGTAAAGGTAGAGAATATTGAAGAACATAAAATGCATTCGGAACGCTACTATATGCCCGAGGCCACAGCTCATCTAATCCGGGAGGCAAAAGAAGCAGGAAACAGAGTCATTGCCGTGGGGACAACTAGCTGCCGCACCTTAGAATCGGTGGCACAAAAATACGGCGATTTTAAAGAATGCTCAGGCTCTACCGATATATTTATATATCCAGGCTATACTTTTCAGGCAATCGACGGGCTAATCACTAATTTCCATCTACCGGAAAGCACCTTGATTATGCTGGTTTCCGCTTTTGCCGGTTACGATCATGTGATGAAGGCGTATGAAGAAGCGGTGAGAGAAAAATACAGATTTTTTAGCTTTGGGGACGCGATGTTCATTCGATAACAGTTTTTTAGAAGGTCCTTGCGACAAAAGAAAAATCCTCGAAATCAGCGTATTTCGGGGATTTTTCGGCGTTTTTAGCCCTCTGAAGCCTCGGCAACAGGTTCTTCGTCGGCGTACACAAATTCGTGAATTATGCCGTTTTTGAAGGTTATGGACTCGATTCGCCCGTTTTTTATACAAAAGTTGGAGCTTACCGAGTTTATAAATTCCTTCAGGATTCGGGGGTCTGTCTCCTTCAAGAGACGCCTGTAATCAACGAAGCGCCTGTCCAGAAGTTTCTGGCTCATGATGAAATAACTGGCCTTCGCAAGCAGCTCTTCATCGCTGATGGAGAACTGAGAAGATAGGCCGTCGTTGAGTTTGTCCAGCCGCTCATTTACCTTGTCAAGAGACTCCGTGAGCTGGTTCTTCTCGATTACATAGTCTCTCTCGGACATATCCTCTTCAGAGTACAGGTAAAGAGATTTCAGCCTTGAGAGCGCCCGTTCCAACCTACGACGCTCAGAGAGTAAAATGTCCTTTTCTGAGGCGGTATCGCTGGAACCGCTCCTTTCAGCAACCTTAGACGCATACTTCACGCCCGGTAACTGTGAGCGGTAAAGGTTGTAAAGCTCCATCAGGCCCGGTTCTTTGATTCGTACTATATCTTTGAACATATTGCCCCGCAAGAGTTTTTTCTGGAGAGTTTCAGGTGAGGTCGTTTTGCCGAAGCTCTCTTTTGCTCGTATGAGGTTAGAAATATAATTCAGAACGAACGGCCCTATCTTGGTGTCTGTAATGTACTTGTTTGTACAGCCGTTGTTTTTTCGGTGGCTCATGCAGGCATAGTTGGAGGGACGGTAGCCATCTTTGTGCGCTCTGGCATTGCTGGTAGCGCTCATGATACTCCCGCACACACCGCAAGTGAGCAAGCCTGCGAACACATGGATGTTCTTCCTTGTGTACGTCTTGCCCGCAGACTGCCAGCCTCTCCTGTTGCGCTCCAGCAGCTCTACGACGTTTTTCCATCGTACAAGGTCTATGATAGCTGGGTGATGGTCCTCGACAATAACCCACTCTCCCTCCGGCTTTACATCCTGTCTGCTGTTACGTTTGGACATATCGTAGTAATTGTAGCGGTACGCGCCCGTGTAGAACGGACTTTTGAGGATGATACTCACGGTGGTGGGCGTCCACTCCTTGCCGCTCCTATGCCTGCTTCCAGAGGCGTTGAGAGCCTTTGCTACCTGCAAGAGAGAGTGAGTTTCTTCATATAGGTCGAACATCTTCAGTACGACTGCGGCTTCTATTTCGTTGACCGAGAAGGTTTCGGTATTTTTGTCATAGTTGTAACCGAACGGGATGCGACCGCCGTTCCACTGACCGTTGCCAGCACGAGAAATCATCACGGCGATGACTCGCTCCGCTGTCATCTTCCTTTCAAGTTCTGCAAAAACGAGAATGATTTTCAACATTGCCTCGCCCATCGCAGAGGAAGTATCAAACTGCTCGTTCTTCGATACGAAAGTGACGCCGAGACGCTTCAGCTCGTCGTACATCGCTGCGAAGTCAAGAAGATTTCGGCTGATTCGGTCCAGCTTCCATACCAGTACATGAGAGAACTCCCCCTCGCGGATTCTGGACATCATTTGCTGGAAGCCGGGACGGTCTGTATTCTTTGCGGAGAAACCTGCGTCCTCGAATATTTCATAGGAATCGGCGTTCAGAACATACTTGGAGTATGCTATCAGCTCTTCCTTTTGGACGGGAAGGCTGTCTTTATCAATCTGGTAATGGGTAGACACCCGGACGTAGATTGCTACCCGAATCTGTTTCAGCTTATCAGCTATCTTCCCCATCCTTGTTCACCTCCATAGTATGAAAGCCGTCCTTGCTGGCAGCGAGGTCGGCTTTCTCGGTATTGCGGTTCTTGAATTGTACGAAGTCAATCACCAAGGCAGATTGCTGCCGCTTCATCCGGCTGTCGCGTCTTGCTTTGGCTGCGATACGAATGTTTTTTCCTCTGGCGTAAGGTAGGAGTCCAGCACGCTCCAGACGATGTTCTTGTGGTCATCGTCTGCCCTGCGATATGCGTCTGCGAGAATCACAATTTCTCGCTCTGGCTCCTTATAGGGTGTAGGGCTGAGCGATAGGTCCATGATATAGTCGATGGACACGTTCAGTGCTTGGGCGATGCGTGCCACAATGTCCAAGTTGGGCTTGTGGACGCCGGATAGATACCGAGAGATGGTAGCCTCCGTTGCCCCTGTTTTTTCGGCAAGCCACGACTGCGTGACGCCTCTGGATTCGATGATGTCTCTGAGTTTGCTTGAAAAGTCTGCCATAGTAATTACCTCCTACGTAATATTGTACACCAATCTTATAACGAACATCAAGAAAAGTTACTAATTTTATAAGAACAGGCTTGAAATTGCGTGTCCGTTATACTATAATAAAAAAGAGGACAGAAGAAAGGAGGTTCGAGGATGAACCTGACAGAGTTGCGGGTGGCTCGCATCCGCAGAGGGGTCAAGGCTCAAGAGCTTGCAGACGCCATTGACCGTACCGTTGATAGCTACATCAAGCGGGAAAACGGGAACGTGAGAGTGACGCTCAGTGATGCGTTTACCATCACGCAGGTACTCCAACTGTCTCTTGAGGAGTTTGAAGTTATTTTTTTTGACGGAGACTTACCTTTTTCAAAAGATAACAATGAAAATTATAATTTCCGTCAGTTTCCGTTCCCACTCAAAAAAGCGCGGGAGAGAATCGGGTACAGCGAGGAAGAAGTTGCTGTAAAACTCGGAA